>NZ_JAZDUE010000010.1:0-204334 GCF_036350515.1 Gordonia prachuapensis | reverse complement strand
CGACATCAAGAACTGGATCGCCGGATGGAACGCCAACCCCAAACCATTCATCTGGACCAAAACCGCCGAAGACATCCTCGGCTCCATCGGCAGACTTATTCAACGAATTAACGGCGCAGGACACTAGCGCCTCGCGGCTACTCGACCAACGGTTGGGGGGCCACTCGACCATCGGTTGGGGGGGCCGCCCGACCAGCGGTTGGGGCGCCACGCCTCAGCCGGCGGCGACCGGTGCGAGGTCGAGCTTGCCGGCGAGCTTCGCCAGGTACGCCGTCGCGCGCTCCACGCTGTCGTCGGGCAGACCGTAGAGCACCTGGGTCACTCCGATTTCCCGCCACTTGTCCAGCTTCTCGGCCACCGGTTTGAAGTCGAGGACGACGATCTGCGGATCGCCCGCACGACCGGCGTCCGACCAGATCTGCTTCAGCAGCGCCACCGATCCCTCGATGTCGTCCTCACCCGGGGTGGTGATCCAGCCGTCGGCGCTGCGGGTGATCCATTTGAAGTTCTTCTCGTTGCCGGCGGCGCCGACGAGGGTCGGGATGTGCTCGGCCGGCTTGGGCCAGGCCCAGCTGGGGCCGAAATCGACGAACTCGCCGTGATATTCCGCCTCTTCGTCGGTCCACAGTGCGCGCATCGACTCGAGGTACTCACGCAGCATGGTCCGTCGACGTTTCGGCGGCACCTTGTGATCGGCGAGTTCGTCCAGGTTCCAACCGAATCCGACCCCGAGCGTGAGGCGGCCGTCGGAGATGTGGTCGAGCGTCGCAAGTGTTTTCGCCAACGTGATCGGGTCGGACTGCACGGGAAGGGCGACGGCGGTTGCCAACCGGATGCGCTCGGTCACCGCCGCGGCGGCCGCCAGCGACGTCCATGGATCGAGAGTGCGCATATAACGGTCATCGGGCAGCGACGAATCGCCCGTCTGTGGATGCG
Source organism: Gordonia prachuapensis (assembly GCF_036350515.1). Taxonomy (NCBI): domain Bacteria; kingdom Bacillati; phylum Actinomycetota; class Actinomycetes; order Mycobacteriales; family Gordoniaceae; genus Gordonia; species Gordonia prachuapensis. The sequence continues at coordinate 203,398 of NZ_JAZDUE010000010.1, read as the reverse complement.
CCGCGTCGCGCCGCGTGGGGATGTGCCCGTGCTCCGGCACGAAGTAGGACGCGAAACCCGCCTCCTCGATGAGTGGTGCGAGCACGTGCGGTTTGAGGCCGCGATCACTGGTGAACTGCACGATTCCGAATTCCATGGGTCCTCCCGCGCGACGTCGCGTTCGCTGCCGCCCCTACCTTCGGACGGCTGACTGGACACCAGTCTAGGTGATGGGATCGCCCGCGACCAGGGTTTCCCGGACGTCGCGGAAGATTCCTTCCCCCGCGCTGGTCCGGCTGATCGCGTCGGCGGCCAGGACCACGGCGGCCGACGTCCAGCAGCTCTTCTCCACCGGCCACCGCTTGCCGTCGGCGTACACCAGGCCGGTCCAATACGATCCGTCCGGATCGCGTAGGTGCTGAATGGATTCGACCAGCTTGACCGCATCGGCCGTGTCACCGAGGGCGTCGACCGCGAGGGCCAACTCGCAGGTCTCCGCGCCGGTGACCCAGGGGCGGTGGTCGACGCACCGGATCCCCATTCCGTCGACCACGAATTCGTCCCAGCGCCGGGCGATGTGCTCTTGGCCGGCGCGGCCGCGCAGGGCCCCACCGAGTATCGGGTAGTACCAGTCCATCGAATGATCCGATGGCGGCTCGAAGTTCTCCGGCCGGTCACGGATCACGTCCCCGAGCGCGGTGTGCGCTGCGGCCCAGGCGTCCTCGGGCTGCCCCATCTCGTCGGCGATCCGCACCGCACAGTCGATCGCCTGGAAGATGCTGGCGTTGCCCGTGATCTGGGCTTGATCGAACATCGCGCCGGTGCGGTGATCACCGCCCCACCGGAAGGCGCCGTCGGGCCGCTGGTACTTCGTGACCAGGTCGATCGCCGACCACACGGTCGGCCACATCTCGTCCAGAAATCGGGTGTCCCCGGTGATCAGGTAGTGATGCCAGACCCCGACCGCGATGTAGGCGCAGAAGTTGCTGTCGATGTTCGGGTCCTCGACCCGACCGCCGACCATGCGAATCGGCCACGAACCGTCGTCGCGCTGGTGACGTCGCGACCACGCGTATGCCGCCTCCGCTTCGGCGATGCGGCCGGTGACCGACAGGGCCATCGCCGACTCGACGTGGTCCCACGGGTCCGTCTGTCCCCCGGGAAACCACGGCAGCGCACCCGAATCCTCCTGCATCGCAGCGATCGCGGCGCCCGTGGCGTCGACCTGCTCCGCGGTGAGGACACCCGCGATCGCCGGAAGCGGCGTCACCTGCTTCCGGCGTCGGCACCGCCGGACGACTCGGGTTTGCGCAGATACAGCGCGACCGACTTGCCGATGACCGGGTTGAGCGCCTGCTCACCCACCCGGGTGAGCCACGGCTTGCTCATCATGTCCCAGACCAGCAGCTTGTGATAGGCCTTGACCAACGGGTTGCCGTCGTTCTCCACGCCCACAGCACATTTGATCCACCAGTACGGGGCGTGCAGCGCGTGCGCGTGGTCGGTGCCGGTCACCTCGAGTCCGGCCCGGGTCAGTTTGTCGGCGAGCTCGGACGCCTTGTAGATGCGGACGTGCCCGCCCTCGACCTCGTGGTACGCGTCCGAGAGCGCCCAGCACACCTTCTCCGGCCAGTAGCGCGGCACGGTGACGGCGGCGACGCCACCTGGCTTGAGGATGCGCACCATCTCGGCGATGGCACCCTCGTCAGTGGGGATGTGCTCGAGGATCTCCGACATGAGGACCACGTCGAAGCTGTTGTCCGCGTACGGAAGCCGCAGGGCGTCACCGACCTCGGCGCGAGCCTTCGCGTCGCCGGGGACATGCCCTTCGGCCATCATCGCGTCGAACATCTCCGCGACATCGGCCATGTCCGACTCCGACTGGTCGAACGCGATGACATCCGCTCCCCGGCGGAACATCTCGAACGAGTGCCGGCCCTGTCCCGCCCCGATGTCGATCGCCTTGGTCTGCGAACCAACCCCCAAGCGATCGAAATCCACTGTCAGCACTCGTTCTTCTCCTTCGAATCCTACGACCGTCAAATCCTCTGCCGCGGCGACCAGTTCGCCGCGCCGTCGATCGTCGGTCAGTTCCCCGTGAGGTCCGTGACTTCTCGATCGGCCGCAACCCGTTGCAGCACTGTCTCATAGTGTTCGGCCGTCTTCGCGGCAACCGCGGCCCAGCTGTAGCGTTCCTCGACGCGGCGACGCCCGCCGTCACCGAGCCTGCGACGCAGGTCGGCGTCGTCGAGCAGCTGCCCGATGGCCTGGGCGAGCTTGCCGGAGTCACGCGGCGGCACGAGCACCGCCGCCTCCTCGTCGGTGCCCACGACCTCCGGGATCGCCCCCGCGCGTGTTGCGACCAGGGGTGTCGCGCAGCTCATCGCCTCCACCGCCGGCAACGAGAAGCCCTCGTACAGCGAGGGCACACAGGCCACCTCGGCCGACGCCAGCAGATCGGCCATCTCCTCGTCCTCGAGCCCGGACACCACCCGCACCTTGTCGCGGATCGCGAGGCCGTCGATCATCTTCGCCGACGGGCCGTTGGGATCGAGCTTGGACACCAGGACCAGTTCGATGGGCCGTTCGGCGCTCAGCTTCGCGACCGCCTCCAGCAGATACGACACCCCCTTGAGCGGTGCATCTGCGCTTGCGACACAGGCGATCCGGCCGGGGACACGCTCCACACCCGGCTTGAACACCTCCGTGTTGACGCCGAGCGGGATGGTCGTGATCCGGCCCGACGGGATGTCGAAGGCCTTGCGGATGTCCACCTCACTGCTCCGGGACACGGTGAGCAGCTCGGGAATACGCCGCGACACCCGCCCTTGCATGCGCAGGAACGAATGCCACCGCCACGCGGTGATCTTGCGCCATCCCTTGGCCGCCTTGACCGCCAACGTGCGGTCACGCGTGATCGGGTGGTGGATCGTCGCGATCAGCGGAAACCCGGCCTTCTGGATGTCGAGCAGTCCGTAACCGAGGCACTGGTTGTCGTGGACGATGTCGAAGTCGTCGCGACGGTCCCGCAGCAGTCGTGCCACGCGCAGGCTGAACGTGAGCGGCTCACCGAAACTCGCCGTCCACATCGAGCCGACCTCGAGGGCGTCGATCCAGTCCCGGTACTCCCCCGGCCGCGGCGTCCGGAACGGGTTCGGCTCGTCGTAGAGCGCCATGCTCGGCACCTTGGTCAGCTTCACCCCGGCGTCGATGGCGACCTGGTCGAGTTCGGGATACGGCTGGCCCGAGAAGATCTCGACATCGTGCCCGAGCAGCGCCAGCTCGCGGGACAGATGCCGGACGTAGACGCCCTGGCCGCCACAATGCGGTTTGCTGCGATACGACAGCAGTGCTACACGCATCCCCTTACACCGGTTCCATGCCGGCGGCGGTCTCGAACTCGGTGACCGAGACGAACTTGACGCGGCGACGACCCGCCGACTTGCCCGCGTCCCGTTCAGCGGAGTCGATGGCCTTCCAGCCGGCCAGGTCGATCCGGCGTGCACCGCGATCGGAGACGATGTCGGCGACGTCGTCGCGCGGAGTCGACGGCGTGGACAGCGCGTCGTCGACGAAGTCACGCAGCACGGCCTCGGCCGTCTGCTGGCCACACATTCGGTTCATGCCGATACCCCCGGTCGCCCCTCGTTTGATCCAGCCGGTCACGTAGAGACCGGGCATCACGTCGCCGTCGGCGACCGCCTGGACCCGTCCGTCGGTGTTGGGCACCACGCCCTTCACCTCGTCGAACGGCAGGTCGATGACCGGCACGCCGCGATAGCCGATGGCACGCAGCACGACCCCGGTCTCCAGTTCGAAGCGTTCGTCGGTCGGGGTCACCGCCACCCGCTCGGTTCCCGGCGCATAGGCGTTGCGCACGCACGTCAGCGACTCGACCTTTCCGTCCCCGCCGATCTCCATCGGAGAAACGAGGAAGCGGAACACGATCCGTCGATTGCCGTCGATGGCAGGACGTTCGGCGAACTCACGCGCGAGCCGGATCTTGGTGGCGATGGTGGAATCCAACGTGTCGTCGTCGAGCGCCGCCTCGGTGGCCGCGTCGAGAACCAGCTCATCGGGATCGATCACCACATCGACACCCTCGACGTCGCCGAGCGCGAGGAATTCGCTGTTGGTGTACGCGGCCTGCGCGACGCCGCGGCGGGCGAGCAACTCCACTTCCCGCACGTTGGAGTCGCGGAGCTTCTCCAGTGCGTGATCGGCGATGTCGGTCGATGCCAGTTCGTCGGGGTCGCTGACGAGGATGCGGGCCACGTCGAGGGCGACGTTGCCGTTGCCGATCACCACCGCGCGCTCCGACGACAGGTCGACGTCGAGGTCGGCGTAGTCGGGGTGACCGTTGTACCAGGCGACGAATTCGGTGGCCGGGATCGATCCGGCCAGGTCCTCACCCTCGATGCCCAGTCGCTTGTCGGTCGCGGCGCCGACCGCGTAGATCACCGCGTGGTAGCGCTCGGCGAGTTCGGCATGGGTGATGTGCTTGCCGACCTCGACGTTGAGGAAGTACTGGAAATTCCGTTTGGCTGCAGTGGCCGCGAACGTCTTCTCGACGCCCTTCGTGGGCGCGTGGTCGGGCGCGACGCCGGCCCGGACGAGGCCGTAGGGGGTCGGCAGCCGGTCGAACATGTCGACCTTGACCTGCGGCTTGCGGACCAGTTCCTCGGCGGCATAGAACGCCGCCGGTCCGGCTCCGATGATCGCGACGTGCAGTTCGCCGTCGGGCAGCTGAGGCGCCTTCTTGGGGGGCACGAGGCCGCCCTCGACATCGTGGTCCTTGTAGTAGTCGGCGTTGATCTGCAGGTACGCCTCGTCGCGTTCTTCGAGCTGGTCATCCGGAAGGATCGCCTCGACGGGGCATTCGTCGATGCAGGCCCCGCAGTCGATACAGGTCTCCGGATCGATGAACAACATCTCCGCCGTGAAGAACTCCGGTTCGTCCGGCGTGGGGTGGATGCAGTTGACCGGGCACACGCTGACGCAACTGGCATCGTTGCAACATGGCCGGGTGATCACATGCGCCATCTGCTGTTTCCTCGAAATCCGACACGTGGAACGTGTTCTAGTTTTTTCGTCCTGAGTATCTTAACTGTAAAGATACCGGCGGCGGAAAGTAGGGACCGAGTGAGTGACTCACCCAGCGGGATCAGCATCGAACCACTGAGTGAACGCAAGGACGGGGCGCGGTACTTCGAAGCGGATTACCGGGTGCGCACTGGCGATGTCGACCAGGAGATGCGGGTACGGCTCGATGCCGTGGCCCGCTACCTGCAGGATGTGGCCAACGACAACATCGAGGCCACCGACTACGGGCAGAGCGATCCGTTCTGGATCGTGCGGCGGACCGTCATCGACGTCATCCGGCCGATCTCCTGGCCCGCGACGGTCACCGCGCAACGCTGGTGCGGGGCGCTGTCGACGCGGTGGACCAACATGCGGGTACGGCTCACGGCGGAGCACGAGACCAACCGGTTCAACCCCGAGCACCGCGAACCGGGACTGATCGAGACCGAGGCCTTCTGGATCAACGTCAACGACCAGGGCATGCCGTCCCGGATCACCGACGACATGTTCGAGATGCTGTCGTCGATGACCGACCAGCACCGGCTGCGGTGGCGGTCGATGAACCCGGACAAGGCACCCGACCCCGACGATCTGGAGCTGGCCGACCGGGAGCATGTCCTCCGGATCACCGACTTCGACCCGTTCAAACACCTCAACAACGCCGCCTACCTGGAGGCGATCGAGGACGAGGTCCTCGATCATCCCGACCTCGTCGACGCCCCGCATCGCGCGGTCATCGAATATCTGCGGCCGATCGTGCCGGGAGTGTCGATCACCCTGCGACGGGTACGCGAACCCGACCGGCTGCTGATCTGGATGATGATTCCCGCCGACGGCCCCGATGCGGAGGTCGGTGAGCTGGTCGTGGCCGCGACGGTGTCGGTGACCAAGCTGGGCGAGTGAGCGGACGCACCAGGTAGCACAAGTGCTACCCTGGGTCGATGGTGACCGTCGGCCTGCGTGAGTTGCGGCAAGAAGCGTCCGAGTTGGTTCGGCGGGTCGAAGCGGGCGAGCAGATAACGATCACCGTGTCCGGCCGTCCGAGCGCCCGTCTCGTCCCCGCGTCATCGCGTTCATGGCGCCAGTGGGAGGACGTCGCCGACCTCTTCGCCGGTCCAGCCGATGCCGAGTGGGAATCGGATCGGGACACCGTCGATCACGCGATCGGAGATCCGTGGCGACACCGGTGAGGGCCATACTGGACACCAGTGTCGTCGTCGGCTCCGACGTCGCACCGTTGCCGGGCCAACTGGCGTTGAGTTCGATCACCCTCGCCGAGTTGCATTTCGGCGTTCTCGTCGCCAAGACTGCCGCGGTCCGGGCCGAGCGATTGCGCCGACTGTTGTTCGTCGAGAAGGCATTCGATGCGTTACCCGTCGACGACGGGGTGGCCGCCGCATACGGACAGATCGCGGCCGCCGTCGTCGATGCGGGCCGTCAGCCGCGCGCCCGGTCACCGGATCTGCTCATCGCGGCGACCGCACGGGCCCACGATGCCCGCCTCTACACCCGGAACCCATCCGATTTCGTCGGGCTCGACGATCTGGTCGAGGTGGTCTCGGTCTGACAACCCGTGCCGCTCGCGCACTCGGGGCCCCAGGAGAACCGCGCCTCACTGACCGCCGCTGAGCAGCAACTCCATCAGCTTGATCGGGGCGGCGCACGGATCGGCGGGCACCGCCACCGTGCGCGGCTCGACCCACCAGGTGTAGACGCCGCGGCTGGGCGCCCGTGCGGTGACGCCACACACGGCGGGACGGTCCGGGTCGCGTTGGGTGAACGCCGCCTGGCTGGCGACCTTGATGTTCTCGGTCTCGTAGCCCAGCTGCTTCGCCGTCTCCTTCTCGACGTTGGGGTCGCCCCACTCGAACCAGTTGAACGTGACGCCGGCCGTGGTCGCGCCCTCGACGATCCATCGGCAGATGGCTCCGTTGAACGTCCCGCGCGCCACCGTGCCGCCGACGACCTCGGCGATCTGCATCGGCGACAGCACCGAACATTCGAGGAGGAGATTGTCGAACTGGTCGGTGTCGACACTGCCCTCCGGCCGATCGCCGGCCGCGCCGACGGGCACCGGGGTTCCGTCGATGCTGCGTGCGCATGCGGTGCCGAGCCCGAGGATCACCACCAGGGCGACGACGACGGTCACCACGCGCCTCATGACGCCCGCTCGATCGACAGGCGGGACAGTTCGGTCGCGGCGTCACAGAGTTGCTCGGTCGACGGCGGGTCCTCACCGAGCAGCGCCTGCGATCCGGCGCTGACCGACCATTCGAAGAAGTCGGCGCCGAATCCGATGCCGATCTCGCAGATGCCGACATCGGAACCGACGAAGCCTTCGTGTCCGGCGATCTCGATGTTTCCGGTGGATTCCCGGGACAGCTGGATGGTCGCCCGCTCGCGGCCGATGGGCGAGCCGCGATACCAGTTGAACGAGGCGACCGGACCGGTGCGGTCACCACTGCTGTCCCACTCGCAGACCGAGGCGTTGTTGACGGTGTTGGTGAGTGCGCCGAAGCGGGTGATGCGGCCGACCTCCTCGGTGGTGACGCCGCCGCATTCGCCGAAGAACGGTCCCGACCCGGCGTTGCCGGGCGCTTCGGGCGTGTTGGGTGCGGCCGGGTCGGTCGTGTCGTCGCCCGAGCAGCCGGTCAGCGCCAGGGCGATCATGACGACGGTGGCGATGAGGAATCCGCCCCGCATCCGCAGGCGATCGAGTTCACGCCGTTCGCGTTTCGTGGGGCGGCCCGCTCCGCGGTCGCGGCGGGGCTGACTGGCCAGGACCTCCCGGGGCGGCGGTGGCGGGCTGTGATCGACGAAGCACTCGGCGGCCGCGGGCGCGGACACGCGTTTGCTGATCAATCTCGTCACTTCGACGATGCGCTCGTTGCCGTGCAGTCGCACACGGACTTCGTCGCCGATAGCGACCGGCTGCGCGGGCTTGGCGGTGATGCCGTTGACCCGGACGTGGCCACCGCGACACGCCGCCCCCGCCGCGGACCTGGTCTTGGTGAGCCGGATCGCCCAGATCCAACTGTCGACGCGGGTGGCCATTGCTCCTCTGGGTTACTGCTGACGGGTCAGGAAGTAGTAGCCGGCGCCTCCGGCCACCAGGCCGATGAGCAGCGCAGGCCAGAAGCCCATCAGCAACCACAACACTCCGAACAACACGATCGCCGGCGACACGGCAGCAACACTCATGCCCGGGTGCTGGCGCACGACCTCCGACACCGCTTTACGTCTCGCTGGATCTACCGCCATGACTCCTCCTTGCTACGGCCGGTCAGGGTGAGGCTGATCGATGCCTCCACTGTAGCCAAGAGAAGCGCGGTGACCGTCGCGCCGAGGTCAGTCGTCGGAAGCCGGGGCGTCGTCATCGGAACCATCCGCGGACGGATCGGAGTCGGAGGCCGTGTCGTCGGTCGACTCGGTGTCGTCGGCGGTCTCGGTGTCGTCAGCGGTCTCGGTGTCGTCCCCGGTCTCGGTGTCGTCGGTCGTCTCTGTGTCGTCGGTCGTCTCTGTGTCGTCGACATCGCTGGAATCGTCGGCAGGTGCGCGGTCCTCTACCTCGTCGGAGAGATCGGTCGGCCCGGTGCCGTCCGATGTGAGGTCGGAACCGGTGGTGTCGGCGCGGTGCGTCCCGACATACCCGCTCGCGGTCGGCTCGGGCGCCCGATGCCGACCCACGTAGCCGGTCGTCTCCGGGGTCGAGGCCGACGAGACCAGTGCTTCTGCCGCGGCATCCGAAGATGCCTGCTCCGCGACGGCGGAGGCGGGTCCCGTTGCTCCGATACCGAAGGGGAACTCGAACTCCGGGATGTGCAGGACCGGCACGATCTCGCCGGTGTCGAGCTCACCGAACGTCAGGACCGGCACGCCCAGGTGATTGGGCCGTTCCTGTCCGTTCACCGTCACCATCGGATGGAACGTCAGGGTCTGCCCGAGCCAGTCGATGCTCGTCGATTCCTGCGGGCCGTAATCGCTGGTGAGCCGGAAGAAGTTGCCGCCGAGGAAGTCGTAGTCACCGGCGACGCTCAGCCGTGCCACGTCCTTGCTGAGGGTGAGGGGTTGACCCGCGAGCACCTGGGTCAGGACCTGCCCCAGGACGTCCGCCGGGTCGAAGAGCACCGCCGACGGGTCGGTCAGGCCGAACTGCACCTCACCGTTGGGCTCCTTCCATCGGAAGTCGAAGGTGCCCAGCACATTCGCGCATGCTCCGACACCCTGCGCGTATGCACCGGTGAGCCCCCCGTAGCAACTGACATGGGCGACCTCGGGGACCTCCAGGTCGGTCGACACGGTGAAGATCGTGACCGGGATGGCGCTGGTGGTCCAGGCATTCGCCATTCCGACGACGGCGAACGCGAATGCGGTTCGGCCGTCGCTCGCCCCCGACGTGGCCAGGCTGAGCGGCAAGTACGAGACCGAGGTCGCACTACCACCACCGGAGGCCAATGCGAACTGCACCCCGTCGCCGATCACCCTCGCGCTGCCCTCCGGTAGCGGTGCGTCGGGCACCGGCTCGACCGTCACCCCGAGCGCCTCGGCGGCCGCGATGGCGAGTTGGCGCACACCTTCGGTCACGACATTGCCGCCCTCTGTGTTGAGGTACGACTGGAGGGGGTCGTAGACGCCGGAGGGGACGAGGTCGATCGAGGTCGGCATCACGAGCGCCACACCCGCGCCCGTGGAGCCCGTGCAGTCCGCACCACCGAGAGCGGGCCCACCATCGGAATCCGACGAGCACAGATCGAACCGCCACTGCTCGGCGAGCTCCTGGGTGACCCCGTTGTTGGCGAGCGCGGCGATGACATCACCGACCGTGCCCGTCGGGCTCGGCAGCGAGAAGTCAGGGGCGGCGTGCGCCTGTCCGGGATTCGCCTGGGCAACACCGAGTGCGGCGACGGTGGCCAAGGTGGCAGCGCCCACGGCCGCACCGGCCCGTCGCGGGCGGCGATCAGGTCGCTTCCGCACCATGCGTGACTGCCGAATTCCGTTGCGGCCCATGTTGGTCATCCGTCCCAATCCCCTGTCCCACCCGATGCGAGCCGGCTCATTGAATCATGTCCGTTTCGCGCCGATGTGCGATTTCAAGGAATTGCCGAACGATCGAGAATGGCCGACCGATCGGTCGCGCCCCTGCAGACCGGTGTCACCACCGCTGCCGGTCGAGCTGCTCTCCGTTCTCGGCGGCATCGGCCGCGCAGCCGAACCCGACCACCCAGCTGCCGTCGGACAGCTCCACGCTGCCGAGCATCATCGGTGCGGGTAGTGCAGCCAGGAACTCCCCCAACGCATTCGGTGACAGGGTCCACACCTCACCGGCGATCGACCTGCCGCCCGGATCGCGCACCAGGCCCGGTTTAGGCGGCACGGTGTCGAGCGCGACAAGGCGGTAGCACGGCGCGGTGGCCACCTCGCCGACCCAGCGCGCGCCCCGCTCGGACAGCTCGTGCGTGAGTGGGCCGCCCCGCATGTGAGCGCCGAATACGGCCAGTTCCACACTCGGCGCGACGCTCTCCGGCCACGCCGCACCGATATCACCCTCAGCGGCGAACCGGTGCGCGAGGTCCATCACCGCAGCATCCTCGTGTGCGCGACCGAGCAGGGTGACGCCGAATTGCGATCGGGTGCCGTCGGATTCGTCGACCGTGCCGGCCGGGACGGCGACGCCACAGAGGTCGAAGAGGTTGCAGAAGTTGGTGTAGGTGCCCATCCGCGAGTTGACACCGACGGGATCGTCGGCGACCTCGGACAGGGCCGGATGACAGGGCGCGGTCGGCACCATGAGTGCGTCGGCATCACCGAGTTCGGCCATCGCCTCAGCCCGCAGTTCCGCGAGCCGGGTCCGCGCGGCAAGGAGCTCCACGGCAGTGAAACGGTCTGCTGCGCCGATGATTCCGGATACGACGGGGTCGAGTCCGGAGGCGGCGTCGGCGTTCGCGATGAAGGCGCCTACGGCGTGCGATCGTTCGGCGACGAGCGCGTCGTCGTACAACAGCCGCGCAGCCGCCAGGAAGGGCGTCAGATCGATCGGCTTGATGCGGAGTCCGGCTTCCTCCGCATGTCGCACCGCGGCACCGAATGCCGCTCGCCACTGTTCGGACAGCTCCGGCAGCTCGGCGGGTATCGCGATCGTCGGATGCTCGGTGGCCGCCAACGACGTCGTCGGGCCGAACGGCCGGGGACCCGGAGCCTGCGCCATCGCCGCCATCGCCCGGTTCGCCAGCGTCAGGCTCTCGGCGAAGATGGTTACCGTGTCATAGCTGGCGCACGCCGGCACCACCCCTTCGGTGGAGACGACGTCGACCGTGGGTTTCACCCCGACGATGCCCTGCAGACCCGCGGGCACACGACCCGATCCGGCGGTGTCGGTCCCGATCGCGATGTCGGCGAACCCGAGCGCGACCGCGACGGCCGAACCCGAGCTCGAGCCACCCGAGATACGGTCCGGTCGCCGTGAGTCACGCACGGCCCCATACGGACTGCGCGTGCCGACCAGGCCGGTCGCGAACTGGTCGAGGTTCGTCTTGCCGATCACCACGGCGCCGGCCGCGCGTAGGGCAGCGACCGCGGGCGCGTCCGCCTTCGGCTCGTAGGCGTATCCGGGACACGCCGCGGTGGTCGGCATGCCGGCCACGTCGACGTTGTCCTTGACCGCGAGGACGACTCCGGCGAGCGCCCCGCCGCCGTCCATCGATGCGGCGTACTCGCGCTCGACGTCGGCGCGCGGACGCAGGGTGATGAAGACCTCGGGCCGCTCCGCCTCGTCGATGCGGCGATAGATGTCGTCGATACGGCTCATGCGACCTTTCCTTCTTTCAATTCCGCTGCGGCGTTGCCCGCGACTCGCGCGAATTCACCTTGCTGCGACCATCTCTCACGCTCCTCCGCCCGCGCGAACTCCATCGCGCCACGTGTGGCGGCGATGTCCTCGGCGTTCTGGTCGAGGAACTCCTGATGGGCCGCCAACGAGAAGCTGCCGTCGGAGATCCGGACGCTGTCGCCGCGACCGGCGGCGACGTCGGCGCGCATGTCGAGCAGCTCGTCCGCACTGACCGGGTACCACCGGATCTGATCGAAGAAGCGCAGCAGCCACGGGTGCTCGGGATCGAATCCGGGTGCCGGCAGCGGGTGCCGGTGATTCCACACCTGGGTGGTGCGCCCGACGAACTGGTATCCGCCCGGCCCTTCCATCCCGTAGATGCACATGTAGGCGCCACCGATCCCGACGGCGTTCTCCGGGGTCCAGGTGCGCGCCGGGTTGTACTTCGTGGTGACGAGCCGGTGCCGCGGATCCAGCGGGACGGCTACCGGCGCACCCAGATAGACATCGCCGAGGCCGAGAACCATGTAGTTGGCATCGAACACGATGCGGTGCACGTCGTCGACCGAGTCGAGACCGTTCATTCGGCGGATGAACTCGATGTTCCACGGGCACCACGGCGCATCGGAACGGACGCCCAGCATGTACCGTTCGATGGCTTCGCGGGTCGCGGGGTCGTCCCAGGAGAGGGGTAGCTCGACGGTGCGGCTCGGCACGACGAGGTCCTCGGCGGGCGGCAGCTGACTCTCACACTCGTTGAGCCACTGCAGCATCCGCTGCTGCGACCACACGTCGGGATCGGCCTTCACCTGCAGCGAACGGATTCCGGGCGTGAGGTCGATCAGCCCCTTCGGCTGTTCGGCCGCGATGCGTTCGCTCAGCGCGTGCACCCGGGCCCGCAGCGCCAGGTCGAGCCGCATGTCGCCGTACTCGACGAGGATGTTGTCGTCGCCGCTGCGCCGGTAGGTGACCGCGGTGGCGCCGTCGGCGGTGGTGGTGGCACCGAGGACGCCGTCGTCGGGATCGCCGCCGTCGGAGAGGACATCGACGAGGCAGGCACGCCGGCCGAGCCCGATCTCCGACGGGGATGCCGCCCGGTCGCTGCGAATCGGGATGAACCGCACGGTGTCACCGGGCTTGAGCTGACCTAGCTTCCATCGTTCGGCGGCGACCACGGTCACCGGGCACACGAAACCGCCGAGGCTCGGGCCGTCGGGGCCGAGCAGGATGGGAGTGTCCCCGGTGAAGTCCAGCGCGCCCACCGAGTACGCGTTGTCGTGGATGTTGGACGGGTGCAGCCCGGCCTCACCGCCGTCGTCGCGCGCCCAGCGCGGTTTCGGTCCGATGAGGCGGATGCCGGTGCGGTCGGAGTTGAAGTGGACCTCGTACGCCGTGCCGAGCAGGTCATCGATGTCCTCGGTGGTGAAGAACTCCGGCGCGTTGTGTGGGCCGATGGTCACGCCGAGTTGCCAGGTGTGCGTGAACGCCGGCTGTTCGTCGGTGAGGATGCGCCGCGGGGACCGCGCGACATCACCGACGATGGCGAGCTGGTCGCCGTCGGCGAGTTTGCGGCCGTCGAGTCCGCCGAACCGACCCATCGTGAAGGTCGACCTGCTGCCGAGGTAGTCCTCCGCATCGACACCACCACCGATGGCGATGTAGATCCGCATACCGAGATCGGCCGCCGCCCCGACGTCCAGCGTGTCCCCAGCCTCGACGTGGATCGGAACCCACTGCGGCACACGCCTACCCGAGAGGGCCACGTCGACAGGGGCGCCGGTGACGGCGACCACCCGGGGCTCGGTGAACCGCAATGCCGGCCCCATCATCGTCGCTTCCAGCCCGGCGGCGTCCGCAGGGTTGCCGACGGCCTCGTTGGCGAGTCGGAACGACAGGTCGTCCATCGGGCCGGACGGTGGGACCCCGACCTTCCAGTAGCCGATGCGGCCGGGCCAGTCCTGGATGGTGGTCTGCGGCCCCGCGCGGTGAACGGTGATGGTGGCCATGGTGCTCGATGCTCCTCGCGTAAGTCTCGGGTGGCTCGCGGCGTCAGGCCGCGTGGGGCCGGGTGACGATGACCCGGACCTCGGTCGGGTCGAATCCGTTGCAGGGGTTGTTGATCTGCGGGCAGTTGGAGATCAGCACGAGCGTGTCGACCTCGGCGCGCAGCGCCAGGCGCTTGCCCGGCGCCGACAGACCGTCGACGATGCCGAGGGATCCGTCGGGATCCACCGGTACGTTCATGAAGAAGTTCACGTTCCCGACCATGTCTCGCTTGCCGAGACCGTGTGGGGCGCCACCGATGAGGAAGTTCTCGACGCACGCATGCTGATGCTTGGTGTGGTGGCCGTAACGCAGCGTGTTGGATTCCTGCGAGCAGGCGCCGCCGAGCGTGTCGTGGTTGCCGACCTCGTCGTCGACGATGGTCATCAGCGGATTGGACTCCTGGTCCCGGATCACCGTGCCGGTGGTGAGGAAGATGTTGCCCTGGGCCGCGATCGTCGCCTGGGCGGAGTACCGGATGGTGTGGTCCCGGCCGCCGTAGAACAGCGTGTCGACGGCCTGGTTGCCGTAGAGGTCGACGATGGTCAGGACGTCGCCGGCGGCGACGACCCCGGACCAGGGCGCGCGGTCGCCGATCACGGTGTCGGTGATGACGTCGCCGGGGACCAGGGCGAGTTCGGCGGGGTCGGTGGTGATGAGTGATGTGGTGGTCATGGGTTTCCTCGGGTGAGTGGGGTCTCGATACGCCCTCGGCTAGCGCCTCGGGCTACTCGACCAGCGGGGGTTCGCGTGGGTCTCGATACGCCCTCGGCTAGCGCCTCGGACTACTCGACCAACGGGGTTCGCGTGGGTCTCGATACGCCCTCGGCTAGCGCCTCGGACTACTCGACCAGCGGGGGTTCGGCCTGCGGTCTCGATACTCGACCAGCGGGGGGGTGAGTGGCGTTTGTTCCGTTGATTGAGTAGCCGCGAACGTAGTGAGTGGCGTATCGAAATCTCCGGCGGTGGAATCAGAAATGTGCTGCGGACCAGACGTCTTCGGAATTGGCGACGGCGCGCTGATACTCCGGGTCGGTCGCGTCGACGGTGGTCAGGAGTTCGTCCAGGTCGGAGGTGGCCTTCCACGAGAGGATCTCGAGCGGGCCGGTGTCGAAGGTCGGCGACGGATCGAGCGGATGCGCGGTGTTGACGACGGCAACCACACACGGCAGGTGCAGGATCAGGTCGACGGATTTGTCGCGGCCGGCCGATCCCTTCGACGTCAGCGTGCCATCGCTCTCCACGACCACGCCATGGAAGAACGACAGGGACGGCGCGACGTCGGAGGGGGTCAGGCCATGCTTCGCGGCGGCCAGGGTGAACAGCTCCCGCCCGGCAGGAGTGTCCGAGTGGGCCACGCCGGCACCGTATTTCGCGGTGTTGCCGGCGAGGGTCGAGGTGCCGCAGAGTGCGTCGTGGTGGCCCGAATCGTCGGCGACCACGGTGGCGAGGGCGCGGCCCTGATCGCTGAGCAGCGGGTGCCCGGTCGACAGGTAGGCCTGCCACGGCACCTTGACGGTGTCGGCCACGTTGAGCCGCTCCCACGGTGCGTCGGCCCGCCAGAGCAGGACGTGGGCGCAGGCGGTGCCGGTGATGTCGCGCAGTCGCAGTCGGGTACCGCGGGCCAACACCTTGCTGGTGTAGCGACCGCCGGGAACCGTCTCGGCCCAGGTCAATCGGGAAGGGTCGATACCTGCCGGAGGGTTGGGCCAGCGGGAGGCCGGCACCACCGGCATGGTGTCGGTGATGGTCCCGGCCTGCGACCGGGCGTGCTCGCGGGCGCCCGCGGTGGTCGCGGTGCCGTCGGTGGTGGTGGTCATGGTGAAACTCCTGAGTGTTGTTGTCGTGCCGACGGATCTCGATACGATGCTCGCCTAGCGGCTCGCATCTACTCGATCAGCGAAGGGGTAAGTTAGCGGCTCGTGTCGACTCGATCAGCGATCGGCGAGGTGACCGGCTTCGGATGTTCCTTGCCTCGCGGGAAGCACGCGATGCCCACGAGAACAGTGATCGCGATGCAGATCGGGCCGGCCCAGCGCAGGATCGGCATCTCCCCCGACGGGTCGAAGATCTCGGCCCGCGGCCAGGCGAGATTGATCACCATGAACGTGCCGTAGGCGACTGCGAGCACGTTGACGACGATGCCGAACGGGCCCATCGTGAACAGCTTCTTGCCCTCGGCGTCGACAGCCGTCCGGTCGGTCGGCCAGCCCTGGAACCGGCGATAGAGCATCGGCGCCGTCACCGACAGGTAGGCAAGGTAGATCAAGATGATGCAGACGCTGGCCAGGGTGGCGAAGATCGCCGAGTTGCCGACGTTGACGAGCAGGATGCCGATGCAAAGCACACCGATGAGGATTGCGGGCGCGATGGGCGTTCCGGTGCGCTCGTTGACATGCGACAGCGTCTTCGAGAACGGCAGGCGGCCGTCCCGGGCCATCGAGAACATCAGCCGCG
This sequence comes from Gordonia prachuapensis, assembly GCF_036350515.1. Lineage (NCBI taxonomy): Bacteria > Bacillati > Actinomycetota > Actinomycetes > Mycobacteriales > Gordoniaceae > Gordonia > Gordonia prachuapensis. The sequence continues at coordinate 187,011 of NZ_JAZDUE010000010.1, read as the reverse complement.
AGCACGCGGTCTGGATGGCCAGGGTGCAGATGAAGATCGCCACCGCGACGTCGCAGAGCAGCACCTTGCCCCAGAAGCTGCCGAGCACCGAGTCGAGCACGTACGGCAGGCCACCGGTGGCGAGTTGTTCGTCGAGGGTCGGTGCGGCCATCAGCGCACCGAGGAGCATGAGACCACCACCGATCGCCGAGACCGTCAGCGCGAGACGAATGGTCTTCGGCGCGACGCGGCGCGGGTTGCGGGTCTCTTCCGCGAGCTCACCGGCGGACCCGAAGCCCACCATGACGTAGGCGGCCATGAGTCCGGACACGATGAACGCCCAGATGTAGCCGGGCTGCTGGCCGGGGATGCCGGTGTCGAACACGACGTCGGGGCCACGCTGGGCGTGGGTGAACAACGCCAGCACCACGGCGACGACGCCGACGAGTTCACACGTGACGCCGATGTTGTTGATGCGGCTCATCCATGAGATGCCGACGCAGTTGATGGTGGTGACGATGACCAGCAGGACCGAGCCCAGCAGGACCGCGTTGGCCGCACCGCTGGTGCTGGTGAGGGTCGGGTCGTCGCCGATGACCTGGAATCCACCCCAGACCGACGGCAGCACGACCTGCAGAGCGATCGCGGCCGCGGAGGCGGTGACGATCTGGGCGATCATCATGAACCAGCCGCCGAACCAGCCGATGACCTCACCGCCCATCCGGCGAGACCATTGGTAGATGGCCCCGGAGATCGGGTAGCGGGCGGCGATCTCGGCGAAGCACAGCGCCACCAGGAACTGGCCTGCGTACACGATCGGCCACGTCCAGAAGAACGCCGGCCCACCGAACCCGAAGCCGAGCCCGAAGAGCTGGAAGATCGTCGTGAGGATCGACACGAACGAGAAACCGGCCGCGAAGGACGCGAACTTCCCGAGCGAGCGGTGCAGTTGCTGGTCGTACCCGAACTCGGAGAGGTCGTCGGCATCCCCGCCGCCCGAGGACGGTGGCGGGACAGGTGGCGGTGTCGTCGCGGTGGAGGTCATGTGGTCGTCTCTCTGCTGAGGTCTTCGTGGTCGGCTCAACGGTGAGCGGCTTATCTGTCGGTTGATAGATAAACGTACAGCAATTTCTATCAAGTGACAGAAATGTTTCAGGCGCGGAAACTGGCGCTAAGAATGTGTTACGCGCCGCAGGTCAGAGCCCCGAATGCCCGAAACAGGGGTGCGCTAGGCTGGATTCTGCCGGATGACCAACACAGGGGCGCGAATCGAGGACTGCCATGGCGACGCGGGCGTCAGCACAGGAGCGCACGGCCAGCCCGGGCCGCCCACGATTGGTCAAACCGAGGCGCCACGGCGACACCGCGCGCGATGAGATCCTCGATGCCGCGGCCGAGTTGTTCACCCGGCACGGGTACACCGGCACGTCGACCCGGATGATCGCCGACGCGGTCGGCGTCCGGCAGGCGTCGCTGTACCACTACTTCAAGACCAAGGACGACATTCTCGCCGCGCTGCTCGCCACCACCGTCGACCCGTCCGCCGAACGCGCCCGTGAACTGCTCGATACCGAAGCACCTGCCCTGCAACGTCTGTTGGACCTGGCGCGCTACGACGTGACACAGTTGGCCGCCGGACGCTGGAACCTCGGGGCGCTCTATCTGCTGCCCGAACTCGCCGACGATCGCTTCGGCGAGTTCCGCGCCGCCCGCCAGGAGCTCGCCGCCGCGTACGAGTCACTGGCCACCGAGACCCTCGGCAACGCCTCCGACAACCGACGTCTTCTCCCGTTCCGCCTCGTCGAGTCGGTGATCATGATGCGCTCCGACGAACAGCGGGGCGAACTCGGCGACCACACGGTTGCCGGTCTGGTGGACACCATCGTCGGCGCGATCGAGATGCTGATCGAGCACACACCGTCGGCGTGACGGCGTTCGCCAAGTACTAGACCGGGCAGCGCCCGAGTCGTGCGGCCGCGGTGGCGCTCCCCCGCCCGATCGGCTCGGCGCCAACCGCTTCGGCGAGTCCCCACGGCGGCATTCCGCTGCTGATGGTCTCGTGTTCGCCGATCACGTACGTCTCGTGCCAGATACCGACGGAGTTGGTATCGGCGAAGCGTTTGTTGAACCCTCGCCAGGCCGGCAGATGAGGAGCATCGGTGTCTGCGGCGAAGCGGCGCAGGTCTTCTGGGGAGCGCCAGTACGAGAGCACCATCAGTGACGAACCTGCGTAGAGGCGGTAGGTGAGCATTCCCGCGTCCGCGTGCCGACGGAGATGAAACAGCATCCGCGGCATGGCGAGGAAGACGTAGAGCCACGCGCGCACGCGCAGCGGGTTGGTGACACGCATGCCGATCAGGAACAGTGTGGTCCCGGGCGGCGGGGTCTGGTTGGTGATTCGACGAGCATCGGGACGTGGCATCCTGGCCTCCGGGTCGGAGTTTCATAACGTCGTTACAAAACAACGTTATGAAACAATCGTCGCCATGGCAAGACCCAAAGTGCACACCGACGAACTTCGCGACCGATTGCTCGACGAGGCCGTGGCGGTCGTCGGCGAGCGCGGCGTCGATGCGTTGTCGGTCCGGGAGGTGGCTCGAGCCGCCGGCACCTCGACGACAGCTGTGTACTCACTGTTCGGCAACAAGGAGGGCCTGATCCGGGGTGTCCTGGTCCGTGCTTTCGAGTCGTTCACCGCGGCGCAGGAATCCGCGACCGGCGCCGAGGTCGAGTCCGACCTCGGTGAACTCGGGGTGCAGTACGTCGGGTGGGCACTGGGCAATCCCCGCCTGTACGAGTTGATGTTCGGCGAATCCCGGGCGGGCATCGCCCCCACCGCCGAAACGGAGGCCGCCTCGGCGCGGGCCATCGCACCCCTGCGTCACGGCGTGGCGCGGGCCATCGACACCGGCGTGTTCCGGAAGGGCGCCGACGTCGACACCGTGGCGGCATCCCTCTGGTCACAGGTACACGGATTGTCGCTGTTACTGCTGTCGGGCCACTTCCCGCCCACGGCCGATCCGGTCGCGGCTGCCAGCGCCGTCATCGACGGATGGCGTGCCGATCGTGGATAGGGTGTGAGGCATGGCAGGCCGCAGTATGCGTTTCGACCCGATCGCCGAGGCACGGCAGAACTGGGCCGACGCCGGATGGGGCGACGTCGCCGACGGCATGGTCGCGGTGACCTCGATCATGCGCGCACACCAGATCCTGCTGGCCCGCGTCGAGGGCGCGCTGCGTCCCTACGATCTGAGCTTCTCGCGCTTCGAACTGCTTCGCCTGCTGGCCTTTTCGCGGCAGGGCGCGTTACCCATCACCAAGGCGAGTGATCGGCTCCAGGTGCACGTCACCAGTGTCACGCATGCGATCCGTCGCCTCGAGGAGGCGAAGCTCGTCCGCCGGGTCCCCCACCCCACCGACGGCCGGACAACCCTGGTGGAGATCACCGATCTCGGCCGGTCCACGGTCGAGGACGCTACCGCGACACTCAACGACGAGGTGTTCGGTGCGGTCGGGATGACCGACGACGAGATGACCTCGATGGTGACCGCAATCCAGTCGCTACGGCACAACGCGGGTGACTTCTGAGGCGCCATCCAGCGTCCGGGTCGCCGAGCGAGGATCGACGAGCGCAGCGAGGAGGCCCGCAGCGAGAGCGGGCCCGGCGCCATCCAGCGTCCGGGTCACCGAGCGAGGATCGACGAGCGCAGCGAGGAGGCCCGCAGCGAGAGCGGGCCCGGCGCCATCAGTTCAGTGGAGCGTCTTGATGATCGCGCTGAAGTCGAGGTCGGCGTGCTGCTCGGCGAACGACTTGTAGATCTGCGCGGCATGGGTGCCCAACGGGGCGCGGGAGCCGGTGCTGCCGATGGCGTCGAGCGCCAGGCCCAGGTCCTTGTTCATGAGCGCCGTCGCGAAGCCCGGCTTGAAGTCGTTGTTGGCCGGCGAGGTGGGCACCGGGCCGGGCACCGGGCAGTTGGTCTGGACGGCCCAGCAGTTGCCGGTGGCGCCGGTGATGACGTCGTAGAGGGCCTGGTCGGACAGCCCGAGCTTCTCGGCCAGCACGAACGCCTCGCCGACGGCGATCTGCTGGACCGCCAGCACCATGTTGTTACACACCTTCGCGGCCTGTCCGGCACCGGCCGCACCGCAGTGGATCACCTTGCCGGCCATGGGTTCCAGCGTCGGGCGCGCCGCGGTGAAGGCCTCGTCCTCGCCGCCGACCATGAAGGCCAACGTGCCGGCCACCGCGCCCTTCACCCCACCGGACACGGGGGCGTCGAGTTGTGCGAATCCGTGGTCGGCGGCCTGCTCGTGGATCGACCGCGCGTCGTCGACGGAGATGGTGGAACTGTCGATGAGCAGCGCACCGGTCTGGGTGGCGGGCAGGATGTCGGTGTAGAGGTTCTTCACGATGGCCCCGCTGGGCAGCATGGTGATCACCACCTCGGCGGCGGCGACGGCCTCGACCGCGGTCGGGAATGTTTCGACGCCGTTCTCCTGCGCTGTCTTCACCGCCTCGGGCACCGGATCGAAACCGTGCACCGTGTGCCCGGCTTTCACCAGGTTCGCTGCCATGGGACCACCCATGTTGCCGAGGCCCAGAAAGGCGATCGTCGTCATTGTCGAATCTCCCTGTGTTCGATGATGTTGTCTGGCGGTGCGGTCAGTTCTCGCGGTACCGCGACGCGATCGACCGCCCGACCACGACCCGCATGATCTCGTTGGTGCCCTCCAGTATCCGATGCACCCGCAGATCGCGGACGATCTTCTCGAGACCGTATTCGTTCAGATACCCGTAGCCGCCGTGCAGTTGCAGGGCCTGGTCGGCAACGGTGAAGCAGGTGTCGGTGACGAAGCGCTTGGCCATCGCGCACTTCTCCACCTTGTCGGGGGCGTCGGCGTCGAGCGCCGCGGCCGCCTGCCACAGCATCAGTCGCGAGGCCTCCAACGAGGTCGCCATGTCGGCGAGTGTGAACCGGATGGTGGGCTCGTCGATCAGCGCGCCGCCGAACGCCTTCCGGGAGGCCACATACTGCGCTGCCCGGTCGAATGCGGCCTGCGCGCCGCCCAACGACGACGCCGCGATGTTGAGGCGCCCGCCGTTGAGCCCGTTCATGGCGATGCCGAAGCCGATCCCCTCCTCGCCACCGAGCAGGTTCGCGGCCGGCACCCTCACCTCGTCGAGGATCACCTGCGCGGTCGGCTGCGCGTGCCAGCCCATCTTGCGTTCCTGCGCACCGAAACTCAGCCCCGGGCGGTCCTTCTCGACGATGAACGTCGAGATACCGCGCGGACCGTCGGCGCCGGTACGTGCCATGAGGATGTAGACATCACTCGCACCGGCACCCGAGATGAACTGCTTGACGCCGGTGAGCACGTACTCGTCGCCCGACCGGACCGCCCGCGTGGACAGCGCGGCGGCGTCGGATCCGGCACCCGGCTCGGTGAGGCAGTAGCTGGCAACGGCTTCCATCGACGCCAACTTCGGCACCCACACCGCCCGTTGTTCTGGCGTGCCGTATCCGTCGACCATCCACGTGCACATGTTGTGGATCGAGAGGAACGCGGCGACGGCCGGGTCGGCGTAGGCCAGCTGCTCGAAGATCCGCACGCCGTCGATCCTGCGCAGACCGCTGCCGCCGACGTCCTCGGCACAGTAGATGGCGGCCATGCCGAGTTCGGCTGCCTCGCGGAGTTCGTCGACCGGAAAGTGGTGGCTCTCATCCCATTCCAGGGCGAAGGGCGCCAGTTTCTTGGCCGCGAACCCGGCGGCGGTCTCGACGATGACGCGCTCGTCGGCGTCGAGACCGCTGTCGGTGATGATCGTCATGCGTGATGCTCTCTCACTTCGGTTCCCGCAGGATCAGTCCATCGTCGGGATGACGAACTCGGCCTTTCCTGAATACCCCGTCGCTTCGCTCGCCCCGTCCTTGATGCCCGACGGCCACCGCGACGTGATGGTCTTGGTCTTGGTGTAGAACTGGATCGACGCGGGGCCGTGTTGGTTCAGGTCGCCGAAACCGGACCGCTTCCAACCGCCGAAGGTGTAGTAAGCCACCGGAACCGGGATGGGCACGTTCACCCCGACCATGCCGACGTTGACCCGCGCGGTGAAGTCGCGCGCGGCGTCGCCGTCCTGGGTGAAGATCGCGACACCGTTGCCGTACTGATGATCCGACGCCAGCGCGAGCGCCTCTTCGTAGTCGCCGGCCCGCACGATCTGCAGCACCGGGCCGAAGATCTCGTCGGTGTAAGACGTCATCTCCTTGGTGACATGGTCGAACAGGGTCGGGCCGATGAAGAAGCCGCCGGAGATGTCCTCGTCACCGTAGGACTGCTCGTCGCTGGTGCGTTCGCGGCCGTCGATGACCAGCTCCGCCCCTTCCTCGACACCCTTGGCGATATAGCCCTTGACCCGCTCGAGCGCCGCGGCGGTCACCAGCGGTCCGTAGTCGGCCTTCGGATCGAGGCTGTGACCCACCCGCAGGGCGTTGACCTTGTCGATCAGCTTGGCGCGCAGCCTTTCTGCGGTCTGCTCACCCACCGGGACCGCGACGCTGATCGCCATACAGCGCTCGCCGGCACTGCCGTAACCTGCGCCGATCAGCGCGTCGGCGACCTGGTCGAGGTTGGCGTCGGGCATGACGATCATGTGGTTCTTCGCGCCACCGAAGCACTGGGAACGCTTGCCGTTGGCCGCGGCCGTCGAATAGATGTACTGCGCGATGTCGGAGCTGCCGACGAAGCCGAATGCCTGGACATCGGGGTTGTTCAGCAGCGCGTCGACGGATTCCTTGTCGCCGTGCACGACCTGGAAGACGCCGTCGGGCAGACCTGCCTGGGTGAAGTACTCGGCGAGTTTCACGGGCACCGACGGATCACGTTCGCTGGGCTTGAGGATGAAGGCGTTGCCACAGGCCAGGGCCGGCCCGGCCTTCCACAGCGGGATCATCGCCGGGAAGTTGAAGGGCGTGATGCCCGCGACCACACCGAGCGGCTGACGGACGGAGTGCACGTCGATTCCGGCGCCGGCGCCTTCGGTGAACTCGCCCTTGAGGAGGTGCGGGATGCCGATGGCGAACTCGATGACCTCGATGCCGCGCTGGATGTCGCCCTTCGCGTCGGCGTGGGTCTTGCCGTGTTCCATCGAGAGCAGCGTGGCCAGTTCGTCGGCGTTCTGGTTGACGATGTCGACGAACCGCATCAGCACGCGGGCGCGACGCTGCGGGTTCCACGCCGCCCATTCACGTTGCGCCTCGACGGCGGTGGCGACCGCGGCGTCGACCTCGGCGGTCGAGGCGAGCGGAACCTTCGCGGCGACCGCGCCGGTACTGGGGTTGAACACGTCTGCGAATCGGCCGTCGGTGACGGTCACGGCGGAGCCGTTCAGAAAGTGAGGGACGGAACGGACGTCGACGTCAGTAGTTGACACGGGGAGATCACCTTGATTCGGGAGTCGGGGCAACGCCGGGGAAATCGGCTTCCGTCCTCAATAGTAGGACATCCAAGTATTTTCGCAAGCCCCCTTCACCTGCAGATTTCCCGCCGAATCCAACTTAGGGTAGCCTCGCCTACCGGAGTCGTGGCCACCGAAGCACGACATCGAAGGGAGCCTCCAGATCATGTCCGTCGTCATCCTCTACGGCACCGAGACCGGAAACTGCGAGTTGGTCGCCGACGCCATCGCCGATGTCCTCGCGGCCGATCACGATCCCTCGATCTACGACATGAGCGAGTTCGCCGTCGAGGATCTCGACCCGGCGGATTTCCTGGTCGTGGTCTGCTCCACCTACGGCGAGGGTGAACTGCCGACGGGGGCGGAGCCCTTCGCCGAGGAACTCGACGATGTGGACCCGGATCTCTCCGGACTACGGTTCGCGGTGTTCGGCCTCGGCGACACCGTCTACGGCGAGACCTTCAACCGCGGGGGCGAGATCATCGCGGGCATGTTGGCCAAGCGCGGCGCCACCCAGATCGGCGAGCACGCCCGTCACGACAATTCGTCGGCGGTGAAGCCGGCGAAACAGGCCGCGGAGTGGGCCGAGTCCATCAGCGGACTGATCGACCCGGTGCCCGTCAACTGAGACGACAACCGTCGACTGCGGTAACCGTCAGCCGCGCATGGCTCCGCTGCCGGGGCCGTGCGACCGTTGTGCGATCTCCTCGGCGCGCACCGCGGCCAGCCTGGTGAGCTCCAGGACGGCGCGCACCATCACTGCGAGAACGACGCCGAGGAACAGGGCGGTGGGCACCGACACGGTGAGGTTCTCGCCCAGCAGCACCACGCCCAGCGCCATCGACACCGCCAACTCCATCACAGTGAGCGCCGGGAACGACGTCTGCAGCTCACCGGCACCGAACGCCCGCTGCTGCGCAATGATCGCGGCGACACCCACGAGCACGAACAGGTAGAGCTCCGGGTAGCGCAGTGCGTGCTCCAGATCGTGGACGAGACGCACCGCGACGGCCTTGACCAACAACGCCGACACCCCGAACAGCGTGCCCGCGGCCACCCCGTACAACAGCGCCTTGTAATGCCGGTTCGATCGCTCGGCGGCGACGACGCAGCACAGCACGACCGCGATCACGGCACCGACCGTCGCGGCGACGAGCACCTCGTCCGGCCGCCGCTGTGACGGTTCCGGACGCGAGATGACGAGGAACACGGTCACGCACGCCACCAGGACCGCTCCCCACACCCATTCGACCCGCAGCGGCCATCGATGATCGGCCCATGCCTCCATCGGCAGGGCGAACAGGATCGCCAGTACGACGATGGGCTGGACCAACAGGATGGAGCCGAGTCCCAGCGCGACGACCTGGGCCCCGAACCCGCAGATGGCGATGGCGGCGCCCAGCCACCAGCCGCGCGCGATGGCGCCGCTCGCATACGACGAGCGCTGCCGCATCACCGTTCCACCCGCGATCATCAGCGCTGCCGCCACAGACAGCAGCGCGGGGACCCAGGTATGCACCCGGTCCACCCTAGTGATCGCACCAGGCACTCCGATCCGGACCCGAATGGGCTGCTCACGGTGTGTGCGCACGACGTTGTCGCCTGTGCGTCGTAGGTTGGGAGCATGCGGTATCAGCCCGACCTCGAACGTCTGATGACACTCGACGGCGACACGATCGTCCGGGTGTGCAGCTCACCGCGCTCTGCCGTGGAGCTGATCGACGAGGCCCTCGACGAATGCATCGCGTTCGACGAGCTCGCCGACGAGCACCTCGCGTCCGGGGCCGATGACGACGCCTCGTACTGCCGGCAGGAGGCGGCCGCGTGGCGCGCGACGGCGTCGCTGCTGCGCGTGATCGCCGCCGAGCGCGCCGAGCGCCGTGCGGCAGGTGCCGCATGAGCCGGACCTTGGTGCTGATGCGGCACGGGAAGTCGGGTTATCCGGCCGGAGTCGGGGACCACGAACGGCCACTCGCCGAACGCGGGCAACGCGAGGCCGCACTCGCCGGCCGGTGGATGGGTGACGAAGGACTGCAGATCGACGCGGTCGTGTGTTCCACGGCGACCCGGACACGGCAGACCCTCGAGCGCACCGGGATCGACGTCCCGACGGTCTACGTCGACGACGTCTACGGCGGTGCACCGGACGAGATCCTCGAGGCCCTGCGGGTACACGCACCGCCCGACGCACAGACCGTGATGGTGGTCGGCCATTCACCGGGCATGCCCGCCACGGCGCTGACCCTCGACGCCGACGGTCACATCGACCGGTTCCCCACGTCCGCCTACGCCGTGGTCACCCTGGGGACCCCGTGGGACCGGGTCGGCCTCGATGTGGACGCGGACGCCCGGCTGGTCGGCGTGCGGATACCGCGCGAATGATCGCTCCCTCCGTGTATCAACCGCCCGTGTAGGGCGCCACCGGGACGCACGGGACTGGCGGCGCGTTGGCCGGGTCGAGTGCGCCGAGCACCATCGCCGCGGAGCGCCTGTTGGACGTGATCGACGCGTGCTCGGACCGATCGATAGCACAACCGTCCTGCACGACGATGTTCGTGACGTCGGTGCCCGGCGGACCGTCGAGGATTCCGGTCCAGTACGGAGTGACGATCTGATCGTCGCGGGTCACGATGTTCGTGTACGCCACTCCGGGCAGGTAGGGAGTCGGTTGCCGCACTGCCTGATTGAACGTGAAGTCGGCGGGCGGTGGAACGCAGTCGGGGCACTCGGGCTGTGGTGGCACCGGAATTCCGAGGGCGCGACGAAACAGGGCGACGGCGTCGCCGCGCGCGTCACCGGAGTCACGCTCCTGCCGCCAGTACGGCGCAAGGGACACGTAGTGGGCGACCTTGCCCCGGCCACCGAGGTGTTTCATCCAGTAGGTGGGGATCTCGGTGCCCTGCGAGTGGCCGACGATGTCGACCTGCCGGGCGCCGGTCGCAGCCATCACCCGGTCGACGAATGTTGCCAGCTGCCGGGCACTCTCGGCTTTGGGGCCGAGTCCGCCCAGCGCCGACAGGGGCCACACCGGCGACAGGGCGCCGTAGGTGGGTGCGAACACGCAGTAGCCGGCGTTCTTCAGCACCGGTCCGAGAGTGACCCAGTTCGTCTGTTGCCCACCGCCGGTGCCGTGCACCAGGATCACCGGGCGTGGGTGCTGCCTTGTCGGACGGCATCCGTAGTCGTTTGTCCCCGGGAGGGACCCGCCCGGATCGGCGAGTTCGGCGCCGATGCCTGCCGTGAAGTCGTAGACGACGGGTAGTGGTCGTGGTGCGGCCGACGCCGGGGCCGCGCACATCACCAGCGCCGCCACCACTGCGACCAGGAACGCGAGACCCGCACGCATCAGCTCTCCTCCTCGTCCCCCTCCTCGGGCATCACCAGATCGCAGCGTACGCCGAGCAACCGCACCGGCCGCTCGATCTCGAAATTCCCGAGGAGCTCGGAGATCACCGGTGCGATGTCGTCGAGTCGGGTCGTCGGCGCGGGCAGCTTGCGGGACTTGGTCCGGGTGTAGAACGTCGTGGTCCGTACTGTCACCGCCACCCGGAACACCTCGCGTTCTTCGGACAGGATCTGGCCGAGCAGGTCTTCGGTCAGTTCCAGGGCCGCCGCGCGCATCTCGGCAGCGTCGGTCATGTCTGTCGGGTACGTGCGTGACTTGGAGTGTGAACGCGCCAACCACGGTTCTTCGGTGATCGTCGCGTCACCGCCACCGCGGCACAGCACATAGAGCCAATTGCCCTGGTGCGGGCCGAATATCCCGATGAGGTTCTCGCGTGGTGTCGCGATCAGCTCCTCCACCGTGTCGACCCCGTGGCCGGCCAGCTTGGCGGCGGTCTTGGGGCCGACGCTCCACAGATCCCGGCAGGGTCGCGGGCCCATCAACGGCAACCAGTTCAGCTCGTCGAGCAGGAACACCTTCTCGATACGGAAGGGCGCGAGCGCATCTGCCGCCGGATCGGGTTTCTTGGCGAAGCCCGTCGCCATCTTGGCGCGCTGTTTGTTGTCGGAGATCCCGATCGAGCAATGCAGGCCTGTCCGGTCGAAGATCTCCGTGCGGATCCGCAGGGCGAGATCACCGATCCCGATCCGATCGTGGCCGGCGGGCGCCTCCCCGTCGACCGCGTCCACGCCCATGTAGGCCTCGTCCCAGCCCCACACCTCCACCGGATGGCCCAGGCCCCGCAGGACCGACATCACCTCGGCCGACGCGACGTCGTAGGCGGGAACGTCGAGGGGCAGGTAGATGGCGTCGGGCATCTTGCGGTAGGCGGCGCGCAAAGGCATTCCGGCACGGACACCCGCGTCGCGTGCCTCGTACGACGCGCAGGTGACGACCTTGCGCGCCTCCGTGGGATCGCCGTTACCCCCGACGATCACCGGCACACCTACGAGTTCGGGACTGCGCAGCCGTTCCACGGAGACCTGGAACTGGTCCAGGTCGACGTGAATCAGCCACCGGTAGCGTGGTGCGTCGGCCACGGACTCAGCGTACTGCGATGTCATACCGTCGGGCCGGATGTCACAGGCCGGGCCGGACGTCACACCGGGTCGGGTCGGACATGCTGCGACGACAGCCGACCGACCCGACCCGACCCCTCGAGCGACGCCTCCCCTGCGTCCATACGGGTTGCTGAGATGGGCAGCCGACCGATCGCGAGTCGGTGACGTGCCGCAGAATTCCCCTCTGACGTGCGCGTTCGACTTCTTCATAAGTTACCCGCGCGTAGCTTACCGATGCGTAACCTACGGTAAGGTAAACCCGCGGGCTTGTCCAGTGGTCCAGCTCATATTCAACGATGATTGTGAGCGCCGTCGCACATCTGAAGCTCGCGACGCCGGGGCTAACCCATCTCGCCTCGTGCTGCGATGCGCAGGTCCACCGCGTCCAACCCGGCCGCTCGGCAGGCCTCCCGAAGGGCATCGGGGTTGTAGTCGATGGTCCGCGGCGCCGAACGCCGTCGGCGATCGCAGGGCACCGACCACCGCGCGTCGTCGGACTGGGCGAAGAACGCGCTCGCCTTGCTGATGTAGGTGGCCAGCAGGCGAGCTGAACCATCCGACAATCCGCCGAGCGCAGTCCGCAGGACACTCTGCAGCAGCGCGCGCTCGTCATGCAGCGGGCGTGGACGCAGATGCAGTGCGCGAGAGGCGGTGTGGCAATCCGTCGGGTCGGTCAAGGTATGGGCGGCGACGAACGCGAACGCGACCCGCACCGTCCGGGCGCCCTGCGGATCGGCCGACCACCGATCCGAACGTGCGATGTACTCGGCCGCCCGGACCGGAAGTGATGACGGAATCCGGGCGAGTTCTGCTGGACCACAACCGGTCTCCTCGAGCGCCTCGACGGCCAGCCGCTTCATGGCACCGACTCGACGGGTGTGCGTGCGCAGCATCCCGGACAGGGCGATCGACGCGTCGAAGGTGATGGCGAAGTCCTGCGGCGCGTCGAGCAGCGCGTCCACACCGGGTATGAGGATCAGTTCGGTCACCTCGATCGCCTCGAGAAGTGCCAGCGATCGCGGTAGCGAATCGTCTGCCGCAACTCTCGTACGACGCGTCAACGTATCGGGCATGACCCCCTCCTGTGCCGCGAAGAACAGCGTGATGTCCAGCCCGACTCTGGAATTCACGACCTTGACAGCTGTCGACCCCCACGTCGACCCACCCGTCGCACCGCGACTTACCCGTCGGTAACCTCGATGCGTATCGCTACCGTAAGGTAGCGCCACCCAGTCTGTCCAGAGACAATCTCGTCGCGGTTGTAACGTGTTTCAGCGTCGATGGTCTCGTGTCGCGGTCGGAGTTCAGTAGAGTTCGGGGCGGCGGTCGGCCAGATACGGATAGGTCTCCCGCGACCCTCGCAGCACTTCGCGGTCCGTATCCGCCAGGATCATGTCCGGGGTCCGACTCGCCTCGGCGATCACCGATCCGGCCGGTCCCACCACCATACTGCGGCCTCCGAAGACCAGATCACGTTCCGCACCAGAGTAATTGGCGTACGCGACGTACACCTGACTCTCCAGTGCCCGCGCCCGGAGCAGGACGACTTGGACGACGTCGTATTCGATCATGTTCGCGGTGGGCACGCAGATGACGTCGGCTCCGCGAACGGCGCACGAGCGGACCAGTTCCGGGAACTCGACCTCGTAACAGGTCAGCAGCGCCACCCGCCAACCGGCCACTGTGACGACGGGAGGCGGCACCGATCCGGCCGCGACCATCGCCCGGTCGAGGTCGCCGAACAGGTGCGTCTTGTGGTGCGTTGCCAGCGGCTTGCCGGTCCTGTCCACGAGACGGATCGCGTTGTACAGCAGCCCGTCCCGCGCGCGCTCGACACACCCGTAGAGGATGCCGACGCCGTACCGCCGGGCGATCTCGCAGACGCGGGCGGCGATCGGTCCGTCTTCGGGGTCGGCCAAGCGTTCGGCCTCGTCGGCGGCGAGGCTGTAGCCGGTCACCATCATCTCCGGCGTGATCAGCAGATCGGCCGCGTGACGTGCCGCCTGTGCGGCGGCGTCGTCCAGGCGTTCCAGATTCTCCGCGACGCCGGCGGGCGCGGATTGACATTGCCAGAGCGCCAACCGAAGCCGGACATCATCAGGGTTCTCAAGATTGTCGGTCATGCGATCACAACCCGATGTCGAGGGGGCCGAGCTCGGCGTAGCGTTCGCCCGGACCGGGATTGTCGGGATGGGCTGCACCACCGAAGTGGTTGATGACCCCCCACACCGCGTTGAGTGCGGTCTGCACGGCACCTTCCACCCAGGCCGGCATGAACGAGACGTCGTCGCCGGCGAGGAAGATGCCCTGTTCGGCGTCGGGCAGTCGTTCCTGTCCGTGGAAGTGGCCGTACATACGAGTGTTGTAACGGTAGTGCCCGGGCAGCGCGCCTTTGAACGCACCGAGGAAGTGTGGTTCGTTCTCCCAGGAGACGGTGATCGGCCGCCCGACGATGTGTGCGGCGATGTCGACGTCGGGGTAGATCTTGCGCAGCGCCTCCAGTGCCAGCGACACCCGCTTCTCCACCGGATGTGGCAGCACCTTCAACGCGTCGCTCATCCACGTGTAACTCAGGCAGATGACGCCGGGCCGGTCGGGCCCGTTGTCGAACAGGTAGGTCCCGCGGGTGAGCCGGTCGGTCAATGTCATGCTGAGCAGGTCGCGTCCGGTCTCGGGATCACGGTCCTTCCAGAACGGCCGGTCGACCATGACGAAGGTCTTCGACGACTGCATGTAGCGGGTCCGGTCCAGCGCCATCCACAGGTCCTGGCTGAATAGGCTTTCGTCGCACTCGATCTCGGTGGAGAGCAGCCACGCCTGACAGGTCGCGACGACGGCCGGGAACTCACGTGAGTCGCCCCACCGGTCGACGACCTCGATGCGGTTCGGGCCGAGTCGGCGCAACGCTGCCACGCCGGCGCGGGGTACACCGCTGTGCAGGGAGGACAGGCTGGTTCCGACGGGCCAGTGCCGGATGCGCGGCGGGGTGTCCGACCACAGCTTGCGGGGCACCTGTTCGGCACCGCCGACGATCAGGTGCTGGTCGGTGTCGCAGTTGGTGACCACCACCCGGAAGATCTCCAGCATCGAGTTGGCGAAATCGGAATCCCACCCGCCGGTACCGAATCCGACCTGTCCGAACAACTCCCGATGCCGGAAGCTCAGCGAGCCGAACTCGTCGGAGGTGGCGAGGAAGTCGTAGAAGCTGCGGTCATCCCACTCCACCACCAGCCGGTTCCACAGCTCCTTCAGCCGCGCGGTGTCACGGTTGCGGATCGCGTCCTGCAGCGCCGAGAACCCGGCGACACGTTCGAGCGCGCTGTCCCACGCCTTCTCGATCTCGGTGTAGATCGACGGGAGGTCGTCGAGCGTTCGGGCGTACAGCGTCTCGCCGCCGAGATCGATGACGGTGCTGCCCGCCGCAGCGGTCAGCGGGTTGGGGAATGGTCGCGACCGCAGTCCGAAGGAGTCGACGTAGTGGAAGAAGGTCGACGAGGACACCGGGAACCGCATGCCACCGAGTTCGGCGACCTCGGGTTCTCCGGGCACGAAGTGTTCCGACCACAGGCGCCCGCCGATTCGCTCGGGCTCGTACACCACCGGGCGGAGACCGATCTTCATGAGTTCGTACGCCGCGACCATCCCCGCCATTCCGGCACCGATGATGGCCACCTCAGAGCCGAGGGCATCTGCGGGCACCGACCCGATGCCGGCCGGATGGGTGATCCAGTCGTCATAGGGGAACGGGAAATCCGGACCGAAGATGGTCACCGGCGGATCGGGGTGCACAGGTCCAGCGTATGGCGAGGGCGCACCGGCCGCGGGGTTCCGCGATGCCGACGCGCCGTGACCACCCGATGAAGATCTCGCGATTGCGGACCTTTGCTGTCCGCGATCCGGTTGAGAATGAGGACACCGAGATCAACGAACTACTGAGAGGCACAACCATGGACTGGACACTCGAAGTCGCGTTTCTACCTGTCACCGATGTCGATCGCGCGAAGGAGTTCTACACCAGGATCGGATTCAACCCCGACCACGATCAGTCCCCCAGCGATGACGTCCGGTTCGTCCAGATGACGCCACCGGGATCGTCCTGCTCGATCGCATTCGGGAAGGGGATCGTCGACAGGTCCGGCCCCAATGCGGGACCGCTCATGCTGTGTGTCTCGGACATCCAGGTGGCCCGCAAGCAGCTCGTCGAGGCCGGGGTCGATGCGAGCGAGGTCGACGAGCAGCCGTGGGGCCACTTCGTCTACTTCACCGACCCGGACGGCAATGACTGGAACGTGCAGTACCTGCCGTACCGGTACGAGAGCTGACCGTCCCGAAGCCGAGTGCGTCCGCCGTTTCGTGTGCGGCGGGCGCGCCGGGGCACGACACTGTGAGGTATGCAGTCGGCAGGTGTGCAGGCGGGCACCGTGGGTGCCGAGCCGACCGTGCTGATGGGCACGATCGTCAACCCCGCGGGCCTCACGCTCGCCAAGATCGTGCCGCGGAACCGCATCCCGGTGTTCGCGTCGGCCGGTTTGGGCGCCAGTCCGACGTGGCATGCCTTCGCCGCCGACCAGGTGGGGATCGCCTTCACCGACGCGATCGGCGTCGTCGGCGATCAGCGCATCCGGATCGATCTGGAGGCGATGCGCACCATCGACACCGGTCTGGCCTGGGCGCCGGGCGAGTTCTTCGCCCAGGACGGTGAGCCCATACCCCAGTGCGCACGAGGAACGTTGCGCCGCGTCGTCGACCGGCTCGCGGCGGCAGGTCTACAAGCACTGGTCGGACACGAGATCGAGTTCGTCGTCACCGGCCCGCACGGTGAGCGCGAGCCGTCGGATCTGTGGGCGCAGTACGGCGCCGCGGGGGTGCTGGAGTATGAGGCGTTCGTCCGGGAGGTGCTCGCGGCGTGCGAGTCGGCCGGGATCGGTGTCGAACAGTTCCACCCGGAGTACGGGCACAATCAGTTCGAGCTGTCCGTCGAACCGCTCGACCCGGTGGCCGCCGCCGATCAATTGGTGTTGACCAGGATCGTCCTGGGCCGGGTCGCCCGACGCCACGGCTTGCGAATAAGCCTGTCACCCAAGCCATTCGCCGACGGAGTCGGTTGTGGTGCGCATCAACACATCTCGTTGGGGCGCGACGGGGCGCCGGTGTTCTCGGGCGGTTCGGGCACGGCGGGCATGACCGTCGACGGCGAGCACGCGGTGGCCGGCGTCGTCGACGCGATGATCGACCTGCAGGGCGTGCTGTGCGGATCGGTGGTGTCGGGACTGCGGATGCTGCCCGGCCAGTGGGCCGGCGCCTTCGCCTGCTGGGGTGTGGAGAACCGGGAGGCAGCGGTCCGACTCATCAGCTCCGGCCCGGCCACGCCGCGTGGCGCCAACCTCGAGGTGAAGGCCATCGACGCCTCGGCCAATGTGTACTTCGCGACCGCCGCGATCCTCGGCGCCGCCCTGAGGGGCATCGACGCACGGATGACGCTGCCGCCGCAGGTCACCGTCGATCCGTCGACGCTCACCGAGGTGGAGCGCGCCGACGCCGGCATCCGTCCGTTGTCGGCGGATCAGAGCG
The DNA here is from genome assembly GCF_036350515.1 of Gordonia prachuapensis. Taxonomy (NCBI): domain Bacteria; kingdom Bacillati; phylum Actinomycetota; class Actinomycetes; order Mycobacteriales; family Gordoniaceae; genus Gordonia; species Gordonia prachuapensis. The sequence continues at coordinate 169,499 of NZ_JAZDUE010000010.1, read as the reverse complement.
CAGTCGTCGACACGATGGACTCGTCGCCTGTGCTGCGCGACATCCTCGGCGACCCGGCTGTCGACGCCCTCGTCGCAGTCCGGCGCTACGAGGTCACGCATTTCCCCGATCACACCGCGCAGACCCTGGCCGACCGGTTCCGGCTCGCGTGGAGTGTCTGAGCGAATGGCGTTGTCCCCCGGTTCGATCGCCGACCACATCGCTGACATCCCGCTGGTGGATCACCACGTTCACGGCTGCTGGACCGGCGGTACCGATCGAACTCGGTTCGAGAACGCACTGAACGAGGGCAACACCGATCTTGTCGAGTCCGACGACGCCCCGTTCGACTCGCAGATCGGTTTCGCCGTGCGCCGTTGGTGTGCACCGGTCCTCGGCCTGCCGGCACACGTCACCGCAGACGACTACTGGCGATGTCGGGCAGCGCTTGCCGAGGACGAGGTGGCGCGGCGATTCCTGGGCGCCGCCGGGGTGAGCGACTGGATCGTCGACACAGGTCTGCCCGGCGTTGCCGATCCGCCCACGCTGGCGGTGTGGTCGGGATCGGCTGCGCACGAGGTGATCCGGCTCGAATCGCTCGCCGAGGACGCCGTCGCCCGCGGCGGCAGCTACGTCGCCGCATTCGACGAGATTCTCGACGACCGGTCCGTGACCGCGGTGGGAACGAAGTCGATCCTGGCCTACCGAGGCGGCTTCGACGGCGACGTGACCGACCCGCACCCGAGCGAGGTCGAGGAGGCCGCCCGGCGGTGGCGTGACGCCGGGCGATCACGGCTGACCGACCGGACGTTGCTGCGCTTCGGTCTGCACCGCGGGCTGCGACTGGGCAAACCGCTGCAACTGCATGTGGGGCTCGGTGACCGCGACGCCGACCTCCACCGCACCAATCCCCTACTGCTACTGGATTTCCTGCGGAACAGTGGCGCCACGCCGGTGATGCTGCTGCACTGCTATCCCTACGAACGCGAGGCCGGTTACCTCGCCCAGGCCTTCAGCAACGTCTACGTCGATGTCGGGCTCGCGGTGAACCACCTCGGCGCACGCGCCCCCGAGCTGATCGCACGCGTGCTGGAGTTGGCGCCGTTCCGGAAGATCCTCTACTCGTCAGACGCCTTCGGCCCGGCCGAACTGCACTACCTTGGTGCGGCGCTGTGGCGCCACGGGTTGGCGACGACGCTTCAGCGCTTCATCGACGCGGATGCGTGGACGCTCGACGACGCGGTGCGGGTGGCCGAACTGATCGGGTTCGGGAATGGGCGGCGGGTGTACGGACTCACTGGACCCTGATGTTCCAGACAATGCCTGCACTTCCGAAAGATCGGATGCCACCGAGCAATCTAGGCGACATCAGAGACACGCCGGACCGCCTCGGCGAACAGGGCGTTGAACTCTTGGAAATCGGGCGTCGCTTGAAATCCGTCGACCTCCTGATAGAACTCGACTTGAAGCGACCCGACCTGCGCATATCCGACAACTGTCTGCCTTCGGGACGGAATTTCACCCGAAGCGGGCAGCGGGTCCGTCGTCACGTCTATCACAATGACCACACTGTCCTCGGCAATGACCTCGGGGGGCGCGGGCAGAACACCGTATGTCTCGATAGCTTTTCCCACACCGGGGACCTCGGTGGTCGTCTCGCGACACGTCTCCGCGAGAGCGCGCTGATCGTCGAGCGTCGGCCCATCAATCACCAACGACTCCGAATAGCGCTCGTCATGAGGCCTCTCGGGTGCCACTGCCACGATTCCCACTCGCTCCGATGCCGCGACCACAGGCACCTGGTCGGACGTTGCCTGGACACACGCCGGATTGTCCGACTCCTGCCCGGTGACCAGTTCGGAGAGGGAGCGCGCTTTGTCCTGTGAGGTCTCGTTGTTCGGTCGGACGCTGTATCCAGGTGGGAAAGCTTCCTGCGTGAGAAGCTTTGCCTCGTCAATCGCGTTGGCCGGCTGCTCTGGCTCCCCCGGACCGTTACATGCAACACATACAGCCATCGCTAGCGCAGCAATTCCGACGACAACGCGTTCGTGTCGGAAACCTCCCAGAGTGCTCACCGATTCGCACCCGGGTCAGGCAGTGGCACACCGCGATTGGCAAGTCCGGCTGCCTCGGCGCCAGAGATCGACTGCCAGTTGGCGCTATTCGAGTCCGGTACTTGTATCCCATTGACTCCGTATGTGCGCACCTTGTCCACCTCGAATTCGTAGTCATACGTGACTGTCAGATAGCTGATCCCGTCGACCTCGACCGACCCGACATGAGAGGGCTGCGCGCCCACCACCCGAACGCGTTGGTTCTCTGTGGCATCGAGATCCAACGATCCGCCAGCACGTCCGCCACCCGTTTCGGGCCGGCCGGCCTTGTTCGGCAATACCCGCCGATCCTCGCCGATTCCCGGGACCCCGACTCCCTGATCGGTGATGCGGTTTCGGCCCAACAAGTTGCCCGACGCGCCGCCCGTCGCCCCGGGAGCGTTTGGGTCCAACGTGATCTCTTTTGCATACATTCTGGCCAGATCCGATGACATGTCTGGATCACTCCAACCTCGGGGGACCTGCACCGGAAGCACTCGGGTGCTCGAGGTCTTGGCGGTCGGACCTACCGTGGTTACACCCGGCGCGGTCTCGAACTCGCGTCCTGGGAGGTGGTCCAAGGTTTCGGCAGGCGGGAGCCCCAGAGACACTCCGCTTGATGCGCGTGAAGGCAGCTGACCTACCGCGACCTGAATCGCCATCGCCAGATCGCGATCAGCATCGTCGGCGGCCAGCATCACCCGGTTCAGCATGACTTGCGCCGTGTCGCGATCGTTCGCCCGGTCGACGTTCATCGTGCTGATCTCCCACGACGGGAGTTCCACGTTCCCCGATGCGTCATCGATCACCAAGCCCTTGGCCGCGGCGAAGGCACGTACCTCCTCGAGTTGCCGCTTGACCGCCTCGACTTCTGCCTGCGCGACCGACGCGGCCTCTGCGACCGCCGCCACCTCGTTTCCGTGGGCGTCGATGTCTGCCCGCTTCTTCCCCGCCGCCTCGTCCGCGGCCTTACCTGCGGTACCACCCCATGTCTCGAAGAGCTCAGGTGATCTGAGTTGTTCACTCGTGGTCGAGCACGCCTCCTGGCGAGCCTGGCACACGCGAAAGACCTCTCCGATCTGCGCGGGGTTCCAGCGGTCGATGTCCTCGGGTGTCATCGCGACTCCGCGCCTTCAGTCCAGATTCAGCAACGGTGGCTGGTCGTCGTCGCCGCTGGTGATCCTGCGGAGCCGCTCCGCGTTCTTCATTTCCTCGTTCTCGAACCTGTTCGCGGCGTCGTGAATCCCACGTGCGTGATCATTGACCGCCGTCACCAAGGTGTCGGCTGTCGCGCGCCACTGCCCTGTGACGGCGGACAACGCCGCCTTCGAAGCGCCGGCCCAGCCGCCGAGAGCCGCATCGAGTTCGCTGTGCTCACGGTCGAAGGTCTCGGAGACGTCACTGGCCGTCTGGCCAATCCGCGTCCCTGCCGCCCGCATGACGCGAAAATCTGCCCTCAGCTCGTCCTCTGAACTCATCTCTCCCCCGCACGTACTGGTAGATCAACCGTATCCACCCTCTGAGTAGGACGCGCGGGAGGGCTTGTCGGTTCCGTCATCCACCGGCCGATTCGCCGCCGATCCGGGTTCGCCATACTGTCCGATGTGCGCGAACCAGGATCAACCGTCATCGAGGCCTTCGACGTCGCCGAACCTGTGTGGGCCACCGCGGGAGCCCTGCTGTTCGTGCTGGTACTCGCGATGGTGTTCGGCACGGTGGCGCGATGGGTGTTGCGGCGTCGGGCCCGGCTGAGCTTCACCGCGTCCGTCGTCCTGTCGATTCTGGGATCGGCGGTAGGCCTCCTGGTCGCCGGCGTGGTGAACCCCGACGCCCGGGTGTGGAGCGCCGTCACCGTCATCCTCTGCCTGCTCAGTTCGATCGGCGCGGTCGCCACCTATGGCGCAATCGCGACCCACTTCCAGCGACAGCACCACGTCCCGATCGCCGAGCTGTTGGCAGCGGGTGAGTCCGACCGCGTCGAGTTCAAGTCGACCGCACGGATCAACATGCGCACCGGCGACAAGGATGCGCGGATGGAGCACGTGATCGTCAAGACCGTGTCCGGTTTCCTCAACGGCGGGGGCGGCACCCTGCTGGTCGGCGTCGACGACGACGGCAACCCGCTGGGCCTCGATCGCGACTACGCCACGTTGAAGGTGCCTGACGCCGATCGGTTCGAGCTGTGGCTGCGGGATCTGTTCACGACGTCGCTCGGCCAGAACGCGGCCGCCGCCATCGGCGTCAGCATCGAGGACGTGACCACAGACGACGGGGCGCAGCCGGTCTGCCGGATCAGCTGCTCACCGTCGACGCGACCGGTGTATCTGCGTGCCGGCAAGAACGCCACACCCGAGTTCTGGGTACGCACCGGCAACTCCACACGCCAGCTCACGGTCGACCAGGCGGCCGACTACGTCATGAACCGGTGGCCACTGGGCGCCGGTTCCGCGGTCGCCGCGCAGGTGCGTGCCGCGGTGCGGTTCTCCGTCGAACGCTGACCCGACCTACTCCGACCGTCCTGCGGCAGCCGCATCGGCGACCTCGCCCACCAGGTGCTCGATGACGTCCTCGAGCATCGCGGCGCCGACGATCGAGTCGTCGTCCGCGGTCACCAGGGCGACATGGGTGCCGCGGACCTGCATCTCCGACAACACCTGCTCCAGACTGTCCGTCTCACGCACCCGGATGATGGAACGGATGTGTTCGTCGGGCAGAACCGAATCGGGGGGCACGTGCAGGATGTCCTTGATGTGGACGTAGCCGGAGATCACGCCCCGGTCGTCGCGGATCGGGAAGCGCGAGAAACCGGTGTCGACGCACAGTTGGTGAAGATCCCCGATCGTGTCGTGCCGATCGATCGCGATCAGTCTCGTCATCGGCACCGCGATGGCGCGAACGGGCGTGCCGGCGATCGCGATCGAGCCTGTCAGCAGGGTGTGCGTGCTGTCGTCGAGCAAACCCTCCCCCTTGGATTCCTCGATGAAGGCCGCAACCTCGTCGGCGGTGAAGGTGGATGCAACTTCGTCGCGAGGCTCCACCTTCAGCAGGGTGAGGATGTGGTTGGCGATCCAGTTGATCAGGCCCAGGAACGGTCGCAACACGGTGACGATCGCGTACAGCGGCGGCCCGAGGATCAATGCCGCACGGCCCGGCCCGGCAATCGCGATGTTCTTCGGCACCATCTCCCCGACCGTCATGTGCAGTGACAGCACGATCGCCAAGGCGATCGCGAGAGCGATCGGGTGCAGCAGTGCCGATGGCATACCGAGGGCCTCCAGCGGGATCTCGAGCGCATGTGCCACAGCGGGTTCGGCGATCGCACCGAGCCCGAGCGAGCACATGGTGATCCCCAACTGAGCGCCTGCCATCATCAGCGACACATTCTCCAGGGCACGAAGCGTCATCCGCGCCGCCCGCCTGCCACTCGCGGCGAGCGGTTCGATCTGCGTACGGCGCGACGCCACCAAGGCGAACTCGGCACCGACGAAGAACGCGTTGCCGGCCAGCAACACGATCCCGACCACCATCCCGACGACGTCAACCACTGTCATCACCCGATGGCGAATCGTCCACGCGCTCGAACACGATCTGGACACGTGCCACGCGGCGCCCATCGACCTGGGTGACCCGAACCCTGACCGTCACCGGCGTGGGGACCCCATCCACATCCGGCCGGTGGATGTCGTGGGCGTCGAGGTGGAGTTCGTCGCCGACTCGAGCGAATCGGCCCAGCGTCTCCACGACGAGTCCGCCGGAGGTCTCGCTGTGTTCCGGTTCGGGCAGCGCTATTCCGGTCACGTCGGCGACCTCGTCGGGGCGCATCAAACCGGGGATCGACCAACCGCCACCAGGAAGGCGCCGGGGCCCACCTCCCGGACGGTCTTGCTCGTCGGTGATGTCGCCGAGTACCTCCTCGACGAGATCCTCCAGAGTGACGACCCCATCGGTGCCGTCCCACTCGTCGACGACGACCGCCAGTTGTAGACCACCGCGCAACTCGCCGAGTACCTCACCCAGCCCCATCGAGCTGGGTACGGCACGAATCGGTGCCATGATGTCGGCCGCGACCGTGGTCGACCGATCCTCGACCGCGACAGCGAGCGCCGCCTTGAAGTGAACGACTCCGACGATGTCGTCCACCGAGTCGCCAGTCACCGGGAATCGGGCATGTCCGGTGCTCGACACCAACGCGAGAACCTCACCGATCGTGGTGTCGCGGTCCAAGAAGGTGACGCGCGGCCGCGGGGTCATGACGTCGGCCGCGGTGCGCTGTGCGAAGACTGCAGCTTCTTCGACCCGGCGCGCGAGCCTTCGATCGAGCACACCCCGCTGGGCGGACCGGACAGCCATCGAACCGAGTTCCCGAGCCGACCTCGCCGAGGCGAGTTCCTCCCGCGGCTCGATGCCGAGCATCCGCACGATGCGGTTGGATGCGCCGTTGAGGACGACGATCAGCGGTTTGGCGGTTGCGGTGAACACGCGCTGCGGGGTGGACACCGCCCGTGCCACTCGCATGGGCTCGGAGATCCCCCAGTTCTTCGGGACCAGTTCACCGAACACCATCTGCACGATGGTGGCGACAAGGAACGCGATGGTGAGCGATACACCCATGCTCGCCCGCTCCGGGACACCCAGAAACGCGATCGGGCCGCGGATCAACGCGGCGACCGACGGCTCGGCAACGTAGCCGACGAGGAGGCTGGACGCGGTGATACCCAGCTGCGCGCCCGACAACTGCGTCGACAGTGCGCGCAACGCCATCGCCACCGACTGCGCGCGCCGATCACCGCCGCGCGCTGCCTCGTGGACGGCGGGTCGATCGACCGCGACAAACGAGAACTCCGCGGCGACGAACAACGCGTTGGCACCTATCAGGAGCACCGCGACGAGCAGGAGTAACCACTCGGTCAGCACGCGCCGTCCTTCGTGCGGACCGAGGCCTCCGAGCGGTTCTCGCCGGTGTAGTCCACAACACGACTCTACCGATCGATGACGAGACGGACCGCGTGCGATTTCGTGCGGGATCTGTCCCTGCGGAGCACCTTCTGGCCGCACCTGTAGGCCCCCGCACTCGAAAGTGTGAGGGCCGTGGGTGTTTCGGCTTGCGTGATCTCGAGATGTCCTCGGCAAGTGGACCGCGTCGAGTTCAAGTCGTCCGCACGGATCAACATGCACACCGGCGACAAGGATGCGCGGATGGAGCACGTGATTGTCAAGACCGTGTCCGGTTTCCTCAACGGCGGGGCGGCACCCTGCTGGTCGGCGTCGATGACGACGGCAACCCACTGGGCCGCGACTACGTCACCCTGAAGGTTCCCCCGCCAGTGGGCGCCGGTTCGGCGGTCGCCGCGCAGGTGCGGGCCGCGGTGCGGTTCTCCGTCGAACGCTGACCCGTACGCTCCTGGCCGACCTGCCTCACTCGCCGTCGAGGATGCGACGCAGGGTCTGGGCGAAGCCTTCGGGTTCGCCGTGCATGCCGTACTCGCCACCCAGGAAACCGTTGTGCCCACTGGGGAAATCAACTTGTTCGAGGCCGGCCGCCGCGGCCAGCGCGGCGGCGCCCCGATGGGCGACCTCGCCTGACGATTCGACGCCCGTGCCGATCACCACCCGGGTCGACGCTGCGCGCAACGCATCGATGTCGAACTCGTAGCTGGTGCAGGTCCTGATGTTCAACCCGATGAGCGGGTCGGAGCGGTCCCCGTCATCCTCCGTCGGCAGACCGAACTGGGCCGGATCCGGTTCCGATTCAACCAGATACGACGAGGTCAACTCCCCCTTCCGGGAGACCAGGGCGATGAACTTCGCCATCGCCGGCCCGAGTCCCCGCACCTGATACGTGTCGTACATGTCGTCGCACACCGCCAGGATCACATCACGGTCGAGCAGAAACTGTGCCGTCGGCGGTTCGTGCGCCACAAGGGTGGTCAGCAGGTCGCCGTCCCCGCGTCCGACCAGCGCCAGCGCGTTGACCGCTCCCCCGCTGCTGGCGAACATGTCCACCGGACCGGCATCGAGTTCGGTGATGACCGCGGCGATGTCGTCGGCATGGACGAGTGGGGTGTACTCCGCGGCGTCGTCGGTCCGGCGGCTACGGCCGACGGCCCGCGGGTCATAGGTGACGATCACCCGATCCGCGAAGTAGCCCGAGAGGGTTGCGAACCCGCTTGCGTCCATGGGAGATCCGACGAGAAACAGTGGTCGGTTCGATGCACCAATGGCCGCGGGGCGGATGTCGTAGGTCAGTGCTGCACCGGACACGTCGAGGGTGTGGGTTTCCGATGTGGTCATGATCAGTCCTTCTGTCTGGATGGACGCCATCGGTCAGACACGTTGCATCGCAGCGTATCCGAGGGTGAAGGGCGCATTCTGCTCATTCGTGCCGTGGACGATGGCGGTCTGTCGCGTGCCGTCCGACGCTGCGGTCCACGACCGGATCGTCCTGGTCGTGTTGCCGGGCCGGGGGCAGGTCTGCACCGGCGGGTCCAGTTTCGCGGTGTTTCCACGGACGAGCATCGACCAGACACAGCCGTCGTCGGTCTGCGCCGTGATGCGGTTGCCGTAGTCCGCGGTCATCAGGACAGCCCCTTGCTCGGGGGCCGGTCGCACGCCGTCCGCGGCACGCACGACGCTGATGTTGCGCATCGACGCGGGGTCTGCGGCATCGAACCGCCACGTCCCGACGAACGCGGAGACCGCCGCCCCGTCGCCGTCGTCGGTTCTCGTTCGCGCCCCGGTGGGCAACGCGAAGTCGAGGTCCCGGTCCGCCCGGTGGCTCTTGGCGGTGATCTTCTCCGTCATGGCGTCCCCGTCGACAGTCGCCGTCCACGATGTGATCGTGTACGAGACGTTGGAGGTCGGGTTGTTGCACAGCTGCGCGGGCGGATCGAGGCGCAATGCGTCTTCGCCGGCGTGGAATCGCCAGGTGCAGCCCACGTCGGTGCGCCCGAACACGATGTCGCCGTTGGGATTCTGCGGATCCCGGGTGAAGACGACATCGCCCACCTGTGGCGCCCGCTGTGGGCCCGTCGGCAGTGCGAGTTCGGCCATGTTCACGCCCGACGACGGATCGGGCTGATCGTAGTTCCACTTCCCGAGGTAGCGGTCGACGGTACTCTGCGCCGATTCATCGGTCGGCGAACTGCACGCGGCGAGGACACCGACGAGCAGGATGGGAATGGATAGCAGTGAACGTCTGGTCATGGGTGGCTCCCGACGATATAGTGACCCGGCTGAAGGAGAGTAGATTACCTATTGACTAGATAAACTAGTTATCAGATTAGCGAGGTATTTACGGGTGTCAAGCGCTCATGCGGATCTCACGCGCGAGATCGCTCAGCGGCTGGGCCGCACGGTGGAGTGGGGAATGCGGATGAACCACTCGGCCGCATCGTCGTTGAACATCAACACCAGTGACATGTTCTGTCTGCAGGCCCTGCAGTCCGGCTCGAAGACAGCCGGCGAACTCGCCAGGCACCTGGGCATTACGACCGCATCGACGACGACGATGATCGATCGGCTCGAGCGCGCCGGGTTCGTCACTCGCACGCGGGATCCGCAGGATCGCCGACGGGTCGCCGTGCAACTCGTCGACGATCGCGCACGTCAGGAGATCGCGCCGCTGTTCGCTCCCCTGGTGCGATCCTGGCTCCAACACCTGGCCGACTACGACGAGGCTGAGCTCCGGGTGATCGCCGGGTTCCTGGCGTCCGTTGAGGAGTCGTTCGCGGCGGAGATCGAGGGGTAGCTGCGGTTCTGGCCGCAGTACGCGACCCCCCGCGCTCTCCGAAGCTGCGGGGGCCGTTGGCGATCCGGCTTACGCGATCTCGATACGCCCTCGGCTAGCGCCTCGGACTACTCGATCGGCGGGTGGGGCGGACTACTCGATCGGCGGGTGGGGCGGACCACTCGATCGGCGGGTGGGGCGGACCACTCGATCGGCGGGTGGGGCGGACCACTCGATCGGCGGGTGGCGGTTCTGGCCGCACCTGCAGGTTCTGGCCGCAGTTTCGGGTCCAAGCCGGAACCTGGAACTGCGGCCGGAAATGCGAACGGCCCCCGCACTCGAAAGTGCAGGGGCCGTTTGCGATTCGGCTTACGTGATCTCGATACGTCCTCGGCTAGCGCCTCGGACTACTCGATCACCGGTGGAAGCTAGCCTCGGACTACTCGATCACCAGTGGGGCCTACCGGTAGTCGTTGGAGAAGCCGTAGTCGTCCAGCGGCACCGCAGCACCGGCAGGAGCACCGAAGGTGCCGTCCGGGCTGTAGTAGGTGTCGTCGTAGGACGGCACCGCGTAGGCCGCGGCGCGTGCCTCTTCGGTCGGCTGCACCTGGATGTTGCGGTACCGGTTGATGCCGGTACCGGCCGGGATCAGCTTACCGATGATCACGTTCTCCTTGAGACCGATGAGCTTGTCGCTGCGGCTGTTGATGGCCGCATCGGTCAGGACACGCGTGGTCTCTTGGAACGACGCCGCCGACAGCCACGACTCGGTCGCGAGGCTGGCCTTGGTGATACCCATCAGCACCGGACGTCCGGCGGCGGGCTCGCCACCCTCGGTCACGACGCGACGGTTCTCCGACTCGAACTCGGCACGCTCGGTGAGCGAACCGGGCAGGAACTCGGTGGCACCGGAGTCGATGATCGTCACGCGACGCAGCATCTGACGCACGATGGTCTCGATGTGCTTGTCGTGGATCGACACACCCTGGCTGCGGTAGACCTCCTGGACCTCGTTGACGAGGTGCACCTGCACCTGACGCGGGCCCATCACGCGCAGCACCTCGTGCGGGTTCGCCGAACCCTCCATGAGCTGCTGGCCCACATCGACGTGGTCACCGTCGGCCAGCAGCCGCTCGGAACCGTCGTCGTGCTTGAACACACGCAGACGCTGACGCTTCGAGATCTTGTCGTAGACAACCTCTTCCGAGCCATCATCGGGGATGATGGTGATCTTGTAGAAGCGGTCGTCGTCCTCGAGACGCACCCGGCCGGAGACCTCCGCGATCGGCGCGACACCCTTGGGCACGCGCGCCTCGAAGAGCTCCTGGACGCGGGGCAGACCGCCGGTGATGTCCTCACCGACGCCACCCTGGTGGAACGTACGCATCGTCAGCTGGGTACCGGGCTCACCGATCGACTGGGCCGCGATGATGCCGACGGCCTCGCCGATGTCGACGAGCTTGCCGGTCGCCATCGAACGGCCGTAGCAGTGCGCGCACACACCGGTGCCGGTGGCGCAGGTGAGCACCGACCGCACCTTGACCTGGGTGATACCTGCAGCCAACAGTGCCTCGATGGCCGGGTCGCCGAGGTCGTGACCACGTTCGACGATGACGTTGCCGTTCTCGTCGAGCGCGTCGGTCGCCAACGTGCGCGCGTAGGTGGAGGTCTCCACGTGCGCGTCGCGGATCAGCGTGCCGTCGGGCTGCTTCTCGGCGATCGTGGTGTTGATGCCACGCTCGGTGCCGCAGTCGGTCTCGCGGACGATGACGTCCTGGGACACGTCCACCAGACGACGGGTCAGGTAACCCGAGTCGGCGGTACGCAGCGCGGTGTCGGCCAGACCCTTACGGGCACCGTGGGTGTTGATGAAGTACTCGGCCACGGTCAGGCCCTCACGGAACGAGGACTTGATCGGACGCGGGATGAACTCACCCTTCGGGTTGGTCACCAGACCCTTCATGCCCGCCAGCGAACGGATCTGGGTCATGTTGCCCGCCGCACCCGACTTCACGATCATCGGGATCGGGTTGTCGTCGGGGTAGTGGGCCTCCATGACCTGGCCGACCTCTTCCGTGGCCTGCTTCCAGATCTCGACCAGCGCGTCACGACGCTCTTCCGGAGTCAACGCACCGCGCTGGAACTTGCGCTCCAGGCCGTCGGCCCGCTCCTCGTACTTGTCGAGGATCTCCTTCTTCTGCGGCGGCACCAGCACGTCGGCCATCGACACGGTCACACCCGAACGGGTGGCCCAGTAGAAGCCGACATCCTTGAGCTTGTCGACGGTCTGGGCGACCACGATCATCGGGTACCGCTCGGCCAAGTCGTTGATGATGACGGCCTGACGCTTCTTCGGCATCTGCTCGTTGACGAACGGGTACTCCACCGGGAGCAGCTCGTTGAACATGACGCGGCCCAGTGTGGTGTCGCAATCCCAGGCCTGACCGTAGGTCCAGCCGTCCGGGAACAGCTCGGCCTCGATGTCGGCCGGCGGGCGCTGATCGGTCAGGCGCACCTTGATGCGCGACTGCACGGTCAGTGCACCGAGGTCGACGGCCATGATGGCCTCGGCCGGAGTGGAGTAGACACCGCGCTCGACGTCGTCGTTCGATGCCGGGCTGTACTCGCCGGTCGCACCCTCCTTGAGGGTGGTCAGGTAGTACAGGCCGGTCACCATGTCCAGACGCGGCATGGCGAGCGGACGGCCCGATGCCGGCGACAGGATGTTGTTCGACGACAGCATCAGGATGCGCGCCTCGGCCTGCGCCTCCGCGGACAGCGGGAGGTGCACGGCCATCTGGTCACCGTCGAAGTCGGCGTTGAACGCCTCACACACCAGCGGGTGCAGCTGGATGGCCTTGCCCTCCACCAGCTGCGGCTCGAAGGCCTGGATGCCGAGGCGGTGCAGCGTCGGTGCGCGGTTCAGCAGCACCGGGTGCTCGCCGATGACCTCTTCGAGGACGTCCCACACGGCCGGACGCTGACGCTCCACCATGCGCTTGGCCGACTTGATGTTCTGTGCCTGGTTCAGGTCGACCAGACGCTTCATCACGAACGGCTTGAACAGCTCGAGCGCCATCAGCTTGGGCAGACCGCACTGGTGCAGCTTGAGCTGCGGGCCGACGACGATGACCGAACGGCCCGAGTAGTCGACACGCTTGCCGAGCAGGTTCTGACGGAAACGACCCTGCTTGCCCTTGAGCAGATCCGAGAGCGACTTCAGCGGGCGGTTGCCCGGTCCGGTGACCGGACGGCCGCGACGGCCGTTGTCGAACAGGGCGTCCACCGACTCCTGCAGCATCCGCTTCTCGTTGTTGACGATGATCTCGGGGGCACCGAGGTCGATCAGTCGCTTGAGGCGGTTGTTGCGGTTGATGACACGGCGGTACAGGTCGTTGAGGTCGGAGGTCGCGAAGCGGCCACCGTCGAGCTGCACCATCGGACGCAGCTCCGGCGGGATCACCGGCACGGCGTCGAGCACCATGCCCAGCGGCGAGTTGCCCGACTGCTGGAACGCGGCGACGACCTTCAGTCGCTTGAGTGCGCGCAGCTTCTTCTGGCCCTTGCCGTTGCGGATGGTCTCGCGCAGCGAGTCGGCCTCGGCGTCGATGTCGAAGTTCTCCAGGAGCTTCTTGATCGCCTCGGCACCCATCGCGCCGGCGAAGTACTCGCCGAAACGCTCGTCGAGCTGACGGTAGAGCTTCTCGTCGATGATCAGCTCGCCCGGGCTCAGCTTGACGAAGCGATCCCAGATCTCCTCGAGCTCGTCGAGCTGACGCTGCGCGTGGTCGCGCATACGACGCATCTCACGCTCGGCACCGTCGCGCACCTTGCGGCGCACGTCGGCCTTGGCGCCCTCTGCCTCCAGCTCGGCGAGATCCTCTTCCAGCTTCTGCTGACGCTCGTTCAGATCGACGTCACGCTGGTCGGCGACGGCCTTCTTCTCGACCTCGATCTCGGCCTCACGGGTCGACAGCTCCGCGTGACGCAGCTCGTCGTCGACCGAGGTGATGACGTAGGCGGCGAAGTAGATGATCTTCTCGAGATCCTTCGGCGCCAGGTCGAGCAGGTAGCCGAGCCGGCTCGGCACACCCTTGAAGTACCAGATGTGGGTGACCGGGGCGGCCAGCTCGATGTGGCCCATCCGCTCACGACGCACCTTGGCGCGGGTCACCTCGACGCCGCAGCGCTCACAGATGATGCCCTTGAAGCGGACGCGCTTGTACTTGCCGCAGTAGCACTCCCAGTCGCGGGTCGGTCCGAAGATCTTCTCGCAGAAGAGTCCGTCCTTCTCCGGCTTGAGGGTGCGGTAGTTGATGGTCTCGGGCTTCTTGACCTCACCGTACGACCAGTTGTGGATGTCATCGGCCGTGGCGAGACCGATCTTCAGTTCGTCGAAGTAATTGACGTCGAGCACTTGTTACCTTTCGAGAGCTCTAATGTCGTGGGTCGGTGAGGGTCAGTTCGCGAGATCGTCGACCGTCGCGGACTCGTTGCGCGACAGGTTGATTCCCAGGTTCGCCGCAGCGCGCTCGAGATCCTCGTCGTCGGAGTCCTGCATCGTGATCGCGGCACCGTCGGACGACAGCACCTCCACGTTCAGGCACAGCGACTGCAGCTCCTTGAGAAGCACCTTGAACGACTCCGGGATGCCCGGCTCGGGAATGTTCTCGCCCTTGACGATCGCCTCGTACACCTTCACGCGGCCGACCACGTCGTCCGACTTGATGGTGAGCAGCTCCTGCAGCGTGTAGGCGGCGCCGTAGGCCTGCATGGCCCAGCACTCCATCTCACCGAAGCGCTGACCACCGAACTGCGCCTTACCGCCGAGCGGCTGCTGCGTGATCATCGAGTACGGACCGGTCGAACGCGCGTGGATCTTGTCGTCGACCAGGTGGTGCAGCTTGATGATGTACATGTAGCCGACCGAGACCGGGTACGGGAACGGCTCGCCGGAGCGACCGTCGAACAGCGTCGCCTTGCCGTCGCTGTTGACCATCACCTCGCCGTCGCGGTTGGGCAGCGTCGAACCCAGCAGGCCCTGCAGCTCCTCCTCGCGCGCACCGTCGAACACCGGGGTGGCGGTGTTGGTGTCGGGCTCCGCGGAGTACATCTCCTCGGGCAGCTTCGACGCCCAGTCCGGCACGCCGGAGGCCACGTTGATGTTCCAGCCGGCCTTGGCGACCCACCCGAGGTGGGTTTCCAGGATCTGACCGATGTTCATACGACGCGGCACACCGTGGGTGTTCAGGATGATGTCGACCGGGGTGCCGTCGGGCAGGAACGGCATGTCCTCCTGCGGGAGGATCTTGCCGATGACGCCCTTGTTGCCGTGGCGGCCGGCCAGCTTGTCGCCGTCCTGGATCTTGCGCTTCTGAGCGACGTACACACGCACGAGCTCGTTGACGCCGGGAGCCAGATCGTCGTCGTCGTCGCGGCTGAACACGCGCACGCCGATGACCTTGCCGGTCTCGCCGTGCGGCACCTTAAGCGAGGTGTCACGAACCTCGCGCGCCTTCTCACCGAAGATCGCGCGGAGCAGACGCTCTTCCGGGGTCAGCTCGGTCTCACCCTTCGGGGTGACCTTGCCGACCAGGATGTCGCCGTCGCGGACCTCGGCACCGATACGCACGATGCCACGCTCGTCGAGGTCGGCGAGGACCTCGTCGGAGACGTTCGGGATGTCCCGGGTGATCTCCTCGGCACCGAGCTTGGTGTCGCGGGCGTCGATCTCGTGCTCCTCGATGTGGATCGAGGTGAGGGTGTCCTCTTCGACGAGACGCTGGCTCAGGATGATCGCGTCCTCGTAGTTGTGACCCTCCCACGGCATGATCGCCACGAGCAGGTTCTTGCCCAGGGCCATCTCACCGTCTTCGGTGCACGGACCGTCGGCCAGGACCTGGCCGGTCTCGACACGCTGGCCCTCGTCCACGATCGGGCGCTGGTTGGCGCAGGTGCCGTGGTTGGAGCGGGCGAACTTCCGCATCCGGTAGGTGTCGCGGCTGCCGTCGTCGGCCATCACGGTGATGTAGTCGGCGGAGACCTCCTCGACCACACCGGTCTTGGTGGACACGACCACGTCGCCGGCGTCGACGGCGGCACGCAGCTCCATGCCGGTACCGACCAGCGGCGACTCGTTGCGCACCAGCGGCACGGCCTGACGCTGCATGTTGGCACCCATCAGGGCGCGGTTCGCGTCGTCGTGCTCGAGGAACGGGATCATCGCGGTCGCGACCGACACCATCTGGCGCGGCGAGACGTCGAGGTAGTCGACCTGATCGGGGTTGACGAACTCGACCTCGGAGCCCTTCTTGCGGACCAGCACACGGCTGTCGGTGATCTGCCCGTTCAGGTCGTAATTGGTGTTGGCCTGGCCGACGAGGTAGCGGTCCTCTTCGTCGGCGGTCAGGTACTTGACGCTGTCGGTGACCACACCGTTCTCGACCTTGCGGTACGGGGTCTCGATGAAGCCGAACGGGTTCACCCGCGCGTACACCGAGAGCGAACCGATCAGACCGATGTTCGGACCCTCAGGGGTCTCGATCGGGCACATACGGCCGTAGTGGCTCGGGTGGACGTCGCGGACCTCGAGGCCGGCACGTTCACGGCTCAGACCGCCGGGGCCCAGCGCCGACAGACGACGCTTGTGCGTGAGGCCCGACAGCGGGTTGTTCTGGTCCATGAACTGCGACAGCTGGCTGGTGCCGAAGAACTCCTTGATCGCCGCCACGACGGGACGGATGTTGATCAGGGTCTGCGGGGTGATCGCCTCGACGTCCTGGGTGGTCATGCGCTCACGCACGACACGCTCCATACGCGACAGACCCACGCGGATCTGGTTCTGGATCAGCTCGCCGACGGTACGCAGACGACGGTTGCCGAAGTGGTCGATGTCGTCGACCTCGACCGGGACCTCGACGCCACCGGGCACCGTCATGAAGGTGGTGGTGTGCGGATCGGCCTCGTGCAGGCGGACCAGGTACTCGACCGTCGCGACGATGTCCTCGCGCGTCAGCACGCCCTCGCCGGACATGGGGTTGTCGGTGAGGCCGAGCTTCTTGTTGATCTTGTAGCGGCCAACGCGGGCCAGGTCGTAGCGCTTCTCCTTGAAGAACAGGTTCTCCAGAAGGTTCTCCGCGGACTCCTTGGTCGGCGGCTCGCCCGGACGCAGCTTGCGGTAGACCTCGAGCAGCGCCTCGTCCTGGTTGGCGGTGTTGTCCTTCTCCAGGGTGGACATCATGATCTCGGAGAAGCCGAAGCGCTCCGCGATCTCCTCGGTGGTCAGGCCCAGTGCCTTGAGCAGCACGGTGACCGGCTGGCGACGCTTGCGGTCGATGCGAACGCCCACGGTGTCGCGCTTGTCGACGTCGAACTCGAGCCAAGCACCACGGCCCGGGATCACCTTGACGGTGTGCAGGTTCTTCTCGGTGGCCTTGTCGATCGAGGAGTCGAAGTAGACACCGGGGCTACGCACCAGCTGGCTCACCACGACACGCTCGGTGCCGTTGATGATGAAGCTGCCCTTGTCGGTCATGATCGGGAAGTCGCCCATGAAGACGGTCTGCGACTTGATCTCACCGGTGTTGTTGTTGATGAACTCCGCGGTGACGAACAGCGGCGCCGCGTAGGTCATGTCCTTGTCCTTGCACTCCTCGACGGAGGCCTTGACCTCGTCGAAGTGCGGGTCGGAGAAGGACAGCGACATCGAGCCGGAGAAGTCCTCGATCGGGGACAGTTCGTGCAGGATGTCCTCGAGGCCGCCGGTCGGGTTGTCGTCACCCCGGGCGATGGCCTTGGCACGCCACTCGGGGGATCCGACGAGCCACTCGAACGAATCGAGTTGGAGGTCGAGGAGGCCGGGGACCTCCAGTGGCTCGTCGATCTTTGCAAACGATGCGCGCTTGGGCGCGCCGGGGATGGTTGAGGTGGACTGGCGGTCGAGTGCCAAGATGCGTCCTTCCAACACGAAGTGTTCTACCTAGCTCGGTGCTTGGCTTGATGGGCCGTTCGCTGGTGACACCTGCGATTTCGGCGATCACCACGAGCACACACAGCAAAGGTGGCCAGAGGAAGGATCGATACATGGACAGGAGGCAGCCAGCGCAACGTCCAACTGTAGCAGAAAATAGACGCACTTTGTCAAGCCGCGTCTTGAAGTGGCTCCGCGCTGATGGCTGCCTGCACGTCGATCACTGGTGACAGACTGGCCCGACGTCGCGGCCACGTCAAGCGGTACACGCAGATTTGTTGCAGAACCGGAGTGGTTTCGACGGGCGACGAGCTGGGCCCGGCGGCCGGCTGGCTGATCGCGGGCAGATCACGTGCGGCCCTCGGCGAATCAATCCTGGTGTCGGGATGGGTGCAACGCCAGCTTCAACTGCACCGATCGCATTGCCGCAAAGGTCTCCTCATCCGAGATGAGACTGAAGTCCGTCCACTCCAGACCCACACCGATGACATTGCTGGCAAAATTGACCTCGGCCGCCGCCAACGTCCGTCTCCAGTCTCGAAGACTCAGCTCTCCTGCTCCCTGCAGTGCATCCAGCAGATCCCGCTTGCGTGCCCTGAATTCTGCGGCGTCGTCGAACCCGATCGCGACAGCCAACGCATCCGACATCGCAACGGGACCGCCCCATTCCACCAGCCCGGTCACCAGAATATCGCGCTCCGGAGTTGTGAGATCAAGCGCCAACAGCCCTTCGCTCACCGATCCTCCACGCTGTCGAAAGAACGCCCTGGAAACGCCCTCGGCCTCGTTGGCGAGGTCGCCTGTGTCGCTCGGAGACTAGAACGCCTCGACCTTGTTGATCAGCCACGCATCGCCCTGCTTGACCATGCCGAACTGATAACGCGGGGCCGCGCTCTGTCCGGCGATCCCGGCCTGCTGCTGGCTGACGATCATGTTGACGACGACCCGTGCGGTGTCGCCGTCATCGCCGCCGCTGAGATCGGCGACGCCGACGGTTTCCACCCGACAATCGGCAACGGCCTGGGTCTGCCCGAGGATCTCGCGCTGCTGTGGCAGATACTGGTCGAATTCGGTGAGCGCCTCGCCGGTCAACACGGCGCGCGCCTGCTCGGCCCATTTGTCGACGTCGACGGTGTTGACCGTCAACGCACATGCCTTGCTCTGCACCTGCGAGGTCAGCTCGGTCGTCGCGGGCCGGTCGACGAAGGCCTTGTTGGGCCCGATGTCGGCGCCGGGATGGAGTCCCGCGATGAGGGCGAAGATCCCCAGCACCGCCGCGATCGCGGCCAGGACGACGACGGTGGCGCGTCGTCGTGAGCCGCCGGGGCGGCGGCCGAGCGATGTCGCCGGTTCCGCCGGTTCCGCCGCGGGTGCGCCGTCGCCGGGGCGAAGGGTGGACACGCGGGACACGGGACGCTTCGACGCCTGCTTCGGCTTGTCGGCGTCGGCGGATTCCGGCGAGTCGGTGGCTTCGGGGGTTTTGTCGGCGGGATCTGGGGTTCCGTCGGCGGCTTCCGGGGTTCTGTCGGCGGGATCTGGGGTTCCGTCGGCGGCTTCCGGGGTTCCGTCGGCGGGATCGGCGGGGACCTGGGTGCTCTCGACGGGCTCCGACGACGACGTCTGGCCGGGGCCCGGACGGCCCGCGACGCGGGGTGTGGACCGCCGCTTCGGTGCCTTGCGCGACGGGCGTGGGTTGTTCGGCATCAGTTGCCCCCTCCCTCGGCGCCCGGTGCCGGGGCGGCCGCGTTGGGGTCCTCGTACTGCAGCGAGTCGAGCGGCACGATGTCGTTGGCCTTCCAGGAGTCGCCCTCCTTGGTCATCGACACGGAGAAGCCCATGGTCTGGGTGACGCCGGCCTCGTTTTCCCGTTTCGACGTGGCGGCGACGTACACCAACACCTTGGCCGATCCCCCGTCGGCGTCGACCTCAGTGGGCGCACTGCGCACCAGACGTGACGTCAGCGTCGCGGCCTGCGGGCCGGCGTCGGTGATCATCGAGTTCAGGTTGCTGACGTCCTGATTGGTGATCTGTTCGCGCGCCTTGCCCGTCAGCGACGCGTCCACCCGGCGCTTCCAGTCCGCGGTGTCCTGCGGATCGACCGTCGTGACGTTGATGATGGCCTGCTCGGCCCCGCCGACCGCGCCATCGCGCGCGTCCTGGATGGGCTTCTGGACGAAGTAGGCCTGGTAGCCCTGATAGCCGAACCAGACGGCGCAGACGGCCGCCGCGATCACCGCGATGATCGCCGCGGCCAGCGCCACCGTGGTTCCGGCGCTGCGCGACTGTGCGGGTCCCGTCGTCGGGGACGCCGATGTGTTACTCGTCATCGGCCGTCACCTAACCATCGGGACCTGAGAGGAACCCAAACACTCACTGCGGGCGGACTCCCAACAACGCTGCCAACTGCCGCGCCAACGGATTCAGGTTCAGCTTGTCCGGATCCTTCTTGGGGGTCTCGTCCCACGGCTGGGCGAACTCCGGATTGGCGTACACGGCCCGCTCGCCGCTGCGCACACCCGTCGGGTTGCCCACCGGCACCGAACATTTGGCGTTCGTGTTGAACGGGAACTCGTCGTAGCGGATGTCGAAGGACGGGTCCTCGCGCTTCATCCGCTGGACCATCTCCTGCGTGCCCTCGTAGCCCCGGGTACAGGCTGCCGGGTTGTTGGTCTCCAGCACGACGCCGAAGTGGATCTGGCCGTCGCCGGGAGCGGGGCTGTGACTGCCCGCCGACAATGCCGACAACATGGCGAACGTCGTCGACGTCGCGAAGCCGGTCGGTTCGATCGTCCGCAACGTGCTCGCCAACTGCTTGACGACGGTGGAGATGTCGCCACCGCTCTCCTCGAGAAGCGCCGAGATCTGGGTCGCCGATGCGGTGCCGGTCGTCAGCAGTCGCCGCAGATCCGGATCGGACTGCGCCAGGGTCGCCGTGATGACGTCCAGATTCCGCGACCACGACAGGATGGCGTCCGACTGCTCGGCCTGGGTACTGAGCACCACATCCGAGTTCTGGATCAGCGAGATCGTCTCGTCGAGCGAGTCATAGCCCGCCCGCGACAGCTTCGACAACGAGTCGACGAGACGGGTCAGGTTGTTCGCCTGACCGTCGAACGCCTTGCCCAGCTCCGTGATCACGGTGTGCAGGTCGTCGACCGGGATCGACGACGTGAAGTCGATGGCCGACGCCACCACGTCCTCGAGTTCTGGCGGCACCGACGTCTCGGTGATCACCGACCCGTCTTCCAGATACGGACCTTCCGACGACGTCGGCTGCAGGTCCACGTACTGCTCACCGATCGCCGAGCGGTTGGCCACCACCGCGGCCGCCGACGACGGGATCTCCGGCCCGCCCGAGTCGAGCTCGAGGGCCACGTTCACACCGTCCTCGGTCAGGCTCAGCGATCCGACCCGACCCACCGGCACGCCCTGGTACGTCACCTCCGCGTTGGTGAAGATGCCGCCCGACGAGGGCATCGACGCGGTGACCGTGTACTGGCCGAAGCCGGCCAGGCGATCGAGCCGCGCGTACTTCGCTCCGACGTAGACCAGCGCGACCAGTCCCACGATGACGAACACGATGAGCTGGATCTTGGCCATCCGGGAGATCATGAGGGCGCTCCGATCATGCTCAGCGGACCGTCGATGAATCGCTGGCCCGGCTGTGCGGGTGGCATCAGCGTGAACTGGCCCTCGCCGCTGTCCGCATCGCCGTTGTCCGCACCATCCGAGTCGGCCGAGGCAGGCGCACGCGCCGAACCGGCCGCCGGGTTCATCGGATACGTGCCACCGGACGGTGGCGTGTTGGGCCCCGGACGCCAGTTGGGGCCGGGCGGCAGCAACGTGATCGTCGGCCAGCCGTAACGCGGACCGTTGTCCCCGACGTACGGGTTGGCCGGATTCACCGGCACGTCGACCCGCTGCGGCGGCGAGTACTCCGGCTCTCCCTGACCCACGCCGAGGGCCTCGAGTTGATTGAGCAGCCGGAAATCCAGGGTCATGAACAGGTTGGTCGAGTCGCCGTGCACCGCGGGCAGCAGCCAGTCGGGGAACGGGTGGGTGAGCATCAGCGGTGCCGCGGTGATCAGATCCGGAGTCGCCTTGGCCAACTCGCTGAGCACGGGACGCAGCGCCTTGAGGTCGGTGATCAGCGCGTCGCGCGACCTGCCGAGGACATCGGTACCCACCTGCCCCAGATCGTCGAGCTTGGTCAGCAGGTCGACGAGCTGCGGACGCTGCTCCTCGAGGACCGCGACACCCTCGGGCAGTTCGGCGAGGATGCGCTCGATCTGCTCGGTCTGGTCCGCCGCCCGGGTGGACAGGCGGGCGAGACCGTCGATGGCGTTGACGATGTCGTCGCGTTGGCGGTTCAGACCGGTGATGAGTTGCTGGGTCTGCTCGAGCAGACTCCGGAACACCGGGCACGTCCGCCCTCGCGGACCCACCTCGCACGGCTGATCCACGGACCCCTCGAGCGCCTTGTTCAGCTCGGTCACGATCGGCTGCAACTGGTTGAGCCCACCACCGTTGAGCAGCATCGACAGCGCGCCGAGTACCTGCTCGATGTCGGTGGCGGTGCGGGTGCGGTCCAGCGGAATGGCCTCGGCCGGGTTCTGACGTGGCAGTTCCTCGGCGTTCTCCGGCTCGGAGAGTTCGATGAACTTCTCGCCGAGCAGTGACGTCTGCTGCACCGCGGCGGTTGCCGCGTCGGACAGGTCGATCTGACCCTGCACCTCGACCTTGACCTGGGCGAACCATTCGTTGTCGGGCACCTCGACCGCTTCCACGCGGCCGACCGGGATGCCGTCCATCTTGACCATCGACTGCGGCACCAGGTCGAGGATGTCGTCGAACTGGATCTGGTAGACGCGCGGGTTGTCGCCGGTGTCCACGCCGCCCGGCAGCGGGATCGACTGGATGCCGTTGCTCCCGCAGCCGGACAGGACGAGCATCATCGCGGCGATCGCGGCACCGACCGCCACCCGCAGTGGATTGCGAGACAGGATGTTACGCATCAGTTCTCACCCGCCTCAGGTCCGTTCGACGGTCGGGTGGCCGCCGGTCCCGTCGGCGGCGCCGACTCCGCACCGGACTCCAGCTGCGGATCCGGGTTGCCCTGGTTGGTGCCGGGCGCCGGGTAGCGCTGCAGTTTGTTGTTGCTCATGATGCCGAACGGCAGCACCGGCAGCAGCGGCTCGAGCACACCGTCGGTGATCTGCTTGCCGATGTCCTCACACTGAGTGATCAGCGGGTTGAGGGTGGTGCTGAACTGTTCGGCGGCCGGGTTGCCGTCGAGCAGCTTGCCCAGGTCGAGCAGTCGGCACTGCGCACCGATCAGATCCTGCAGATCCGGGATCGTCAGGCGCATGGCCAACGTGCCGGACTCCGCGTCGTAGGCGTTGATCAGGTTGCTGATCGTCACCGGCAGAACGGTCAGGATCTCCTTGAGGTGGTCCTTGGTGTCGAGCAGCGCCTGCGTGGTGGGCTGCAGACCGCGGACGGTGTCCCCGAGCAGTTGCCGGTTGTCCTGGACGAACGTCGCGACGTCGCCGAGAGCGATCGACAGCTTGTTCAGCGACGCCGACAACTGGTTGCGCTCCCCGGCGAGGAACTGGTTGAACGAGGCCATCTGGCGGTTGAACTGACGCACCTGCGCGTCGTTCTCGCGCAGCGCGCCGACGAACACGTCGAGATTCTTGACCGTGTCGACGATGTTGCCGCGCGAGTTGCTCAGCGTGGTGGTGGCGCGGGAGAGCTGCTCGATGGTCGCTCCGAGCTTCTCGCCGTTGCCCTCGAGGTTGTCGGCGCCGGTCGCGACGAGGTCGCTGACCGCGCCGTCGCGGTTCGCACCCTCGGGGCCGAGCGCCTCGGACAGCTCCTGCACGCTGGCGTAGATCTGGTCGACCTCCACCGGGACCATCGTCTGGTCGAGCGAGAGCGTGATGTCGTCGGGGGCCTTCTCCCCGCCGGTGTAGGCCGGGGTCAGCTGCACGTAGCGGTCGGCGACCACCGACGGGATGATCTGCACCGCACGCACATCGGCGGGCAGGTCGACACCGCGGTTGACGGTCATCGTGACCTTCACGGTGTCGCCCTGTGGGGTCACCTCGTCGACCTTGCCGACCTCGACGCCGAGGACCCGAACGTCGGAGCCGGAGTAGATACCGACGCTGCGCGCGAAGGTCGCGGTGATCTTGGTGGTCCCGATCATCGAGAAGGCCCACCACAGCACGCCCGCGACGATCAGGGCGACGATCACCCCGAGCACGAGCATCACGATGTGACGGGGGGTGAACCAGCGCCCCGGACCGGAGGTGCGGGTGAGGTCGGGAGCTGTCATCAGCCGGCCTCCGTTCCGCCGTTGTTCTGCAGGACCTTCTTGTTGGGTGGCCGGGTGGTGTTCTGCTGCGGCAGCGCCGGCGGCAGCAGGTTGGTGACCACCGACTCGAACCAGCGTCCGTTGCCGAGCACGTTGGCGTACAGCCGGTAGAACGGCGCCATGTAGGTGATCGTCTCGCGGAGGTTCTGGTTCTGTTCGGTCAGCAGCTCGTTGACCTGTTGCAGAGACTCGAGCGCCGGGCCGATCTGCTCCTGGTTGTCGCGGACGATGCCCGACAGCGAATCAGATAGGGCCGTGGTGGTGGACAACAGGTTGGAGATCGCCTGCTGGCGATTGTTGAGTTCGTCGAGGAGCTGCCCCGCGCCGGCGATCAATCGGACGAACTCCTCGTTGCGGTCGGCCAGGATCTGCGAGGTCGACTTGGTCGCCTCGAGCAGCCGCTGCACCTCCGCGTCCCGGCTCGCGATGGTCTCCGAGAGCCGCGACAGTCCGTCGAGCGACGGGCCGATGTCGCCGGCGGTGCCGGAGAACGCGTCGCGCAGCGACTCCATCGAGTCGGCGAGCTGCGTGGTGTCGAGCTCCTCCACCTGGTCGGCCGCGTCGGAGAACGCCTCGATGACGTCGTAGGGCGACACGGTGTCGGTGAGCACGACGTCGGGGTCGGCCGGTTCGGTGCCCTGCGGGTTCAGCCCCAGATACTTCTGACCGAGGATGGTCTTGATCTGGATCGACGCCTGGGTCTGGTTGCCGATCCAGGTGTTGGTCACGCGGAAATCCACGTCCACGTGGTCGCCGTCGAGGCTCACGCCGTCGACGGTGCCCACCTTGACGCCCGCGACGCGCACCTCGGCGCCCGGCTTGAGGCCGGCCGCCTCGGTGAACTGGGCGGTGTAGCGGGCGGCCGCCCCGACCAGTGGCAGCGAGTTCAGGAAGAACGCCGACACCGCGGTCATCAGGATGATGAGGATGCCGATCGCGCCGATGCTGACCGGGCTGCGTCGCCCGCCGAAGCGGCGGTGCGGGTGCTGTTCGTCGGCGGGCTGGTCCGGCCCGTCCGGGTTCTGCCCATCCCGGTTGTGATTGTCGTCAGCCACAGGTCAGCCCCCCGGCCTTTCGTCTTTCCAGCAGCGGGTGGCAGCGCTGGTGTAGAGCACGTGATTGATGTCGGGCAGCGGGATCAGCGGCTGGGTCAGCAGCGTCGACTTGCCGTTGCCGGCCACCACGTCGATGCCGCACAGATAGAACTGGAACCACGAACCGAATGACGCCGCCCGGCCGATCTTCTGCAGCTTCACCGGCAGGTTCGTCAGGATCTCGGTCACGTCGTCGTCGCGGGCGTTGATCTGGTCGGCGAGCGACTTCAGACCGGCGATGTCGCCCTGGATCGCCGGGCGGGTGGGCTGCAGGATCGACGCCGTCACCGCGGTCAGGTTCGACACCGACTCGATGGCCGACCCGACCGACCCGCGCTGCGCGGCCAGCCCCGTCACCAGCTGCTCGGTGTTGTCGAGCAGTGCGGTGAACTGGTCGTCGTTTCGGTTCACGGTGTCGAGCACGGAGGTCAGGTTGGTGATCAGCTCCCCGATGACCCGGTCCTTGTCGGCGATCGCATTGGTCAGCTCGGAGGTGCTGCTGATCAGCTGCGAGATGGTGCCGCTCTCCCCCTGGAACACCTTGATGATCTGATCGGACAGCGTGTTCACGTCGGCCGCGGACAATTCACGGAACAGTGGTTTGAACCCGTTGAACAGTTCGGTGAGGTTGACCGCGGGGTGCGTGTTCTCGGCGCCGTTGGTGCCGAACGTGTAGCCCGTGCTCACGGTCCTGTCGGGGTCGCCGGCCCCCTTCTCCAGCGCGAGATATCGCAGGCCGGTCAGGTTGCGGTAGCGGATGTAGAGCTGGGTGCCGTCGGGCAGCCGGTCGCGGTCGACGTTGAACTCGACCATCGCCTGGTTGCGTTCGTGCACCCGCACGTCGGTGACCTGCCCGACGCGGACGCCCGCGATCCGGACGTCGTCGCCTGGGTTCAGCATCGCCGCGTCGGAGAAGACCGCCTTGAAGTCGCTGTCGCCGTCGCCGCCGGCGTTGGCGATCGTCAACGCCAACAGACTGGTGGCGATCACGGTGACCACCGCGAAGGTGATCAGCTTGATCAGCGGTCCGGTGATGGATTTCATCGGATGGTGACCTGCGCTCCCTGAAGCGACGCTCCGCCGATCGTGGTGACCCACGTGGGGACCTTCTCGGGATCGGTGCCGTTGGCGCCGCCGTAGATGACCTTCAACTGCTTCACATAATCGGGATCGTCGAACGGATTCCGCGGAATCGCCCCACTCGCCCCGGTGATCGTCCCCGCCGGGGTGGCCGAGAACTGCGGCTGCGGAAGGGTTTCCACGTTGCGCGGACCGGCATTGCGCGACGGTGGCTGATACGAGCCGTCGGCGAGTCCGCCGCCCGGATACTGCGGGAACGGGCGGCCGTCTCGGGCGGGTTCGTAGCAGACCGCGGGCGGGTCACTGTCCAGCAGTCGCGGTTCGTCCTGGTTGGGCAGATAACGGCCGCGCGGGTTGACGAACGTCAGGTTCACCCGCACGCCGGGATTGTCGGTGCCCTGGCCGACGATGGTGCGGGACTCGGGGATCAGGCCCGCGAAGTTGCGGAAGGTGCAGACGAACGTCGGCGACTGCTTCGCGAGACCGACCAGGAACTCCTCGGAGTCGACCGCGAGATCGATCAGGTCGGTCCCGTTCTCCCGCAGGAACGCGGTGGTGTCGGTCGCGGCCACGCCGACCGTCGAGATCAGCGTGCGCAGGTCGCCCTGCCGTTCCACGATGGTGCGGTTGGTGGTGCGGAGGTTGTCGAGGGCGTCGATGACGTCGGGCAGGGCCTCCGAGTACGTCTGCGAGAAACTCGACAGTCCGCGCAGGGTGCTCTGCAGCTCCGGCATGTTGTCGTTGAACCGGCGGAAGATCGTGTCGAGTTCCTGGAACGTCACGCCGAGCTGCTCACCGCGACCGTCGAGCGCCTGCGACAGCGACGTCAGGGTGACGTTCAGGTCGGCGGGCGGGATCGCGTCGAGCACCGGCAGGAGGTCGTCGAACAGTTCCTGCAGTTCCTGGGCGTTGCCGCTCTCGTCGGTGTAGATGGTGTCCCCGGAGGCCAGCATCGCGGCCGACGCCTCGTCGGTGGGCACCTGAAGGTCGACGTAGCGCTCACCGAACAACGTCTTCGGCAGAATTCGTGCCGTGGTGTTCTGCGGCAGCTTCGCGGCCATGTCGGGATCGAGACCGAGGGTGACCGCGACCGAGCCGTCGTCGGTGGGCTCGACGTCACGGACCTCGCCGACGAGGACGCCGCGCGCCTTGACGTCGGCGTTCTGCGGCAGCGCGTTGCCGGTCGAATCGGTCTGCAGGGTGACGTCGGTGAACGTGGTGAAGCCGTCGTTGAACTTGGTGATGGTCACCGTGAAGAACAGCGCCACCACCAGGAAGAACACCACTCCGAGCAGCCGGCGACGAAGCGTCGACATCGATCAGCCTCCCACTCGGACGGTCGTCGTGGTCCCCCAGATCGCGAGACCGAGGAAGAAGTCGAGGATGGCGATGAGCACCAACGCCGCTCGCACCGCGTGACCGACGGCCACGCCGACGCCCGCGGGGCCGCCGCTTGCGTAGTAGCCGTAGTAGCAGTGGACCAGGATGATGACGAACGCGAACACCAGGACCTTGCCGAACGACCAGAGCACGTCGGCCGGCGGCAGGAACAGGTTGAAGTAGTGGTCGTAGGAGCCGCCCGACTGGCCCTGGAACACGGTCGTGATGGTTCGTGACGCCAGGTACGCCGACAACAGGCCGAGCACGTAGAGCGGGATGACCGCGATGAATCCGGCGATGACCCGGGTGGACACCAGGAACGGGATCGACGGCACGGCCATCGACTCCAGGGCGTCGATCTCCTCCGAGATCCGCATGGCGCCGAGCTGGGCGGTGAACCCGCAGCCGACCGTCGCCGACAAGGCGAGCCCGGCCACCAGCGGCGCCACCTCGCGGGTGTTCACGTAGGCCGACAGGAAGCCGGTCAGGGCCTGCGACCCGAGCTGATCCAGGGCGGCATAACCCTGCAGTCCGACGACGACGCCGGTGAATCCCGACATCAGCACCATCACGCCGACGGTGCCGCCGATGACCGCGAGGCCGCCCGACCCGAACGCCACCTCGGCGAGCAGGCGCAGCACCTCGCGGGTGTAGTGCACCAGGGTTCGCGGAATCCATGCGAGGGTGCGCCCGTAGAAGGACATCTGCTCGCCGGCGCCGTCGAGCACCTTCAGCGGCTTGCCCAGCTGCTTGCGGGCTTCGTACATGTAGTACTCGGGGCGCGACTTCGCGATGGTCACGCCGCCCTGATCACCGGCCACGCTAGCCCCCCTTCGGCGGAACGATCTGCAGGTAGACCGCAGTGATGATCAGATTGGCCAGGAAGAGCAGCAGGAACGTGATGACCACGCTCTGGTTGACGGCGTCACCCACGCCCTTCGGTCCGCCCTTCGGGTTGAGGCCCTTGTAGGCGGCGACGACACCGGCGAGCACACCGAAGATGGCCGCCTTGACCGTCGAGATGTACAGGTCGGGCAGCTGCGCCAGCGACCCGAACGACGCGAGGTAGGCACCCGGGGTGCCGCCCTGCACGATGACGTTGAAGAAGTAGCCACCACCGATGCCGACGACGGCGACCAGGCCGTTGAGCAGCATCGCCACCAGCACCATCGCGAGCACGCGTGGGACGACGAGGCGCTGGATCGGGTTGATGCCGAGCACCTCCATCGCGTCGATCTCTTCGCGGATCGTGCGCGACCCGAGGTCGGCGGCCACGGCCGAACCCGCGGCGCCCGCGATGAGCAGCGACGTCACCAGCGGCGACCCCTGCTGGATCACCACCAGGACGCTGGCCGCACCCGTGTAGGACTCCGCACCCAGCTGCTTGATCAGTGAGCCGGTCTGCAGGGAGACGATCGCACCGAACGGGATGGCGATCAGCGCGGTCGGCAGGATCGTGACACTCGCGATGAACCAGGCCTGCTGGATGAACTCCCGCAACTGAAACGGGCGCACGAAGGACTGCCGCGCGACATCGACGAAGAGCTGCACGATGTTGCCGGTCTGGGCGAGCGCGCCCGTTCCGGCCTGAGCTATCCGATCAACGCCACGCGTGGTGGCACTGCTCATCCTTATTGACTCCGACCGTCGTTGGGCTGCTGGTGGCGGCCGGTCTCGATGGGCTGGGTCACCGTGGCATCCCCGACGGGCGGAGTGGCCCAGCTCTGAGTCGGCGCGTCACTACCCGGGTAGTCGTCGCCTCCGGCAGAGGTCCATTCCCCCGACCCCTGTCCGGCACCCACGGCGACGGTCTGCTGCTCGTCGTGGTGTGCCTGCATTTCATCGCGCATCCGGTCTTCTTCCTCCATGCTGCGCCGGATGGCGTCCTGCGCGTTCGGCGGCAGGGTGTGCAGCAGCTCGTGCACCCGCTCGCGGTGGCGCGCGATGGCCTTGCGTTCGGGCATGCCCGGATTGGGCTGCACCTGCGGGATGATCTCGGAGAAGTCGTCCTTGGTGCCGCCACCGCCGATGCCGGCGGCCTGCATGGCCTCTTCCTGCTTCTGGACGGCCTCGTCCTTCTCCTCGGACATGCCGATCGGACCGAAACGGTCACCGGAGAGGAACTGCTTGACCACAGGCTGCTCGGACGTCAGCAGCTGCTCGCGCGGACCGAACATGACCAGTTCCTTGCGGAACAGCATGCCGATGTTGTCCGGGATGGTCCGGGCGATGTTGATGTTGTGCGTGACGATCAGGATCGTCGCGTCGATCTGCGCGTTGATGTCGATCAACAGCTGCGAGATGTACGCGGTACGAACGGGATCCAGACCCGAGTCCGGCTCGTCGCAGAGGATGATCTGCGGGTCGAGCACCAGGGCGCGGGCAAGGCCGGCGCGCTTGCGCATACCGCCGGAGATCTCACCGGGCAGCTTGTCCTCGGCGCCGGCCAGACCGACCAGGTCGATCTTCTCCATCACGATGTCGCGGACTTCGTCTTCCTTCTTCTTCGTGTGCTCACGAAGCGGGAAGGCGATGTTGTCGTAGAGGCTCATCGAGCCGAACAGTGCGCCGTCCTGGAAGAGGACGCCGAACAGCTTGCGGATCTCGTAGAGTTCCTTGGCCGAGCACTTGGTGATGTCGGTGCCGTCGATGACCACCGATCCCTGCTCGGGGTGGAGCAGACCGATCAGAGTCTTCAGGAACACCGACTTGCCGGTACCCGACGGACCCAGCAGGGCCGACACCTCCCCCTTGGGGAGCGTCATCGTGACGTCGCGCCAGATGTTCTGCGATCCGAACGACTTGGTGAGCCCCTCGACGCTGACCTCTACACCCACTGCATCCTCCCAGACATTCGCTGCCCCCTGCGGCGGTCGGTGTGACCACACACGTACCGGCGACAATTGTGGTTGGGGTCACTGTAGCCGAGACCCTCAGCAGCTCACATGTGTGCGCGCCACAATCCTGGACGGTTGACCGAACTCCCCCGAGGCCGATCGCCCGCCCTTACCCGCCGGTAACTTGGCTCGCTGGATGAGCGTAGTCGATGCCACCCCGATCGCAAAAGTGCGCCCGTGATCACAATCCCCGACCCTGGGGATACGCAGCCCTCAGGGCCAACCCGTGTCCGCCGGCATCACCTGTGCCGCCCGTCGCCCCCCGATCCCTGAGGAACGAGGCGCTAGCCGAGTGTCTCGAAGGGCCCCTTCGTGACATCCCTCCGCTAGCGCTCCGGGATTCCTCAGGGAGCAGTAGGAAACCTACTCACGCCAGATGCACCAAAAGGCCCCGAGTCCATTGGGCTCGGGGCCTTTCGTGACGCTCGTTGAGAGCGTGGGGTCTTGCTCGGTCAGAGACCTGAGGTCACTTGACCGAAACCTGAGCGCCGGCCTCTTCGAGCTTGGCCTTGGCAGCCTCGGCGGCTTCCTTGTCGACCTTCTCCAGGAGAGCCTTCGGGGCACCCTCGACGAGGTCCTTGGCTTCCTTCAGGCCCAGGCCGGAGACGATCTCGCGGACCACCTTGATGACCTGGATCTTCTTGTCGCCCGCGCCCTCGAGCACGACGTCGAACTCGTCCTGCTCGGCGGCGGCCTCAGCGGCACCACCGGCAGCCGGAGCACCGGCAGCGGCGACGGCGACCGGAGCGGCAGCGGTGACCTCGAAGACCTCTTCGAACTTCTTCACGAAATCGCTGAGCTCCAGCAGGGTCAGTTCCTTGAACTGATCGATGAGCTCGTCAGCGGTGAGCTTCGCCATGGTGGCGTCCTTCCTGTCAGTCCCCGTACGGGGGTGGTTCATCCCCGTACGGTTCGGGGATTGCTTGTGTGCAGCGGGGCCGAATTACTCGGTCTCGCCGGCTTCGTTCTTCTTCTCCTGCAGGGCCGCGGCCAGGCGCGCCACCTGCGAAGCCGGCTGGTTGAACAGGCCGGCAGCCTTTGCCAAGTTGCCCTTCATGGCACCGGCGAGCTTGGCCAACAGAACCTCACGGGTCTCCAGGTCGGCGATCTGTTCGATCTCGCCCACGGACAGCGCGCGGCCGTCCATGTACCCGCCCTTGACCACGAGTGCCTTGTTGTCCTTGGCGAAGTTCTTGATCGCCTTCGCGGCCATCACCGGCTCGCCTTCGATGAAGGCGATCGCGGTCGGTCCGCTGAACAGCTCGTCGAGTCCCTCAACGCCCGCATCTGCTGCGGCACGCTTCACCAGGGTGTTCTTGGCGACGGAGTAGGTTGCGCCCTCACCGAGCGAACGACGCAGTTCGGTGATCTGGCTGACGGACAGGCCACGGTATTCCGTGACAACCGCCGCCGATGAGCCCTTGAACTGCTCGGCGATCTCCGCAACAGCGGCGACCTTTTCGGACTTGGCCATACTTCGCCTCCTCTCTCATCACTAGAGTTGGGTTCAGACCCAACCGGAGCCGAAGAGGCGGGAAACAGCCGTCGAAACGACAAACGCCCCGGCACGCAGAGGTCCGGGGCGCGACATCAGCACGGCCACCGCCGTACTGTCGTTCCTCGTTCTCCCTGCGCGGGCCGCCGACCCTGTCGCCACCTCGATGACGTGAGCCGGACCTTCGATCGGGAGTACCCGATGACCGACGGTCTCTGGTTGAACCGATACGGCACACGGTTGTGTGCCACACCAAGCGAATAGGCTACCTGACCGTGGGTGACGCATCCAAATCGTCGTCGGAGATGCCCGGGCGGGGCCAGGCCGACGAGCGCGCAGCTCGTGCCGCCGATGCCATCACCGACCGCCACCTGAGGCAGCTTGCCTACCTCCCGGGGACCCGTTTGGCGCGGATCGCATGGCCGTCGGGACGCCTGCCCATGGTGGCAGGTAGCTGGCATTACTGGTGGCAGGCCCATGTCGTCGACCTGCTCGTCGACGCCGCGATCCACCGCTGCGCCACCCTGGCCGACGACGTCGATCGTCTGCTGCGCGGCATCCGCCTGCGCAATCTCGGGCGCTGGACGAACAACTACTACGACGACATGGCCTGGCTCGGACTGGCGATCGAACGGGCCGACCGGCATCTGGGTCTGACGTACGACGATGGGCTCGCCACGCTGGTCACTCAGATGGTCGAGGCATGGATGCCGGCGCGCGGCGGCGGCATCCCGTGGCGAAAGCCCGACGTGTTCTTCAACGCCCCCGCCAACGGCCCGGCGGCCATCCTGCTGGCGCGTGCCGGCGAGGTCGAGCGGGCGACGGCGATGGCCGACTGGATGGACCACACCCTGGTCGACGACGACTCCCATCTGGTGATCGACGGGGTCAAACCTCTCGCCGGGGGCGGCTTCGAGCGGGTCACCGCCATCTACACCTACTGCCAGGGCGTGGTCCTGGGCACCGAACTCGAACTGCTTCGACTGACCGGGGAGCCCGTTCACGCCGACCGTCTCGACCGACTGCTGGGCGCGGTGGAGACGCGCCTGTGTGACGACGGTGTGATCCCCGGAGCGGGCGGCGGCGACGGTGGCCTGTTCTCCGGGATTCTGGCCCGATACCTGGCGTTGGTCGCCACGGATCTGCCACGAGGTCCTGCAACCGACGGACTCCGCCGTCGTGCGACCGCGCTTGTCACGACGAGCGCGGACGCGGCCTGGACGCACCGTTATGACACCGAGAGCGGGCCCGTGTTCGGTCCCGACTGGCGCACACCCGCGCACCCACCGTCGGTCGGCGGCGGAAAAGCCCAGCTCATCGGTGGTGCAGTGCACTCGTCGGAGGTGCCGGAACGAGATCTGTCGGTCCAGTTGTCCGCCTGGATGGTGCTCGAAGCGGCGGCCGCCATCGAACTCGGGTCACGCGAGCATGATGAAACCGACGCCCCCTAGTTAGCGATCCGATATCGGCGCTCAGCTATCCTCGTCCGGCGAGGTGACGAACGCCACACCTATGGTGTGGGTCTCACCTCGTCGTCGACACACCGCAGGTGTCGACGACGAGCCGGCGACGACGCCCGCGATAGATCGGTGGGTCTCGCCCCGGAGGCAGGGTGATGCACCATGACGTACCGATTGGACCACGACCACGCCACGGCCCCGCGACGCCGAACGGGCCGGATAGGCGCCCCGCATTTCGGGTCGCTCCCGCTCGGTGATCCCACCGGCGGCGCCGACGCCATCCGCTGGCGCGAGCAGGTCGACGGCAAGCCGCTCTATCCCCGCGTGTCGATCCAGCGTGACGTCGTGCTCACCATGAGCGACGGCGTCCGGCTGCGGGCGACCGTGGTGCGGCCGGCCAACCGTTTCGGGCAGACCGTCCTCACCCCGTATCCCGCCGTCGTCAACATCAACCCCTACAACCGGCTCGCCGTCGACGTCCTCGACCACACCCTGCACGCACCGGTGCTCGGCAAGGCGCTGCGCACCGCGTCGGCGTCGGTGGACGGCACCGGAACCGGCCTCGAAGGCCTCACCACGCTGACCAAGACCCTGTCCGGCGGCGTGTTCGACGTGTTCGGCGTCAACCGCAACCTGGTGCGAAGCGGCTACGTGCAGGTGATCGTCGACGTCCGCGGCACCGGCGCCAGCCAGGGCAAATGGCAAATCCTCGGCGAACGTGAACAGCAGGACTCGGTCGAGATCATCGACTGGACCGCCGACCAGGACTGGTGCGACGGCAGCGTGGGGCTCGCCGGCTGGTCGTACTCGGCGATCAATTCGCTGCAGGCCGCCGACAAACGACCACCTGCTCTGAAGGCCGTCTTCGCGGTCGAGGGCTGCGACGACATCGTCCGCGACATCTACATCACCGGCGGGATGCCGTCGGCGTTCATCCCTGCCTGGCTGTCGGTGGTGAACCTGCTCAAGTGGGTGCCCAACCCGAGCAGCCCGATCCGGGACGTGTTGCGCGGCGACACGCTGCGCTGGGCGCGGGACCGGATCAAGTCGCCCGCCACCGAGATCGGCTCGCTGATGTGGGGCTTCCTCACCGCCCGCGACGACCGCATCTTCGACGACCCGTACTTCGACGAACGTGATCCGCAGGTGGATCGTATCGAGGCACCCACGTTCACCGTCGGTGCCTGGCACGACCTGTTCGGCCGCAGCGCCACCGGTATCTATGAGCGACTGCAGATGGAGCCGGGCCGTAAGCAGATGCTCGTCGGCGACGGCTATCACGTCGACGTCGGCTCCGGCTATGGCGACAAGAGCTCGCCACCCCGACTCGACGTACTGGAGCGGGCCTGGTTCGACCGGTGGCTCAAGGGCCATCGCAACGGTGTCGAGTACTACGGGCCGGTCACCATGCGGCAGCAGGGCGGTTCGTGGACGTCCGGGCCGAGTTTCCCCCGGCCCGGGGTGCGGCCGCAGCGCCTCTACCTGAGCGCCGCCCCGTCGGGGTCGGCCGAGCACGCCGTGCACGACGGCACGTTGCGTCGGGAACCGGTCGATCACCAGACGTCGCTGCACGTGCAGCCGGACGTGCGCGGCGCGGTGTCGCGCGACATGTCGCAGGTGACCGCGGGCGCGGCGATCGCACTCGGCAAGTCCTTCACCGTCGACGCCCGCTATCAGGAGCGCGGCGGGTTGTCGTTCACCACCGAGGCGGTGTCGGAGTCGACCACGATCAGCGGTCCGATGAATCTGCGGCTCAACGTCGCCACCACCGCGCACGAGGCGATCTGGGCGGTGACGGTGAACGACGTCGCACCCGACGGCACGTCGACGGTGCTGACCAACGGGGCGCTGTCCGCATCGAATCGGGCCGTCGACCGCTCGCAGTCCACCTACACCGCCGACGGCAGCCTGCTCTCCGCGCACCACTATCTCTCGCGCAAGCGCAAGCTGCCGGTCCCGGCAGACGAACCGGTGCGCATCGACGTCGACCTGGTGCCGACCGACGCCGTCCTCGAAGCGGGCCATCGACTGCGAGTCGACGTGTACGCGGCCAGCTTCCCGCGGTATCTCACCGTGGTACCCGACCTGATCAAGGCACGCGGCCGCCGTCAGCGGCTGGTGCTCGACCCGCGTCACCCGAGCTACCTGACGTTCTGCGCGGGCGGGGAGTTCTAAGAAGTTCACCCACCGACCCCTGAGGAACCCCGGAGCCTGCGGAGGGGTGTCACGAAGGGCGCACCGACGTCCCGGCGGGGCGGCGTGTCACGGATGTGGCACGTCGCGCCGCCGGAAGCCGACCAGCCCGCCGGCGACGAGGACCGCCGCGAGCACCGCCAGGGTGACGACTCCCGGGATCGACGCGTCGGCGGCGGGGACCGCACCGACCGAGTAGAGCGGTGAGGCGCGCAGAATCCAGTCCGGCCAGTCGAGACTGCCGCCGAGGAATGCGATGAACGTGGCGTAGCCGAGGAGTGCCCACACGATCGGTTGTGCCCGGGGCCGCCAGCCGAACAACGCCGCCGTCAGCGCGCCGAACACCGCGACGGCCGGCAGATAGGCGATCCCCGCGAGCAGGTTGTCGCCGATCTCGCCGGCGTCGTCGAGCTGGATCGCGGCCACCACACCGAGTCCCAGACTGGGCACGAGCAGCACCAGGATCAGGCCCGACGCCACGACCGTGAGGTGTGTCCCCATCCACCGACCACGCGACACCGACTGGGCGAGTACCACTTCCAGCAGACCAGTCTGCTCGTCGGCGCGCATCCGGCCGGCCGCGGAGATGACGTAGCCGCCGGCCATCAACGCGAGGATCGCCATCGTCAGCGCGAGGTAGGTGTCGATGCCGAAGGAGTCGTTGCCGCCGAAAGCCGCACTGAGCTGCGGGTTGGCGGCGATGGCGTCGGCGACCTCCTGCGCGAGGCCGCCGAACACGACGGCCACCGCGAATCCGCCGACCGACCACCCGATGACCGAACCGCGGTGCTCACCGATCACCCGACGGGTGACCGACCGGGTGCGCTCGGCCGCGCGTGCGGGACCCGGGCGCGTGGCGAGCAGACCCGAGCCGAGATCGCGGGTGGCCGCGGCCCGGACGCCGACCGCGACGAGAGTGGCCGCGACAGCCGCGGCCAGCAGTACCGGCCACCATCGTGGGTCGTCGGCAAATGGTCGCGTCTCCTGCTGCCACGCCAACGGCGACAACCACTTCCACGCATTGTCGCCGACGTCGCCGATCGCGCGGGTGATGTAGGCCAGGCCGAGCAACACCA
Organism: Gordonia prachuapensis; assembly: GCF_036350515.1. Taxonomy (NCBI): domain Bacteria; kingdom Bacillati; phylum Actinomycetota; class Actinomycetes; order Mycobacteriales; family Gordoniaceae; genus Gordonia; species Gordonia prachuapensis. Next base: position 132,678 of record NZ_JAZDUE010000010.1, on the reverse strand, counting down.
TGCTCACGGAGTAGACCCGGCGGGCCCGCCGCTGCCACTGCGCGCCACACAGAGCGATGCCCGTCCACACCGCGCCGAGCAGGAACAGCGAGATCACGTACAGCAGACCACGATCGGCGGCTACCCCCAGCGCCAGCAGCGCGATGAACATGCCCACCGCCGTGAGTGCGAACGCGACGAGCGCGCCGACGACGGCCGCCACATGCGGCGCCCAGGACGCGACCGCTCGCGAACGCATCAGTTCCAGCAGCCCGGATTCCTCCGGGGTGCGGGTGAACCGCACGACGAGGTGGGTGGCCATCAGCGGGAACGCCGCCGCGGCGATGAACGCGAACTCGTTGGCGACCACGCCACCGAGGTTGTCCGCGCCGTACGGTGTCCCGTTGATCGCCGCGATGGCCGCGTCGTCGCCGACCGTTGCGCCGTAGGTGGCCAGCAGCTCCGGCGTGCCGTAGGTGCGATCGATGGCGATCAGCGTGACGACGTACCCGGCGACGACCCCGAGCACCCACGCCAGGTAGACCTTCCACCCCGTGCGCAGTTGCAGGCGGAGCATCGCCGCCATCCCGGAGACGTCGGCCCGGGGGCGGCGCACCTCGGTGCCGGTAGCGGCCACCGCGGTCATGACGGCGCATCGGCCGGGTCGGGCGCGGCCGAATACGAGCTGAGGAACAGTTCGTCGAGACTCGGTGGCCGCACGGTGATCGCGGTGACGCCGGCGGCCAGCACCGTGCTCAGCGCGGTCTCGAGCGTCGCGGCACCGACGTCGAACCGGACGTCGACGCCGTTGTCGCGCTCGGTGACCTCGAGATGGACGACCTGTTCGAGATCGGCCAGGCCGTCCGGGCGTCGACGGGTGTGGGCCTGCACGTGGGTTCTCGAACCGCGGCGCAGTTCGTCGAGTCCGCCGGTGCGCACCGTCTTCCCGTCGCGGATGATGGTCACCTCGTCGGACAGCGCCTCGACCTCGGCGAGGATGTGGCTCGACAGGAGCACCGTCGTGCCCGCGGCGACCCGTTCACGCACGGCGTCCTGGAAGACCTCCTCCATCAGCGGATCGAGTCCCGATGTCGGCTCGTCGAAGATGAGGAGTTCCGCATCGGAGGCGAGCGCGGCGATCAGCGCGACCTTCTGCCGGTTGCCCTTGGAGTACTCCCCGACCTTCTTGGTCTCATCGAGTCCGAATCGCTCGACGAAGTCGGCCCGGCGCCCCTCGTCGAGACCGGCCCCGCCGTGGGCCAGGATGTCGACGCACTCGCCGCCGGTGAGATCCGGCCACAGGGCGACGTCGCCGGGGACGTACGCGATCCGTCGATGTAGACGGACGGCGTTCTTCCACGGGTCGCCGTCGAAGAGCCGGACGTGGCCGGCGTCGGCCCGGATGAGTCCGAGGATCACTCGGATCGTGGTCGATTTTCCCGCACCGTTCGGTCCCAGGAATCCGTGGACGCGGCCGGCCCGGACACATAGGTCCAGACCATCGAGTGCGCGTGTGCGGCCAAACGATTTGGTCAGTCCCTCGACGTCGACGACGACATCCACGGTGCCTCCAGTGTTGGCGTTCTCCCGCTACCTGCGTAATGACCGTACGGCATTCGCGGACGGATTCGGCGTCACCGCGATCGATCACAGGACATCGCTGTCACCGAACATCACCCGGTAGACCAGGCCCGCCTCCGGCCCCATCACGAGCTCGACGAGGTCGGTGAGGGTGATCGCGAAGCCGCGGCCATGGGCGGGGTCGTCGGAGTCGTCGAGATGATGGGCGAGCTCGTGCAGGACCACCAGTTCGCGCAACGCCCACCGGCCGTCCGCCGACGACGGGATCGCGATCTGGGCTTCGCACGCCGACGATGTCCGATACTCGGCCGAGGTGAATCCGCGACGTTCACGCACGGCGACCGGTGCCGTCGTGCGGGGGAACCGGGCCCGCACGGTCGGCATGGCCAACACCCGCGATACGTAGTCGCGGACGGAATCGACGGATGCGAAGCGGGCCTCGCTCGGTAACGTGATCTCGGCGCCGGCGAGTTGGGCGGTGCGGCTCGACCCGGCGCGGTCGAACATGCGATGAACCAGCCGTTCCGCGGCGTAGAGCCGGGCGCGGCCGACGTCGCGTGGCCTCACATTCACCCTCCCGCTGCCCGTGCACGCCGGACCGGTTCATCGTCACGTCCCCGGCTGCGAGACACTACGATCTGACCGGCGCCCACCGGACACCGGGGCAGGGCGAACCGCGGCTGGGCGAAACGGAGGTGGGCGAGGTGAGCTCTCCGTCGCTGGGTGCGCGGACCCGGGCCCGCACCGCCTCGATGCTCGAACGAGCCATGGCCGTTCCCGGTGCCGGGCTCGTCGTGCGGGTGCTGCGCGACCTCGCCGTCAACGACATCACCGACCGTGCGATGACGCTGGCCGCCCAGGCCTTCACCGCGGTGCTGCCGATGGTGATCCTGATGTCGGCGCTGCCAAGTCACGACATGGTCGCCGGCGCCCTCGACGGGCTCGGTATCAATCCGCAGCAGGTCGATCTCACCGACTCGTCCACGCCCGATTCGGTGACCGCTTTCGGTGTGCTCGGCGCCCTGATGGTGGTGGCCGGCGCGACGTCGCTGTCGCGGGCTCTCGGCCGGATGTACGTGTCGATCTGGCGGGTCGCCAAATTGCCACTCTCCGGGTGGTGGCGGTGGGTGGTGGTGATCCTGCTGCTCCCCATCGGCGTGGTGGCCCAGGGATTCGCCGCATCCCTGCACGGCCTCACCGTCACCGGGATGACCGTGGACGGTTACGGGCTCGTCGGCGTGATCCTGGAGATCGCTGCGACCTTCGTCATCTGGACCTCGATGTTCACCCTCCTGCCCCGACTGCTGGTGTCGTCGCAGGTGCCGATGCGACTGCTGGCCCTCAACGGTGCGGTGACCGGCGCGCTCATCACCGTCTTCCTGGTCGGCTCGCGCATCGCGCTGCCGGCGTTCCTCACCGAGACCACCCAGCACTTCGGAACGCTGGGCCTGGTGTTCGCGGCCATCAGCTGGCTGTTCTTCTTCGCCGGGATCGTGGTGGTCTGCGCGATCGTCACCCACTCGCTGGTGACCGACGAGGGCGCGGTCGGCGGGTGGATCCGCACCCACTTCGGGGAGCCACGTCCGTTCGCCGCTCGCCCGGACACCCTCGACGGCCTGCTCGAGAGTCCCCCGCACCCCGCTGCGGATCAGTCCGCTGCCGACCGCTGAGCCGGCGATCACTCCAACGCACCGCGAGGCGCGCCGAACTCCCGGTCGGGGCCGATCTTGGCGCGCCGGCCCGCCCGGTCGCCGGCCCGGCGTGCGGCCTCCGAATAGCCGGCCGATGCGCTCGACGGACGCCACGTGCCCCGCGCTTTCGACTCCGAACGGTAGAAGTCGGAGACCTCGATCTCTTTGTCGCGCAGCGCCACCGCCGTCGACGACGGACGGTGCGCCTCCTCGGGGTCGGCGCCGAGTGCGTCGGCCCGCGCCTGCTCGCGGGCCTCGTTCAGCCGTTTGCCGATCCGTTCGGCGAAGGCCGACTGGAAGTTGAGTCGCGCCGTGATCGGCGACAGCGGCTTGGTCTCGATGACGCGGCGTGCGCGCCAGCCCGACCCGCGCGTGACGACCCGCGAGAACTCCTCGTCCTTGTAGGTACCCGATCGCAGGTAGGCGTCGCTGGCCGCGACCATCTGCACCACCAACGAGGTGTAGAGCGTCTCGCAGGTGTCGATGTCGGCTGGGAAACCATAGGCGACCACGTACGTCGAGTTACCCGCGACGTCGACCGTGATGTCGTTGGCGCGGGCGATGGCCACGAACAGTTGCACGTAGGTGCGCAGTCCGCGTTTGCCCTTCTCCCCGATCGTGACCTGCCGCGACACCGGCACCGTGGCCCGACGACCGGCCGGATCATGCGATCGGGCGACGGCGAGATCGATCGACGCAGCGGTCGCCAGACGCTGTGCGGCCTGCATGAAGGTCTCGGCCTCGTGCGGGTTGTCGGTGCCCTCGGCCTGATTGAGCAGAGCGGCGATACGGGTGAGCAGCTTGTCATCGCGCATATCTTTCAGACTATCCAGCGGCCCGATCGGTTCCCCTGTTCTCGTTCCTCCCCCCGAAATCCGTTCCTCCCCCAGAAACGTGCGGAGAGTTTGCGAAGACCGGGAGGACGAACCGGGCCAAAGCAATCCGGCACAATTTCTGTCGTGTCACTGATCGATGACCCCGCCGGGTTCTCCTATCCCTGCAACGACCCCGAGGCGAAGGTCGTCTGGGCGCTGCGCAAGGTCGAGGTGTCACCGGACGGAACGGAGACGCCGTCGCAGCTCTACCGGGTCAGCGGGCGCGTCGAGATCGAGCGGATCATCGACGACCACATGCAGCGCGCCGGCGCCGACCTGACCGACGTGGCCGGCACCCTGTGGACCCGCAGCCTGCGCCTCCGTGACGGCGGCCGCATCGAGTTCTGGATCATCCTGGAGGTCATCGACTGGCGTTGCCTGGACTGCGGGTGGAACCTCCAGCGCGTCGACGAGTACTACATGGTGCACGACGAACTCTGGCTCAGCGTCGTGCCCGACCGCAAGGGCCTCCTCTGCGTCGGCTGCCTCGAGGACCGTCTGGGCCGAGAACTGAACGCGGCCGACTTCCCCACCGGCCGGAGCATCGACGGCCGCTACACCGAGCGGCTGTGGGATCGGGTGAATCGAGCGGGGCCGAACGTTTGAGTGGCGTGACGCTTATTCGGCCGGCGCCCACCGAGCGATGTCGTCGTCGGTGATCGCCCGCTCTTGTTCGGGCCGCTGCGTCATGCGGATGTTGTTGCCGAACGGGTCCCGGAACGCGCAGTCGATCCCGTACGGCTGATCCTCGGGTTCCTGGGTGAACTCCACGCCCTTGGCGAGGAGGTCGGCGTAGGTGGCGCGGCAGTCGTCGGTGGAGAGGATCGTCGCGGGCATCGCGCCCTGGGTGACGAGTTCACGCACCCGCGTCGCCGCGTCCTCCGCGAGCGCCGGCGGGCCCGGCCGTTCGAGCAGGATCTGCCGGCCCGGATCACCGGGGGCATGGATGGTGAGCCACCGCATGAATCCCATGTCGACGTCGGTGTCGACGACGAATCCCAGTTTGCCGACGTAGAACTCGAGGGCCGCGTCCTGATCGAGCACGTAGATGGAGTGGATGCTGATTCCGTTGATCATGCCGACGACGTTACGACCGCGTCCGCACGCGACGCTTCTCCGAAACTGCTGAGATCAGCCGGACCGGTCGCCGCGGCAGGCCTGGTCCACTCGCGGACAAAGCAGGACGGCACCGGAACTGGCACCGCGGACCTGCGATAGGCGGTGGGGCTACGGCCGATGATCGCGGTGAACGTCCGGCTGAACGTACCGAGACTGTCGTAACCGACGGCCAGCGCGACATCGGTCACCGACATCTGCCGCCGCAGCATCGCACACGCCCGTTCCATGCGACGCCGCTGCAGATAGCGATGTGGCGTCTCGCCGAACAGATTCCGGAATCGTCGGGTGAAGTGCGCGGGCGACATCACCGCGATGGCGGCCAGGGTGCCGACGTCGAGGGGCTCCGCATACGCGCGGTCGATGGCGTCGCGGGCGCGCAGCAGACGACGGTTCTCGTCCTCCCGTGGCGTGTACACCGATCAGTGTTGCTCGCAGGCGATGCCGTCTTTGTCACGGTCGCGCCCGGACGCGTTGGCGTCGTACAGTTCCTGGTCCACGGTGAAGTCGGTGACCGGCACACCCGATGTGGAGTCCACGGCACCGGGCTCGCCGACGCCGTGCGGATAATCGGCGTTCAGCTCGTCGCAGTCGGAGTAGACCGTCACGGCACTGGCCGGCGCGATCGACACAGCCGGCCCGAGCACCAGTGCTGCGATCGCCATCGCACCCATCATCGATCTGCGCACCCGTCGCATGACAACCCTCTTCCGGACATCCTCGTCGACTGAATCAACGGTAACCGGATCCGACGCCGGGGCGGTCGGGTTGCGTGGGAGTTCGTTCGAACGCCGTACGGCTACAACCCGAATTTGGCCTGCATGCCGCGCAGCGTCTCGGCCGACTTCATCAGCCCGGCGAGTTCGTCGTCGGACATCGGCATCTCCAGGCGGGTCTGCGCCCCGGCCCGATCGACGACGGTCGGCAGCGAGAGGCACACGTCGTCGAGACCCTCGTAACCGGCCGCCACGGTCGACACCGGGAGGACGCGGTGTTCGTCGTTGAGCACGGCCTCGACGATGCGGGCGGTCGCCAGCCCGATCGCGTTGTTCGTCGCGCCCTTGCCCTCGATGATCTTGTAGGCCGCGTGCACCACCTCGTGGTGGATACGGTCACGGGCCGCGGCGTCGATCGGTTCGCCGCCGGGCAGCGGCTTCCAATGGGTCAACGGCACGCCGCCGATGGTCGCCGAACTCCACAGCGGGATCTCGCTGTCGCCGTGCTCGCCGACGATGTAGGCGTGCACGTTCTGCACCGCGACGTCGCAGTGTTGGGCGATCAGCCACCGCAGCCTCGACGAGTCGAGCACCGTTCCGGAGCCGAAGACCTGGGAGTTGGGCAGCCCGCTGAATTTCAGCGCCGCGTAGGTGACGAGGTCCACCGGATTGGTGACCATGATGTAGACGGCGTTCGGCGCCACCTCCAGCACCCCCGGCATGATCTTCTTCGTCAAACCGACTGTGGCCTCGGCCAATTCGAGACGAGACTGTCCGGGTTTCTGCTTCGCCCCCGCGGTGAACACCACCACATCCGCGTCGGCGCACACCGCGACGTCGTCGTCACCGATGACGTCGGCGCGCGGCACGAACTCCAGCCCGTGCGACATGTCGAGCACCTCGGCGGTGACCTTCGCCGTGTTGATGTCCATGAGCGCGATGGTCCGCGCGACACCGCGGATCAACGACGCGTAGGCGACGGCGGTACCGACCGCCCCCGCTCCGATGATGGCCAGCTTCGTCGGTCTCGCATCCATCAGATATCTCCACCTGTCGTCGCAGTCCGTTGTGAGCAGGGCGTCGGTGCGTTGTCGCACTGATCTCCGTCTTATCGGATTTTGTTGCGCGACGCTGCACAAACCCCGATGTCGTCGCCCAACGTTCACACGTCGTCGCCGACGGACGAGACGACACAAGGGGCGACCACGAAATCGTGGTCGCCCCTTGTCGGTGGGTCGTGTTAGATCAGGCCTGCGCCGCCTCAGTGAAGTTGCGGGTCACAGCCGGGTCGACCGGGATGCCCGGGCCCGTGTTGGTGGAGACGGTGACCTTCTTGATGTAGCGGCCCTTGGCGGCCGACGGCTTCGCACGCATGATCTCGTCGAACGCCGCGCCGTAGTTCTCGGCCAACTTCTCAGCGCCGAACGACGCCTTGCCGATGACGAAGTGCAGGTTCGAGGCCTTGTCGACGCGGAAGGTGATCTTGCCGCCCTTGATGTCGTTGACGGCCTTGGTGACGTCGGTGGTCACGGTGCCGGTCTTCGGGTTCGGCATGAGGCCACGCGGTCCGAGGACACGCGCGATGCGGCCGACCTTGGCCATCTGGTCCGGGGTGGCGATCGCGGCGTCGAAGTCGAGCCAGCCGCCCTGGATCTTCTCGATCAGGTCCTCGGCGCCGACCTCGTCGGCTCCGGCGGCCACGGCCTCGGCGGCCTTGTCGCCGGCGGCGAACACGATCACGCGGGCGGTCTTACCGGTGCCGTTGGGCAGGTTGACGGTGCCGCGGACCATCTGGTCGGCCTTGCGCGGGTCGACGCCCAGCCGCATGGCGACCTCGACGGTCGAATCGGTGTTCTTGGACGACGTGTCCTTGGCGAGCTGCGCAGCTTCCAGCGGGCTGTACAGCTTGCTCTTGTCGACCTGTTCCGCGGCGGCGCGGTAGGCCTTGCTCTTCTGTGCCATTGCTCTGTTCTTTCTCCGTGTTGGTGATTCGGGTTGGTGGTTGATGGGCCGAGCCGGCCCTCCCACGCTTTCTCTGTGTCCCTCGCTGATCGAGTAGCGGACTTCCCTCGCTGATCGAGTAGCGGGACTTCTCCTCGCTGATCGAGTAGCTGCGAGCCGCTAGGCGAGCAGCGTATCGAGATCAGGTATCGAGATCTCTCAGCCGTCGACCGTGATCCCCATCGACCGAGCAGTACCGGCGATGATCTTCGCGGCCTGGTCGATGTCGGTGGCGTTGAGGTCTTCCTGCTTGGTCTTGGCGATCTCACGGACCTGGTCCATGCTCACCTTGCCGACCTTGTTGGTGTGCGGCTCGCCCGAGCCCTTCTGCAGGCCGGCGGCCTTCAGCAGGAGCTTTGCGGCGGGCGGGGTCTTCAACTTGAAGTCGAAGGACCGGTCTTCGTAGACCGAGATCTCGACCGGCACGACGTTGCCGCGCTGCGACTCGGTCGCCGCGTTGTACGCCTTGCAGAACTCCATGATGTTCACGCCGTGCTGACCGAGCGCCGGACCGACGGGCGGAGCCGGGTTGGCCTGGCCTGCCTGGATCTGGAGCTTGATGATCCCGGCGAGCTTCTTCTTCTTGGGAGGCATCTCTGTTCCTTGTTTGTTCCTTGCAAATCCACGTCCGCTGGAGACGTGAAAGTCTTGTGTGCGGCCCTTCGTGACGCCCGCTCGTTCCTCGCGGGCTCCTCAGGGACCGGGGTTCACCGTTCCCTGAGGAGCGAGCTTGCGAGCGTCACGAAGGGGCCTTAAATCTTCTCGACCTGGTTGAAGCCGAGTTCCACGGGTGTCTCGCGACCGAAGATCGACACAAGCACCTTGACCTTGCGCTGTTCGGCGTTGACCTCGCTGATCGACGCGGGCAGCGTCGCGAACGGGCCGTCCATGACGGTGACCGACTCGCCGACCTCGAAGTCGACCTCGATGACGGCGGTTGCCGCAGCGGCAGCGGCCTCGACGCCCTCGGCCGCGGTGCCCTTCTGCGCGGCCGGCTTCTTGGCCTCGACACGCGGCATCAGGAACTGCAGCACCTCGTCGAGCGACAGCGGCGACGGCTTCGACGTCATGCCGACGAACCCGGTCACGCCGGGCGTGTTGCGCACGGCACCCCACGACTCGTCGTTGAGGTCCATGCGCACCAGGATGTAGCCCGGCAGCACCTTGCGGTTGACCTTCTTCGGCTGGCCGTTCTTGATCTCGGTGACCTCTTCGGTCGGCACCTCGACCTGGAAGATGTAGTCGCCGACGTCAAGGTTCTGGACGCGGGTCTCGAGGTTGGCCTTCACCTTGTTCTCGTAGCCGGCGTAGCTGTGGATGACGTACCAGTCACCCGGGGCCCGACGAAGCTGCTTGCGCAGCTCCTCCACCGGGTCGGCTTCCTCGGCGGGAGCCTCTTCGGCAGCGACCTCGTCGGCCACGTCGACCTCGTCGGCGACGGCGTCCTCTACGGCCTCGGCTTCTTCGACGGCGACCTCGCCACCGTCGACGGCTGCTTCGTCATCCGCGGCGGCCTCGATCTGGGCCTCGACTGCCGGGTCGTTGGTCTCGTCGACAGCGTCGATCGCCGCGACGTCGACCGACTCGGGGGCCGATTCGATCTCGTTCTCCGGGGTGCTCATTGCAGCCCACGCTCCTCTTTCGTTTCCGGTCGTCCAGGCTCGGCCGCGGTCCCACTCACGTGGATCGTCAGCCGAAGAGCCAGAGGACTCCCCTGGCGAAGACCAGGTCGAGACCGGAGATGAAGGCGGTCATGATGATCACGAAAATCAGCACGACGATCGTGTAGGTGATCATCTCCCGGCGGGTGGGCCAGATGACCTTCTTCAGTTCGGCGACGACCTGCTGCAGAAAGACCCAGATCCGAACGAACGGATTGCGGCTCTGGCCTGCATCGGCCTTCTTCTTGCGTTCCTTGACCGCGACGTCGGAACCGGTGTCGGTGTCCGAGCCGCTGTCGGTGCTGGGGGCACCCGCCGACGAGCGACGGCGCGACGAGCGCTTGCCCGAGGGACGGAGTTCGCTCGACTCCGTGCCACCCGACTCAGCGCCGGTCTCCTCGACGTCGCGACTCTCGAGCTCCTCCACCGATTCGGTGGCGGTGTCGTCCGCAGCGCCTTTGGCGCGGGCGGCTCGATCTCGCTTGCTCACTTTCGAGGTCCTCTCGTCAACGTGTGCCCTCACCAGGGCAGGGGCGACAGGACTTGAACCTGCAACCTGCGGTTTTGGAGACCGCTGCTCTGCCAGTTGAGCTACGCCCCTTTGCGACTGTGCCGCGGCTCTCGCCACGCTACAGCTGCCATCTGGGCCGACCCTGAGGAAAAGCTCCTCACACAACCAACGCGCCACCCTATGGGTAGCGCGCAAGTCTCAAGTCAATCCAGACACTTCAGTGTAGAACACTCGTCGCCCGGAACCCAAAACGGGTTCGGGGGCCCGGCTACCCAAGAGCAAGACCTGGCGACCCATGTCCGTGGACGTCACCGCTGAGCGTGCTCGGCTGGATTATCCAGTCGAGCACGCTCACAGGTGATGCGGACGGTCACCCTCCACAGCTCCAGGAGCCTGTGGACAACCCCGTCGGATGTCGGCCGATCCGCACCACAATCTAGCGGCATGAACGATCTCGGGGTCTACCACCGACGCGAACTCCGCAGCAACGGTGTCACCGACGCGGACCTACGCCGCGGGCTCCGGCAGGGGGTGTACACGCGTGAAGGCAACGGCTGGTACTCCATCCCGTCGGCCGACCCCAAAGCCCTGGCGGCGGTCCGCAGGGGCGGCGTACTGAGCTGCGTCACCGCACTCGAGCGCTACGGGGTCTGGATCCCCCCGCAGGTCGACAAACTGCACCTTCGCGGCAACTCTCAGGCCAACCGCGATCACCCGGGCCGGTACTGCCGGCAGTTCGGGCGGCCGCTCCCGGTGACGACCATCCTCGACGATCCACTCACCGCACTGCGTCACGCCATACGCTGCCTCGACGCCGAGGGCATCACGGTCGTGTGCGACTCGCTGCTGAACATGTCACTTCGAATGCGCAGCGGATTGCTCGCCTCCGAAGTCCTGACACCCCGCGAGGTCGAAGCGGCGTTCACCGGCGCGCCGAAGTACGTCGTGGCATGTCTCGACAGATGCGACGAACGCGCTGCCTCCGGCACGGAGACGATGGCTCGGCTCCGGCTGCGAAGTCTGGGCCTCAAGGTCGAGGTGCAGGTCTACGTGCCCGGGCTCGGACATGTCGACCTGAAGGTGGGCGACCGCCTCCTGCTCGAGATCGACAGCAGGGCACACCACACCGGCAGCGAGGACTACCAGGAGGACCGTCGGCGCGACCAGATCGCCACCAGCCTCGGACTCCACCGCATGCCGATGACCTACAAGGACATCGTGTACGGCTGGCAGACGATGGAGGACCGCGTGCTCGACGCGGTTCGCGGCGGCCACCATCTGGCCCCGCGTCGCCGCAAACTGTCCGGGAACATCACCGGAGACGGGCGCGAACTGGATTATCCAATTGACCCCGCTGCCACGTGATGTAGGCGGACACGTTCGGACCGTCGATGCCGCCTACCGCCCGGCGAAGATCTCAGTTGAACTGCACGTGCGCCAACGCGCGACCGAAGATCTTGCGATCGCCCTGCTTGGCGACGATCGCGATCACGCCGCGGCGGGTCTCCGGATCGAGCGACTTGATCTTTCCGGTGAAGTCGACCTGCGCGTATCCCTCGGCCGGCACGTAGACCGGGCTGGTGAAGCGCACGTTGTACTCGTAGATCGCGGCCGGGTCGCCGACGAAGCTGCTGACGAAGCTGGCACCGAGACCCATCGACTGCATGCCGTGCGCGACGACGGTCTCCAGGCCGATCACCTTGGCGACCTCGTCGGAGAAGTGGATCGGGTTCGGATCGCCGGCCACGCCCGCGTAGTTGACCAGGTTGCCGCGGGTCAGCGTCTTGGTCATTGCCGGCAGTTCCTGGCCGACGGTCAGGTCGTCGAAGTTGATCGCCGAATACGGCTTCGGATCGACCTGCGGATCGGGAAGCGAATACCGCTCGAACGGTCCGTGCACGGTCTTGGGCATGACCGCTTCGCGGTCGACCTTCATCATCACGTGCTCGAGCTTGTCGAGGACCTCGGGATCGGCCTCGACGGCCGGCCGCGCGACGAGGCTGGTCCAGGTGGTCATCACCGGCTCGTCGTGCTGATTCCAGATGATGTTCTTGGTGACCATCACGTCGGTGCCGGCCATCTGGCGGAAGGACTCGAGCGAGACGTCGCAGATGAGCTGATCGCCCACCTTGACGGGCTGGTGGAACACCAGACGCTGATCGGTCTGCATGATCTGCCACAGGTCGTAGCCGGTGACGATGTCCTCGAACAGCCGACGCTGCGCGATGATGCCGAGGACGGAGACGAACGTCGGCGCGGCGATGAGGGTGTCGTGCCCCATCTCGGCGGCCATCTGCTCGTTCCAGTGGACGGGGTGATCGTCCTGGACGGCGCGGGCGTGCTTGCGGACCTCTTCGCGGCCGACCTCGTAGTAGTCGTCGACGGTGTAGTTGTAGCCCACCATCTCCTTGGTGTGGGCCGCGATCTCCTCCGGAGTCAGCTTGACACCGTTCTTCAGATCCTCGATCCGCTGCGCGATCTCGGTTTCGGTCACTGACATCGGGTGCCGCTCCTTCACTCCGCCAAACCCCGTGGCGACTTCTGGCTGTCGGGGCCGTCGGGCGAAAGGCCGGTCAGTGCGGACCGGTTCGCCGCCCTACGGCTGCGGGCCACCTCTTGCGTCAAGAGGCAGCCCGCATGGTCGTTCATACCGGAATCGCCGGTGCTGTGCTCAGCGCGATTCCTTATGCGCCTGATGCTTGCCGCAGTTCGGGCAGAACTTCTTGATCTCGAGACGATCGGGATCGTTGCGACGGTTCTTCTTGGTGATGTAGTTACGGTGCTTGCACACCTCGCACGCCAAGGTGATCTTGGGGCGAACATCTGTTGAGGAGGCCACTTCGTTGCCTTCTTTCGGGTGGTACGTTCGGCGGGCTCGGCGCGCCCTTTGCGTGTCGGCTCCGAACTGGTTCGGCACCGATGTGTAGCGGTGGAGGGGCTCGATCCCTCGACCTCACGATTATGAGTCGTGCGCTCTAACCAGCTGAGCTACACCGCCATGTGGACTGGGGTCCAGCGAGCCCCCTGACGGAATCGAACCGTCGACCTTTTCCTTACCATGGAAACGCTCTGCCGACTGAGCTAAGGGGGCGTGTCCCCGGGCATTTCTGCTCGAGAGCCTTAACGAGGTTACACACCAAAACCGGCGCTCACCAAATCGCACATCACGACCGGTGGCGAGCGCCGACTTGTCAGCGTATGACCACGTTGTGGCAGGTATAGGATTCGAACCTATGTAGCTTGCGCGACGGATTTACAGTCCGCTCCCTTTGGCCGCTCGGGCAACCTGCCGGTGCTGTCCATCCAACCGCCGGACGGCTGTGAGAACAACGCCGTGAAGAATACAACGACGTGCCGGTATCCACGCAAACCGGCTGCTCAGCGCCGTCCCCGATGGGTTCCGGCCAGACGTCCCCGGCCCGCCCGATAGGCTGTCGGGCATGGCTGATTCATCGTTCGACGTGGTGAGCAAGATCGATCGCCAGGAGGTCGACAACGCCCTCAACCAGGCGGCCAAGGAGCTGTCGCAGCGTTACGACTTCCGCGGCACCAACACCGGCATCGAGTGGTCCGGCGAGGAAGCGATCGTCATCACCTCCGACGCCGAGGAACGCGCCCAGGCCGGGCTCGAGGTGTTCAAGGAGAAGCTGATCCGCCGCGACATCTCGCTCAAGGCGTTCGACGCCGGCGAACCCGCCGCCTCCGGCAAGACGTTCAAGATCACCGGCACCCTGGTCCAGGGCATCGATTCCGACCACGCCAAGAAGATCTCCAAGAAGATCCGCGACGAGGGCCCCAAGGGCGTCAAGGCGCAGATCCAGGGCGACGAACTCCGCGTCTCCAGCAAGAAGCGCGACGACCTCCAGGCCGTCATCTCGCTGCTCAAGGGCGAGGACTTCGGGATCGCGCTGCAGTTCGTGAACTACCGCTGACCCTGGGCCCTCATCTCGCCGACAGAACCCGGTTTCGCGCCGACGGAACCCGTTGCCCGGTCACGGCAATGTGCAGACGAGACGCTGATCGGCGGACGCGAGCACGGGCGCGATCTTCGCGTCGAAAGTGACCAACCGGGCCGAATGACGTGCGGCCAGATTCACCAAGTGGAGATCGGTAACCTGCCGGAAACCAACGAGGCCGCTGAGGTCGATGTCCGCACCCCCCAATGAGGAGTCGTCCGGCAGGAACACAGAGCGTTCGTGCCCGCGAAGGGAGCGGAGTGTCGCCATCGCCGCGTCCCGGTCGACCACCCTCCCCATCACGGCGGCGTTCAGCGCAAGGCGTAGCAAACCCGTCTCAGTGACCGGCGTCGTCGCGAATCTGGTCACCGAGGCGAACCACTTCTGCGCTGCGTGATGGTGAACATGCCCTGGCTGCATCAGCGCGACCAGCACGTTGACGTCAGGCAGGTCCAGGTCACTCATCGAGGAGCGCCTGGGCGACCATGTCGTCCGTGATGACATGGCCAGGCGCCGAGGGCAACAGCACCAGGCCCTGCGCGTCAGCAGTGTGGCGACCGCCCGTGGTCATCCCGGCAATTGCCAGCTCGGATACCGCCTCGCCGATGCTTCTGTTTCGCCCCTCATTGACACGCGCTCGAGCGGCTGCCAGCACGCGAGAGTCGATGTCGAGCGTGGTTCTCATGGCAACGATGGTAGCGCATCACGCATCACGCATCATCGTCCGGCATGCGGACCCCGCCTCGCCATCTCATGCAGCCGCGCGATCCGGTCCTCGGTCGGCGGATGGCTGGAGAAGAGTTTGGCGACGCCGCCACCACGGAACGGGTTGGCGATCATCAGGTGCGACTGCGACTCGATCTTCGGGTCCTCGGGCAGCGGCGCGCGGTCGATGCCGCCGCTGATCTTGGCCAGCGCCGACGCGAGCGCGAGTGGGTCGCCGGTGAGCTCGGCACCCGACTGGTCGGCCTGATACTCGCGCGAGCGTGACACCGACATCTTGATGACCGTCGCGGCCAACGGCCCGAGCAGCGTGATCAACAGCACGCCCAGGATTCCCGGGCCGTTGCCGTTGCGGCCGCCGCCGAAGAAGAAAGCGAAGTTCGCCAGGCCGGTGATGATGGACGCCATCGCGCCGGCGATCGAGGAGATCAGGATGTCGCGGTTGTAGACGTGCGACAGTTCGTGGCCGAGGACCGCACGCAACTCCCGCTCGTCGAGGAGGCGCAAGATGCCCGCGGTGCAGCACACGGCGGCGTTCTTCGGGTTGCGGCCGGTCGCGAAAGCGTTGGGTGACTCGGTCGGACTGATGTAGAGCGCCGGCATCGGCTGACGTGCGGTGGTCGCGAGCTCGCGCACGATGCGGTACAGCACCGGCGCCTCGACCTCGGTGACCGGCTGCGCACGCATCGACCGCAGGGCCAGCTTGGCGGAGTTGAAGTAGACGTAGGCATTGGTGCCGATCGCGAGGACCACCGCGAACAGCAGGATCGTCGGGCTCTGGAACATCGCGCCGATGCCGACGATGATCGCCGACATCAGCCCCATCAACGCGGCCGTCTTCAGACCATTGAAGTGCATGTGTCCCTCGTTCTCCCGCATCGCCCGACGCCCGTCGCCGGGGTGCTGTCACTGTGCCAAACGTTCGAGGGGTCGGCAGAGTTTCCGCGGCGTCACGAGCCATGCCGACAAACCACAGGAAATGAGGTAGTCCACTACTCACGACCTGGGGGTCGACGCTCCGTAACGTCGCTGGTCAACAGCCCGCCGACGCAAAGGACACGCTCATGTTCAGCAAGTTCCGCCACACCGGCGAAGTCGCCACGCAAGACGAACTCCTCTTCACCACACCGTTCGGCTACATGTTCCCCGACGCCGCACACTCGGCGTCACATCTGCTGCCGGAGTCGCCGGAGACGTTGACCGCCCTCCGACAGCTGGGGGATGCGATGGCCAGTGATGTGATCGCCGCACCCAACGACTCCGACATCCCGGCGATGTTCACCTATCTGGGCCAGTTCATCGACCACGACCTCACGGCGCGCACGGATCGCGAGTCCGCCACCTCCACACTCGGTCGGGGCGAGCCGGTGACGCCTCGTGACCCCGACGAAGTGGTGGCGCATCTGCGCAACGGACGACGGCCCCAGTTCGACCTCGACAGCGTCTTCGGCGACGGCCCGTCGCTGGCGCAGGGATCCGAGACCGAATCGGACACGCTCTACACGCCGGATTTCCACCTTCACGTGTTCAACCCCACCGCAACCCGCCGAGACGTCCCCCGCGGCCCGAGCCGCGGCGCCGTCATCGCCGACGGCCGCAACGACGAGAACCCCAACATCTCGGCGCTTCACTGCGCATTCTTGTTGCTCTACAACAAGATCTACGACGCCCAGGTGGCCGGCACCCCCGCGTGCAAGCACATCCGCGCCCGCCAACTGACCCGCTGGGCCTACCAGTACGTGGTGGTCCAGGACTACCTGCCGACGGTCTGCGACCAAGCGATCGTCATCGACACCCTGGTCAACGGGCCGCGCTATTACGGCAACACCGCCGGACATGGCCAGAACTTCATGCCGCTCGAGTTCTCCACCGCCGCATTCCGCTTCGGGCACACGATGATCCGCCCGGAGTACCGCCTGCAGACGACCGAGCCGACAATCTCGGTGATGGACCTGCTGGGGCCGTCCCGCCCAGACGTCAACGGCGATCCGATCGGCACCTTCTTCGACACCACCGACGCCGTTCCGCACCAGTTACGCGACAGCGCCATCCTCGATTTCACCTTGTTCGCCGGCACCGGACCCAACGTCCAGATGGCCCGCAAGATCGACTCCAACATCGCCCGCGGGCTCGGCATGCTGCCCCTCGGGGACCGGCAAGGCGACCCCATCCTCGGCCACCTCGCGAAGTCCAACCTCATCCGCGGCTACAGCCTGTCGGTGCCGACCGGTCAGGCCTGCTGTGAGGCGATGGGTGTGAAGCCGATGAGCCGCAAGGACATGGCCGATGGTGAGTCGGCCGATGTCGCGGCGGTCCTCACCGACACCGCCCTCGGCCAACGCACCCCGCTCTGGTACTACATCCTCCGCGAGGCGGGAGCGCAGGCGGGCGGCAACCACCTCGGCGAACTCGGCAGCCGCATCGTCTGCGAGACCATCGTCGGTTCACTCAAGACCGACCCGAACAGCTACCTCAACGCCAACGATCTCGCGGTGACGCCGCTGGGCATCAACGTCGGGGGCGCGGTGATCAGCACCCTCACCGAGCTGCTCAACCACGCCGGCGTCGGTCCGGTCGCCTGACCCGAGTGACAGTTCCGGCCGCACTTCCAGGTTCCGGCCCGGACTCGGAACTGCGGCCAGAAGCTGCAGGTGCGGCCAGAACCGGTCTGGCTATCCCGTCCGGTCGATGGTGTAGCGCACCAGCGAGCTCAGCGCGCCGTGGGCGGGGCCGTCGGGCAACTCGGCGAGCACCGACTCCGCTTCGTCGGCGTAGGCGCGCAGCCGGTCGTGTGCCGCCTTCATCCCCGACGACGCGTTGAGCACCTCGATCGCCTCGGCGACGGCGGCGTCGTCGGTGACCGGTCGAGCCGCACCCGTCGCGGGGTCGAGCAGCAGGTCCCGAAGTCGTTTCGCCTCGGCGTCGTCGTCGCGCAGGGCGTACAGAACCGGCAGCGTGTGCACGCCTTCGCGCAGGTCGGTGCCCGGCGTCTTGCCGGAGTCGCCACTGACCGAACTGATGTCGATGATGTCGTCGGACACCTGGAATGCGGTGCCGATGATGTCGCCGAGTTTCGACAGCCGCTCGACGTCGTCGGCGGTTGCACCCGCAGCCATCGCGCCGAACCGTCCGGACGCGGCGATCAGCGACCCGGTCTTCTCCCACACCACCTGCAGGTAGTGCTCGATCGGGTCGCCACCCTCGCGCACCCCCACGGTCTCGCGCATCTGACCGGTGACCAGCTCCGCGAACGTCTCGGCGATGATGCGGACCGCCTCGGGACCGAGTGTCGACACCAGCCGCGACGCGCGGGCGAACAAGAAGTCACCGGACAGGATCGCGACGGAGTTGGTCCACCGCGAGTTCGCGCTGGGGGCGCCGCGCCGGAGCTGCGCCTCGTCCATCACATCGTCGTGGTACAGCGTGGCCAGGTGGATCATCTCCACCACGGTCGCCGAGGTGATGACCTCCGAGGCGTCCGGCCGCTCCCCGAACTGCGCCGACAAGATCGCGAACATGGGACGGAAGCGTTTGCCACCGGCCTTGGCCAGGTGCGTCGCCGCCTCGGTCATGATCTCGTCACCCGACGACAGCTCGGTCAGCAACAAGTCCTCGACCTGCGCCAACGACGATCGGACCGTCTCGGCGAACTCGTCGGTGCCCAGGTCCAACCCGGCGAATGTGGACTTCACGCGCTAGCCGCTCCATCTCGTCGTCGGTCGCAGCCGGCCTGAGGGCTCGGCTGCCATGGTGCCGAGCCTAGTCGTAGTCGCGGCCCGACATACTGGTCGGGTGAGTAGCGACATAACCCCGCCGGCGATCCCCGCACGGGCCGAGGTCCTCGTGGTCGGCGCCGGTCCGGGTGGGTCGGCCGCGGCCGCGCACGCAGCGGCCGCCGGGCACGACGTGGTGTTGCTGGATGCGGCGACGTTTCCGCGTGACAAGACCTGCGGCGACGGACTCACCCCGCGCGCCGTCGCCGAGCTCGACGACCTCGGGCTGGGCGCCTTCCTCGACGACCGGCCCCGCATCACCGGGCTGGACCTGCACGGGTGGGGCGCCGAGCAGCGGGTGCCGTGGCCGTCCGGCCGTTTCCCGGGTTACGGCAGCGCGGTGTCCCGCACGGAGTTCGACGACGCCCTGCGCGCCCACGCGGTCACTCGCGGCGCGCGAATGGTGCAGGGCGCCAAGGCAGTCGACGCCACGCTCACGGACGGGCGGATCACCGATGTGATCGTCGACGACGGGCACGGACGACGCTCGATCGCGGTGCGCGACGTGATCGTCGCCGATGGTGTGCGCTCGGGACTCGGCAAGGCGCTCGGCCGGCAGTGGCATCGCGACACCGCCTACGGCGTGGCCGCGCGTGCGTATGTGCCGTCCCGCCGGGCCGACGACAACTGGATGGGGTCGCACCTGGAGTTGCGTGGCCCCGACGGTGACCTGCTGCCCGGGTACGGGTGGGTGTTCCCCCTCGGCGACGTCGCTCCCGGCCCGCTCCCGGTCTCGGGCGGACTGCTCAACGTGGGTGTCGGGGCACTCGCCACCGCCAAGCGGCCGGCACACATGGCGCTGCGCCCGATCCTCGAGCACTACGCGCGGATGGTCGGCGACGAATGGGGCATCGACGGACCTCCGCGCCTGGTGACGTCGGCACTGTTGCCGATGGGCGGCGCAGTGACCGGTGTTGCCGGACCCAACTGGATGCTCATCGGCGACGCGGCGGCCTGCGTCAACCCACTCAACGGAGAGGGCATCGACTACGCCCTGGAAACCGGGCGGCTCGCCGTCGAACTGCTCGACGACACCCGCCGCTCCCCCGACCACACCACCCGCTGGCGTGATCTCCTCGTCGAGCACTACGGCCTGGCGTTCTCCGCGGCCCGGCGCCTGGCCGGGCTGCTCACCGTGCCGCAGGCGGTGCCCGCGCTGGGTCGTCCCGGCATCCGGTCGGCCCGATTGATGTCATTGGTGGTGCGTGTAATGGGCAACCTCATCACCCCCGACGACGCCGACCTCGTCGCGCGGGCATGGCGGACCGCCGGTCGCGTGTCCACGCGCGTCGACGACCGGCCGCCGTTCCGCTGACCTGCCCCGACCCGGTGTTGGAACAAATAAAGTGATATGTTCCATCCATGTCCGTTGCCACCTCAGCCGCCGTCCGCGCCCAGCGTTCCATCCAGAATCGGCTCGCCACGCGCTACCGCCTTCGGGGTGAGATCGACCAGATCGACGCCGTCGACGACCCGGTCACGATCGCACGGCTGCTCGCCACCCAGGAATTCCCCTGGGGCATCACCCAGGCCCTGAGTTTCGCCCTCTTCCGCACCTACGCGGTGCCGTCGATCGGCGAGCTGCTCTACGACACCGGGCAGTTCACCGAGAACACGCAGAAGCGCTACGACGACACCGTGCTGCTGCTCGACGCCCCGGTCGAGCACGGATTCGACAACCCTGCCGGGCGTGCCGGGATCCGCCGCATCAATCAGATGCACGCGATGTACGACATCTCCAACGACGACATGCTCTACGTGTTGTCGACGTTCGTGGTGTGCCCGGTGCAGTGGGTCAACGCCTACGAGTGGCGCTCGCTGACCGCGCATGAGGTCACCGGCCTCACCAATCACTACCGCCGCCTCGGAAAACACATGGCGATCAAGGGAATCCCCGAGACGTACGCCGAGTTCGAGCGTTTCTACGAGGACTACGAGCGGCGCAACTTCGGCTACAGCACCAAGTCGCTGGCGGTCGCCGACGCAACCCTCGATCTGCTCGGCACCTTCATGCCGTATCGCCTCCTGCCGCGGGCGGTTGTGCGCCGATTGTCGTTCGCGCTCATGGACGATCGCCTTCTCGAAGCCTTCGGCTATCCGAAACCCACTGTCGTCGAGCGCGTCCTGGCCCGCGGTGGCCTCAAGGCGCGGGGCCTCGCCATCCGGTTGTTCGCGCGACCGCGGACCGAACCGCTCTTCGGCCGCGAGACACCTCAGGTTCGCGGCTACCCGAACGGGTATCGACTCGAGGATCTGGGCACGTTCGCACCCGGATGTCCTGTGCCACATGGGGCGTCGGTCGCGAGCGACACCCCCGCTTCCTGAGGAGCGAGCTTGCGAGCGTCACCCCGCCCCCTGAGGAGCGAGCTTGCGAGCGTCACGAAGGGGCCTGTCGGGGGCCCTTCGTGACGTTCTTCGGCTGAGGACCAGCTACCGCACGGCCGAATGAATCGCCGCAATCCCGCCGGTGAGGTTCTGCCAGGCCACATTCGAGAAGCCCGCCGACCGGATCAGCGCCGCGAGATGCGGCTGGTCCGGCCAGGCCCGGATCGATTCGGCGAGATACACATACGCGGCCGGGTTGCTCGACACCTTCGTCGCGACCGCGGGCAGGGCCTTCATCAGGTACTCCATGTAGACCGTCCGGAACGGACGGAGCGTAGGCGTGGAGAACTCGCAGATCACCAGTCGCCCGCCGGGTTTCAGGACACGTCGCAACTCCGCCAACGCCTTCGGGGCGTCGTGGACGTTGCGGAGCCCGAACGAGATGGTGGCGGCGTCGAAGGATGCGTCGGCGAACGGCAGCGCGAGCGCGTCGGCGGCGACCTTGGGGACGTCGCGGTGGGCGCCGGCCTTCAGCATGCCCAGCGAGAAGTCGGCGGCCACACAGTGCGCGCCCGACGTCGCGAGCTCCACCGTCGACACCGCGGTGCCGGCAGCGAGATCGAGGACGATGTCCCCGGGTCGCAGATCGAGCGCGCGGCGGGTCTTCTTACGCCAGCTGCGGTCCTGCCCGAACGACAGCACCGTGTTGGTGCGGTCGTAGCGCTTGGCGACGCCGTCGAACATCGCCGCGACCTCGGCCGGATCCTTGTCGAGAGTTGCGCGATCCTGCGAGCCCGTTCCCATGCCGACCACGCTACCGCCCGCGCAGATGCCAAGCCCCATCGCGCTGTGCGTCTCAACCGGGGCGACTCAGCCGGCGAGGGTCTGCACCTCGCCGATCCCGGTCACCGCACGATAGTGGCCGAGGAGCTGATCGCACACCGCCGGCCAGGTGCGGGCGCGCACGGCGTTCAGGCCGGCGCGTCCCATCTCGGTGCGCAGTGCCGGGTCACGCAGGACGTCGACCACCGACGGCAGCCGATCCGCGAACTCGTCGGGCGCGAGCAGATAGCCGGTGCGGACGTGCGCGACCAGATCCCGCGGTCCACCCGCGTCGGGTCCGATGACCGGCAGTCCCGACGCCATCGCCTCCTGGATGGTCTGGCAGAACGTCTCGTGCTCGCCGGCGTGGACGAAGACGTCGAAGCTGGCGTAGGCGCGGGCGAGTAACACTCCCCGCAGTTCCCCGGTGAACACCGCGCCGGGCATCATCGACGCGAGCCGTGACCGTTCCGGGCCGTCGCCGACGATCACGAGCTGCACCGACGGGTCGTGTGCCAGGGCGGCGAGCCGCTCGACGTGCTTCTCCGGTGCCAGACGGCCGACGAAACCAACCACCAGCCGATCCTCGGCACCCCACGCAGCACGGAATTGCGGGTCGCGGTGTACCGGGTCGAACTGCTCGACGTCCACACCACGTCCCCAGCGGAACAGTCGCGGAACACCGCGCAGGGCAAGGTCTTTCATGGTTTCCGACGACGGCGCGAGAGTGCGGTCGCACATCTCGTGCAGCCGTCGGGTGTAGCGCCAGGCAAGTCTCGAGGTCACCGCCAGGCCGTAGCTCGCGGCGAAGCCTGCCACGTCTGTCTGGAACACGGCGACCGACGGTATCTCCAGGTGGCGGGCGGCGACGGCGCCGGCCGCTCCGATCACGAACGGCGACGCCAGGTGCACCACGTCGGGCTCGACGTCGCGCAGTGCCCGGTACAACGAGGGGGTCGGCACCCCGATCGGCAGCGACGTCACCTTCGGCACGTTCACCGACGGCACCAGGTGTACCGGGGTCCGTCGGCCGACCATCCGAGGCGCGGGAAGCTCGCCGCGCGGGGTGTCGGGGGCGATGACGAACGCCTGATGCCCGGTTCTCTCGAGATGGTCCACCACCCGCAGGACGGAATTGACCACTCCGTTCATCTGCGGCAGGAAG
The DNA here is from genome assembly GCF_036350515.1 of Gordonia prachuapensis. NCBI lineage: Bacteria > Bacillati > Actinomycetota > Actinomycetes > Mycobacteriales > Gordoniaceae > Gordonia > Gordonia prachuapensis. Next base: position 109,783 of record NZ_JAZDUE010000010.1, on the reverse strand, counting down.
CTCTCGGCGACAATCGCGACCCGCATGCCGCCAGTGTCCGGCAGCGGCTTGTCCGCGGTGGTGGTAACACGTGACGACATGTCGAAGATCGGATGAACACGCCCGGGCGTCGACCTCGGCTGTTTCACCGCATGTCAGGGACACTTCAGACGTGACCGAATTGCTGCTGCTCAGCCGTTGGCTGGGTGCGGTCCCCGGCTTCCTCGCCGAACGGTGCCCGGCCGCCGCGCGTGTCGGTTTCGTCCCGACCGCGTCGTCGATTTATCCGGACCGGGCGTGGGTCGATCTCGATCGCACCACCCTGCTCGACCAGGGCTTCGACGTCGTCGACTTCGACATCGAAGCAGTGTCGGCCGCGGAGACGGGCACCTCCCTCGACGACGTCGACGCCCTCTTCGTCTCGGGTGGCAACGTCTTCCACCTGCTCGCGACGATGCGCCGCACCGGCTTCGACCGACTGCTCACCGACCGTGTCCGCGCAGGTCTCCCCTACCTCGGCGCCAGCGCCGGGGCCTGCGTGGTCGGCGCGGACATCGAACCGCTCGGGATGCTCGACGACCCGGCCGAGGCCCCGGGCCTCACGTCGACGACAGGGCTCGGCTGGATCGACGAGGTGATCGTGCCGCACGCCGACGGCATCGTGTCCGGCCGCGCGGTGGTCGACGAGTTGCGGACGCGCTACGGCAGCCGATTCACCCTGCGGATGCTCGACGACGATCAGGCGTTGCTGGTCTCGGGTTCGGAACGCTCGGTGGTGCCGTCCTGATCCGTCTCGTCCTGATCCGCCTCGTCTTTGTCACCGTCGGACCGGGCGCGCCGCGCGTTCAGCCGCCGGTTGATCTCGGCGAGCAGCACCATCACCGCTCCGACGATCAGCCAGCCGACCACGATGATCGACAACGCCGGGATGATCGCCAGGGTCCAGCTGCGCCCGGCGGGTCGTGCGAGGTCGGGGTTGGTGGCGTCGTATTCGACGCTGATCCGCTGGCCTTGCGTCAGTTCGGTCGGGTACAGCAGCCCGAGCCGGGGACTGTGGAAGTCGCCGTCGGGGGTCTGGAAGTTGACCGCCGCGTGCAGCCGGTCCGCCGACACGACGTCGGCCATCACGGTCGCCATGTTCCGGTCGATCTGCGCGTCGTTGCGGTGACATCCCGCGACCAGCACCAACGCCATGGTCGAGATGACCATGCCGAGCAGCACCAGCACGTACTGGGTGCGGCGCAGGACAGTGGGATTCACGTCGCCCAGCGTAGCGTCGCCCGCCCCCACGTTCTGGCCGCACCTCCAGCTTCTGGCCGCAGTTCCGTGTCCAAGCCGGAACCTGAAAGTGCGGCCAGAACCTGCAGTCGCCTACCCGACCCGCCCCGCGATCGCCGCATGCACGGCACGCAGGTGGGCACGGTCGGTGATCACCTCGACCACCTCGACGCCTCCATCGGGCGCGTCCTCGGCCAGCACCGACGACAGCTCACCGATGGTCACGCGCCGGTGCGGCACGTGGAAACCGGCGCACAGCGACGCGAGGTCGGCCGAATGCGGGGTGCCGAAGACCCGCTCGTAGGCGCCGACGTAGGGGCCGCTGTTGTAGCGCGGGTCGCCCTGTTCCAGCAGGCCGAAGATGCCGCCGCCGTCGTCGTTGGCCACCACGATCCGCAGGCAGGACGGCCGCGGCTCCCCCGGCCCGATGACGAGTCCGGTGGCGTCGTGGATGAAGGTGAGGTCGCCCATCAGAGCGATGGTGTGCGCGCCCGGCGAAGATCGGTCCAACGCCAACGCCGCACCGATCGCGGTCGAGTTGCTGCCGTCGATACCGGCCACACCCCGGTTGGACAGCACCCGCACACCGTCGGTGACGCGGCCGGCAAGCGCGACGTCGCGGATCGGGTTGCTGGCGCCGACGACGAGCTGATCGCCCGGCCGCATGGCCGCACTCACCACCCGGGCGACGTGCAGCCCGGTGGTGGCCGCCGGGTCGTCGAGCCGACCGTCGAGTTCGGCATCGACGGCGCCGAGCACCCGCTGCTGAACGTCGGCGCACTCCTTCAGCCACTCCTCGCGCGGCTCACCGGTCGGCTCCACCCGCGTCCCGGTGGCGTACACGTTGCCGGAGACATCCGGCCAGCGCGGACCGGTGGTCAGGGCGTACACGGTGACCGCTGGGTCGGCCAGCAGCCGCGACACCCCGCGGTGCAGCGTCGGGCGTCCGCAGATGATCGCCTGCTGCGGATGAACCGAATCCAACGCCAGCGGATGCAGTGGTGTATCGGCATGCGGCGCGGTCGGTTCCGCGACCGTGGGGATGCCGGCCAGCGCCGGGTGCACACCGGCGCCGTGCCCGGACACGACGACGGTGTCGAGCGACAGGTCGATGGGCAGCGGCACGTCGAGCTTGCCGACGGGAGCCTGGGTCCACGGCACACCGCCCGGGCGGCCGGCGAACGTGCCGAGGTCGTCGTCAGGCCCGACCTCGGGATCGGGGACGAGCGGTTCACGCAGCGGGATGTCGAACTGCACCGGGCCCGCGTTGCCGGTGCGGGCACCGCGCGCCGCCGCCAGCACGCGACCGACCGCGGAGCGCCACTGACTGTTGGTGTCGAGATCCTGCTCGGCGAGGCCGAGGCTGATCGCGGCCCGCACCTGGGTGCCGAAGATGCCGAACTGTTCGACGGTCTGGTTCGCCCCCGACCCCAACAGTTCATACGGCCGGTTGGCGCTGACCACCACCAGCGGGACGCGCGCATAGTTGGCCTCGAACACCGCCGGACTCATGTTGGCGACGGCCGTGCCGCTGGTCATCACGATCGGCACCGGCTGCCCCGACGACACCGCCAGCCCCAGTGCGAGGAATCCGGCCGACCGTTCGTCGATCCGGACGTGCAGGCGCAGTCGGCCCGCGACATCGGCGGCGTGGAGTGCGAACGCCAACGGCGCGTTCCGCGACCCCGGGCACAGGACCGCCTCGGTGACACCGCAGCGGATCATCTCGTCGACGATGACGCGGGCCTGCAATGTCGAGGGGTTCATGGGACCAGCGTAGGACGACATCGGATGTCATCCGCACGGCCTAACGACAGTGGTGCTCGTCACGCCCCGAGGCGCACCATGAACACATGGGCTTCTACGAGGACCGCATCCTGCCCCACCTGATCAACCTCACCTGCGGAATGTCGGTGCTCGAACCACTGCGCCGACGCACCTGCCAAGGCCTGTCCGGCGACGTCGTCGAACTCGGATTCGGGTCCGGGCTCAACGTCGGCGCCTATCCGGAGACGGTGACGCGGATCGCGGCCATCGAACCCAATGATCGCGGATGGAAGATCGCCGCCGACCGGGTCGCGGGTTCACGCGTACCGATCGATCGGGCGGGCCTCGACGGTCAGCGCCTGCCCTTCGACGACGACACCTTCGACCATGCGCTCACCACCTTCACGCTGTGCACCATCCCGGACCTCGCGGCCGCGTTGTCGGAGGTGCAGCGCGTGGTGAAGAGTGGCGGCACCCTGCATTTCCTCGAGCACGGCAACGCCCCCGACGAATCGGTGCGCCGCTGGCAGCGTCGGCTCGAGCCGATCCAGAAACGCGTCGCCGGCGGCTGCCACCTCACGCGCGACATCCCGGGCGTCCTCGCCGACTCGGGCCTCACCGTGGAGAGCATCGAACGCTTCTATCAGAAGGGCACCCCGAAGCCGATGGCCGCGATGAACCTGGGCGTAGCGCGAATACCGCTGGTCGAGTAGCCCGAGGCGCTAGCCGAGGGCGTATCGAGACCGCCCACCACATACCCTCAACCAAGTGCGTCGTTGGATATCGCTCGCCCTCCTGACCGCGGCCGCGACGTACGTCCTCGAACTTCTCGATGTGGACGCCGCGGCGTTGTTCGCCGGACTCGTCGTGGCGGCGATCCTGGCCATCGCCGGGTTCGGGCCGCCCAGGCTTCGCACGACCAGGCAGGCACGCTCAGACGACCCCGACCCCGAGGACCCCGACCCACCCGCCATCCCGCGACCGATCATGCAGGCCGCGCAGGGCGTGCTCGGGGTGTTCATCGGCACGATGGCCGACCCCGAGACGATGTCGGGCCTCGGGTCGTCGTGGTTCCCGGTCCTCGTCATCGGGTTGGCCACCCTCGCCCTGTCGGTCATCGGCGGCGCGTTGCTCGGCCTGCACCGGCTCGTCGACCCGCTGACCGGCTCCCTGGCACTCGTCGCCGGTGGCGCGTCCGGGCTGGTCGCCCTGACCCGCGAGTTCGGCGGCGACGAACGCATGGTCGCGGTCATCCAGTACCTGCGGGTGGCGTTGGTGACGATCAGCATCCCGCTGGTGGCGTCGGTGGTGTTCCACGCCGAATCCGCAGCGGTGCGCGAGGAGTCGCCCACCGTCGCCGACCAGGGCTGGGGCCTGCTGTTGCTGGCCGTCTGCCTGGGTGTCGGCATTCCGCTCGGCCGCCTGATCCGGTTGCCCGCCGCCGGGCTGCTCGGTCCGATGGCGCTGGCCACGGTCGCCGAACTGACCGGCCTCGCCGGCGACGCCGAGGTGTCGCCGATCCTGCTCACCGTCGCGTACGCGGTCATCGGCTGGCAGGCGGGTCTGGGCTTCACCATGGAACGGCTGCGCGCCATCGGTCGCGTGTTGCCCGCCGCTCTGGTGCTGATCCTCGGCATCGGCGTCGGGTGTGCGCTGCTCGGGGTGGCGCTGTCGGCATGGACGGGCGAGTCGATGTTCGACTGCTATCTGGCCACCACGCCGGGCGGGATCTATGCCGTGCTCGCGGCGGCCACCGCGGCGGGCGACAACGTCGCGTTCGTCGTCGCCGCGCAGATCCTGCGGGTGCTGTTGATGCTGTTCGTCGCGCCGTTCGCCGCCCGCGCCTTCGCGCGCCGACTGGGTCGGTGAGGGCAAGCCCCACGAGGGGACCTCGACCCGCCTCGTCAGCCTGTCTAGAGTCGAGGACATGAACGGGGACGCCAATCCGACCAATGCCCGCGAGTTCGACGTCGTCGTGTTCGGCGCGACCGGTTTCGTCGGCGAGCTCACCGCCCGCTACCTGGCCGAACACGGACCACGCGGCACCAAGGTCGCGCTCGCCGGGCGGTCGGAGACCAAACTCGCCGCGGTGCGCAAGCGACTGCCCGACCGCGCCCACGACTGGCCGTTGATCGTGGCCGACGCGTCGTCGCCGAGTTCGCTCGATGCGATGGTCGCCCGCACCCGCGTCATCTGCACCACCGTCGGCCCCTACCTGCGCTACGGCGAGGCCCTCGTCGTCGCCGCGGCGAGCGCCGGCACCGACTACGTCGACCTCACCGGCGAGGCGCCGTTCGTCCACTACTCCATCAACAAGGCACACGAGACCGCGCAGGCCACCGGCGCCCGCATCGTCCACTCGTGCGGATTCGATTCCGTGCCATCCGATCTCGGTGTGTATCTGCTGTTTCAGAAGATCTCCGACGACAAGGCCGGCGAGCTCACCGACACCACCTTCGTCGTCAAGTCGTTCAAGGGCGGGATCTCCGGTGGCACTTTCGATTCGGTGCGCGTGATGGCCGAGGAGTCGCGCAATGCGGAGACGCGGCGGCTTGTGCTCAATCCGCATTCGCTGTCCGGCAAGCCGGGCGAGACACCGCGGCCGGCCATCAAGTCCGAACCGAGCGACATGTCGATGATGAGCGCCAAGAAGGTCGATCCGTCGATGAGCGGCACGCTGGCGCCGTTCTTCATGGCCGCCTCCAACACCCGGATCGTGCGGCGCACCAACGCCTTGCTCGACAACGCCTACGGCCCGGACTTCCACTACGCCGAGACCATGTCGGTCGGCAAGATCCCCGGCGTCTCCACTGTCGCGGCGGGTGCCGTCGCCGTTGGCACGGGTGCATTCCTGGGCGCGATGAGCTTCGGCCCCACCCGCAAGCTGCTCGACCGTCTGCTGCCGAAGCCCGGTGAGGGCCCGAGCGAAAAGGCGCGTGAGAAGGGCTCGTTCATCACCGAGACCTATACGACGACCAGCACCGGCCGCCGGTATCGGTCGGAGATGCGGATGAAGGGCGACCCCGGCTACAAGGCCACCGCGGTGATGCTCGGCGAGAGCGCGCTGTCCCTCGCTCTCGAACGCGACCGCCTGTCCCCGCTGACCGGCGTCCTCACGCCCGCAGCCGCGATGGGCGAGGTCCTGGTCCGGCGCCTGCGCGACGCCGGCGCCACCCTCGACGCCGTCGAGCTCACGTAGGCCCCCGCCTCAACCGCTGGTCGATCTCGCCCCCACCCGCTGGTCGAGGGGTCCCCCAACCGCTGGTCGAGGCTCCTCCTTCGCTGGTCGAGTAGCCGAGGAGCCTGCGACGAGGCGTATCGAGACCCGCCGCACCCGACGCACAGCCGAAACCCTACTGCTGCCCCGGATTCAGCTTGATGAACAGCGCGTCCATCTCCGCGCACAGCCGATCACCGTCGTAGATCGCACCTTTGGTGAACACCTTGCGACCGTCGACGCGGTCGGCCCACGTGTGCGCCTGCAGCGGCGTGTTCAGCGGGGTGATCGAGCGGTATTGCACAGTGAGATAAGCGGTTCGGCAGACACCCTGGATGGCGACCGCTGAGGCGTAACCGCCGAGGTCGTCGAACGCGACCGCCACGTGTCCGCCGTGCGCCGCCTTGTTGCCGCCGAGATGGAAGTCGCGGAACGTCACGGTGGCGAACACGCCGTCGTCGTTGACGTCGGTGACCTCGAACGGCGGAAGCGTGATGTTGCCGCGCGCCGGCAGATCGATGCGGGTGCCCGACGGCGAGTGCCACTCGTCGATGCGGGTCGCGTCGAGCTTCTCGTTGATCGCCGCTAGCTGCTCGATCAGTTCGTCGGCCACCTCCGGAGGAGGGCATGCGTAGCGGACGTTGTCCATGAGGGCGCGGACTTGCTCGCTGAACTCGCCGTAGCGGGGCCCGCCCCGTTCGGTGGTGATGGCGGTGTGTGCGCGGAACCCGCCTTCGTGCGGATCTTCCTCGATCTCGGTGGTGGTTTCCGGACTGCTGGCACCGTCACTCATGGATCAACCGTATAGAACGGCCGTTCACGCGTCGCGATGTGATCCCGGTGGGCCGAAGTCGTCGTGGACCGGCTGGGGCTTCTCGTGGATGTCGCGCAGCCGGACGGCCCGCGCGATCACCAGGGCGAGCACCACCGACACCGTGACCCACACGGTGATGAGGATCGCTGCGATGATCCATGCCACGACCCCAGGATGCCACCATTTGTGGGGGCGTGGTCAACGCGTGACGTACTCGTGAGGTAGCCGGTCGCTGCCCGGCACGAGGTATTCGTCGGCGCTGAGCATGCGGGTCCACTCGCCGGTGAGCCCGCGATACCGGTTCTCCACGACCGCCCAGTCGGTGAGCTCGATTCCGTCGACGACGAGGCCGGCGACCAGACCGGCCAGGGCGACGTCGACGTCGCCGGCCGACTCCCACCGCCCGGCCGCGGCCTGACCTGGGACGACGGTGACCTGCCCGGCCTCGACGTCGACTCGGACGCCGAGCCGGCGCAGGTTGTCGACCACGGCCAGCACACGATCGTCGATAGGGCCGACGAAGCGACTTTCCCCGCCAGCGAGGCTCGCGACCACCAGTAGCAACGGAGCGACCCCGGAAGCATCCGCCAGGTCGATCGTGACCGGATCGACATCGCCGCTCGTCGACCGGCCGGTGACGGTCAGGCCGACCGACGACGACACGACGTAGCCGCCCATGTCGGCGAACGCGACCGCAAGTGCCTCCGCCGCAGGGACGTCCTCCGGCCAGTTGCGCACCAGCACTGTGCCGCCGGTCACCAGCCCTGCCGCGGCGAACGTACCGGCCACCATCACGTCGGGTGTCGTGTCGTCGCCCGCGGTGGGCGCGTTCACTCGCGCCCGCACGGGCGCGGCCGCGGGGGGCACGCGCCACCATCCGGTGTCGTTCATGGTCGTACCTCCATCGGGTAGTGATAGCTCTCCTTGACCGTGTCCAGGTGGACCCAGCTGTCGATCCGCAGCACCGACCGCATCGCCCGGAGACGGTCCAGCACGCTGACTGCGTCCGTCAGCGAGTTCGCGTCGATGGTCGCCAACAGGTCGTAGCGGCCGAGGGTCTCGGCGAGGAAGCGCACCTCCGGCATCTCCACCAGCAGGTCACCGGCCTGCGACACCGGGCCGCGCAGCGTGATCCCCACGCCGACGTCGATCCGGCTCTCCCGCCGGCCGGTCCGAACGATGGCCCCGATCCGGACGACGCCGTTGTCGATCATCCGCAGTACCCGGGTCCGCGCGGTCCCGGTGGACACCCCGACCTTCTCGGCGAGTGCCGTGAACGGCATTCGGCCGTCGAATTGCAAGTGCGACAATATCTTCGCATCCACCCGATCGATCTCGACGTCGGTGGCCTGCGCGGGCCGGAGGACGTCGACGGCGAGGCTGGTGTAGTAGAGGGTCTCGGTGGCCAGCACTCCGTCCACCGACCGGACGCGGTCGAGCACGGCGGCCAGCTCGGCGTCGTCGCGGGCGCGCACCTCGGCGATGAGCGGAAAGCTCCCCGAGGCGAGCGACACGAACGGCACCTCGGGCATCGCGCCAAGTGTTTCGCCGACGCGCCGCACCGGTTTGTCGACGGTCAGGGAGACATGCGCCAGTGACCGGATGCCCAGGGTCAGCGGATGCACGATGCCGACCACCCGGACGATGTCCTCGTCCAGGAGCTGACCCAATCGGCGGGCGGCGGCAGTGCGGGAGACGCCCACCCGATCCGCCAGATCGTTCGCGGTGATCCGCCCGTCGGCCCTCAGTTCTTCGAGGATCTGCAGGTCGATACCCGCGAGCGAGCCGTGCCTCGTCTCATCACGAGAAGTTAACAATTGAACACTCTCCAGGGCGATTGGGTCATTTTGCAGATTTCTGACGAGCAGAGCAGCGTAGAGCGCCAGAATCGACAGAACCTCGCACGTTTATGCAGTTTCAGGCCGTCGAACTGACAATCTCATTTTGCACGACGATTCTACGCAGACCTAATGTGTCCCTCGAACGACCGGCGATCAGGGCCGGCACCCATCACGACGAGGTCCGAGGATCACCATGCGAAGAGTTCTGGTCAGCATCGCCGCCACCGTGTTCGCGGCAACATCTCTCGCCGCCTGCAGCGGCGGCAGCGAAGTCACCGAGGCATCCGGCGACGCACCCGCGGGCCTGCTGCGCGAAGGTCAGCTGTCGGTGTGCACCGATCCGGAGTACCCGCCGATGGAGTACTTCGCCGACGGCGACACGTCCACCCCGGTCGGTTTCGATCCGGACGGAGCGCGCGCCCTCGCCGATCTGTGGGGTCTCGAGATCAGCTTCCAGAACACGTCTTTCGACGGCCTGATGCCGGCACTGCAGGCGAAGCGCTGTGACATCCTCTGGGCGGCACTGTATCTGAGCCCGGAGCGTCTCGAGGTCGCCGACGGCAGCCCATTCATGAACACCGGCCCGGGTCTCATCGTGCCGACCGCGACCACCGACATCACCACCGCCGACGACCTCTCGGGCAAGACCGTCGCCGTGCAGGGTGGCGGCTCCAACGAGCTCACCCTCAAGGACCTGTCGGCCAAGTTCGAGGCCGAAGGCAAGCCCGGCATCACCGTGCAGCCGTACCCGAAGACCGCAGAAACTGTCGCCGCGGTGACCAACGGCAAGGCCGACGCGCTGATCGAGACCGACGTCGCCGTCGTCGACATGGTGGGCAAGTCGAACGGCCAACTGAAGTCCATTCCGGGCGTGTTTCCCGCCGAGACCAAGTTCGGCGTCTTCACCCTCAAGGAGTCGCCACTGAGCCCCGCCGTCACCGAGGGCCTGCAGGAGCTCAACGACAACGGCACCCTGGCTCAGCTCGCCGAGAAGTACGGCCTCGATCCCAACAGCATCGTCACCGAGTAGACCATGACCTTCGACTTCGACGTCTTCGTCGACGCGCTGACCTCCGGCACGTTCTTCCGTGGGGCACTGCTCTCGCTGGCGCTGGCCGTGGTGTCGATGATCGCCGCGACCATCATCGGCTTCGTCGTCGCGCTGCTGCGGATCGCCAAGAACCCCGGCGCCCGCTCGGTGGGATGGACCTACGTCTGGTTCTTCCGGGCCATCCCCACCCTGCTGGTGCTGCTGATCATCTGGAACGCCGGACCTCAGCTCTTCCCGGCACTCCGGGACAACTGGTTCACCCCGTTCCTGGCGGCTTTCATCGGGTTCGCCGTGGTCGAGGCCGCCTACATGGCCGAGATCCTGCGGTCGGCACTGCTCAGCGTCGACGACGGACAGCACATCGCCGCACGCGCACTCGGCCTGCCGCCACACAAGGTGCTGTTCAAGGTGGTGCTGCCACAGGCGATCAAGGTGGCCATCCCGCCGAGCGGCAACGAGTTCATCGCGATGCTGAAGTACACGTCGCTTGCGTCGGTGATCTCGCTGCGCGAGCTGCTGACCACCGCGCAGTCGGAGGTGTCGGTCACGTTCCGCTACGCCGAATACTATTCGGCCGCACTGATCTACTACCTCGTCATCGTCAGCATCGCCATGCTCGGGCAGTACTTCCTCGAGCGTCGCTACCAGTGGATCTCCAAGGGCAACAGCACCTCACGGACCGCACCCCGATCACAGGAGGTCCCGGCATGACCGAGCCGGTCCTGCAGGCGATCAACCTGCACCGCAGTTACGGCGACACCGAAGTCCTCAAAGGTGTCGACCTGACCGTCGGCAAGGGCGAGGTCAAGGCGTTGCTCGGACCATCCGGGTCCGGCAAGTCGACCATCCTGCGTCTGCTGGCGCTGCTCGAGCCCGCCGACGACGGCGAGATCCTGCTCAACGGCAAGCAACTCGGCGTCTCCGTGGCCACCGACGGCAGCACCCGTCCGCTGCGAGAGGCGCAGCTGGCCAAGCAGCGCCGCGACATCGGCATGGTGTTCCAGCGGTTCAACCTGTTCGCCCACCTCGACGTGATGCACAACGTCACGTTGGCGTTGACGGAGGTGGCGGGCGTGTCGAAGCACGACGCCCGCGACCAGGCCGAGGCGATGCTGGAGCGGGTGGGCATGGCGCACCGGATGAAGCACTACCCCAGCGAGCTGTCCGGCGGCCAGCAGCAGCGCGTCGCCATCGCCCGTGCGCTGGTGATGAATCCGTCGGTGATGCTGTTCGACGAGCCGACGTCGGCGCTCGACCCCGAGCTGGTCGGTGAGGTGCTCGACGTGATGGAGCAGCTCGCCGACGAGGGGATGACGATGGTGGTGGTCACCCACGAGACCCGGTTCGCCCGCCGGGTCGCCAACGAGGTCGCCCTGTTCGACGACGGGCAGATCGTCGAGTCCGGCCCGCCGGCAACGTTCTTCGACGATCCGAGTCACCCACGCACCCAGCAGTTCCTATCCCACCTGCACTGAACCATCTGCACTGACAACACAGAAGTGAGCACCCCGAGATGAGCGATCACCGTCCGCTCGCCGTCTACACCGACACCGACGACCTCGATCCCCGCATCGGTGTCGACCTGTTGACCGACAACGGTTTTCGCGTCGAGGTCTGCGAGACCCGCGACCCCGAGGTGATCGCGCACGCCGCGGCCGGCGCCACCGCGCTGCTGGTCGGCTACGCGCCGATCGACGAAGACCTGCTGGACCGGCTGCCCACACTCCGGGTCATCGCTCTGCTGTCGCGGGGTTACGACAACGTCGACGTCGCGGCGGCCACCGCCCGCGGTATCTGGGTGTGCACCGTCGCCGACTTGGCCGCGCCGGAGGTCGGGGCGCACGCGTGGGCGTTGAGTCTGGCGCTGCTCCGTCGCCTCCCGTTCTTCGCCGGGTCCGGCAGTAACCACGGGTGGCTCGAGCGGCCGCGCGTACTGCCCCGGCGGCTGTCCGAGGTGACCGTCGGGGTGCTCGGGCTGGGCAGCACCGGGCGCACGTACGCCGCGCTCGCCGCCCCCGCGGTGGGCCGAGTTCTCGCGTATGACTCCGGTTCCCGCAGCGACAAACCCGCGATCAGCGGCGTCGAGCTCACCGACTTCTGGACCGTGATCGAGCAATCCGATGTGGTGTCCCTGCACCTACCGCTGACCGACGACACCCGCCTTATTATCGACGGTTCGGTGCTCGCGCGGATGCGTGACGACGCCTACCTCGTCAACGTCGCCCGCGGCGCCCTCATCGACGACGTCGCCCTACTGGCCGCGCTCGACGACCACCGGCTCGCCGGCGCCGCCCTCGACGTGTTCGACGCCGAACCGCCACCCGCCGACGACCCGCTGCTGCGGCATCCGGACGTCCTGACCACCCCGCACGTCGCTTACCTGTCCGACACCACCGCAGCGGGCTACGTGACGGCGCAGGCGCGCAACGTCATCGCCTGGCGCACAGGCGGCCGCCCGGAACATCCGATCAACGATGTGGCGGCCCTTTCATGCTGACCGTCTACCAATCCCTCTGGGCGATGGAAGATCTGCCGTCCACGGATGCGCCCTGGACCCTCGCCGAGCAGATCGCGAGGATCGACGACGCCGGGTTCGCCGGTATCGCGGTCGATCTCGGTGCACGTCAGGCCCCCGCCGCCGACGACCTGGCACCCCTGCTCCGCGGCACCGCGCTGCGACGAATGGTGTTCGCCTTCGTCGGCGACCGCGCCGCGCTGTCGGCGGCCATCGACTACGCACACCGCATCGGCGCCGACCGGATGGTGGTGTGCGCGCAGATCTACGGCTTCGATCCGGTGCCACTGGCCGCCACGCTGCGCGACTGGTACGAGACGTGCCGGCAGGCCGGGATCACGATGCAGGTGGAGACCCACCGCAACACCGTCACCAACGATCTGCGGTTCACCGCACTCTTGATCGAACACCTCGATCCGCGCATCGAACTCGCCGGCGATCTCTCGCACTTCGTGTGCGCCAACGAACTCCCCGACGATCCGACTCCCGAGCACGAAGCGCTCATCGCCGCCGTACTCGGCCGCTGCGGGTCGCTGCAGGGCCGAATCGCCACCCGCGGACAGGTGCAGATCCCGCTGGGCACACCCGCCGGCGCGGTCTGGGAGAAGCGCTTCCGCGGCTGGTGGGAGGCCGGATTCCGGTCCATCGCCGCCCGCCATCCCAGCGACGACGTGGTGTTCTGCACCGAGCTCGGCACCCGCCCGTACGCCATCACCGACCTCGCGGGCAACGAACTGTCCGACCGCTGGACCGAGGCCCTCACCCTCAAAGACTGGGCGGCGCAGGCCTTCCGCGCCGCCACCTCAGAACTCCAGGAGCAACGATGACCATCAGCGACGCCGCACCTCTCGCACAGGTGCCCGACTCCCACGTCAACGACGCCGGCAACCGGATCATCGACGGACCCTTGCAGACCGACAGCAGCCAGCGCGCGATCATCCCGGCGCGCGCCTACGTCGGACAGGCCGAGTTCGACCTGGAGCAAGAGCGGATCTTCTCCTCGGGCTGGGTGTGGGCCGGGTTCGCCCACTGGGTGGAGGAGGCCGGGCAGGTGCATCCGGTCACCGTCGGCGGAAAGCCGCTACTGATCGTCCGCGGCAGTGACGAGGAGATCCGCGTCTTCCACAACTCGTGCCGCCACCGCGGGATGGTGATGCTCGAGGAGCCGGCCAAGGTGCGCCGCCGCATCCAGTGCGCCTACCACTGCTGGTCGTACAACCTCGACGGAAGCCTTCACGCCACACCGTATTTCAAGCGGGAACGTTCCCGTGGACTGCCTGACGCCGCCGACGACCTCGGTCTGCTGCCGGTGACCTCGCACGTGTGGGCGGGCATGGTGTTCGTCAACCTGTCCGCCGAACTCGACGACGCCGCTGCCGCAGAGGACTTCGAGCAGATGCTCGCGCCGATCATCTCCCGCTGGGATCACGTCGACTTCAGCCGCATCCAGCTCGCCGACGAACGCGAGTTCGACATCGGGGTCAACTGGAAACTGGTGGTGGAGAACTTCCTCGACTTCTATCACCTGCCGTTCATCCATCCGCAGGTCGGACCGGTCAGTGCGTCACTCGACGTCGACGACGTGTGGCTCGCCGATCACATCGTCGGCGGCACCTACCCGCGCGGGGCGGCCGGCAAGGCCGCGAAAACCGAAGAGTCCCTGCCGTTTCTCGGTGACGTACCGGCCGACCGCACCGAGAGCCAGGACATCTTCTGCGTGTTCCCCAACGCACTGCTGTTTCTCGAGGCCGACTGGTTCCAGGTGATCGGCTACGACGCCGTGGCACCCGACCGCACCGTCGAACACATGGCCATCTTCGTCGACGAAACCGCGACCGCGGAAAAGTACAGTCCGGCGCGAAAGAGCCTGACCGACATCCTCTTCGAGGTCAACGAGCAGGACATGCCGATCCTGCACCGGCTGCAGAAGGGCCGGCGCTCACCCGGCTCGGACCGCACCAACCTGGTCACCCACTGGGACCAGATCACCGCCGCGTTCCAGCAACTCGTCGCACGCAAGGTCGGTTACTGATGGCAGCATACACATCACGAACACCCGACGAGGCACAACTGCGGTGCGAACTCGCTGCCGTCTACCGGCTCGTCGCGCACTACAAGATGACCGACCTCATCTTCACCCACATCTCCGTGCGCATCCCCGGCCCCGACGACCACTTCCTCATCAACCCGTACGGCCTGCTGTTCGAGGAGATCACCGCGTCGAACCTGGTGCGCATCGACCTCGACGGCAACGTCGTCGGCGAGACCGACGCCGTGGTCAATCCCGCGGGCTTCGTCATTCACAGCGCCATCCACCGCGAACGCCATGACGCCCAGTGCATCCTGCACACGCACACCCTCGCCGGCTGTGCCGTCGCGGCGTCGGAGACCGGGCTGCTGCCGCTCAACCAGATCTCGATGGAATTCCACAATCGGGTCGGCTACCACGACTACGAGGGTGTGGCGCTCAACCTCGACGAGCAGAAACGAATCGTCGACGACATCGGTGACCACAATTCGCTGATCCTGCGCAATCACGGTCTGCTCACCGTCGGCGAGACACCCGGTCGGGCCTTCCTGCGGATGTTCTACCTCAACAAGGCCTGCGAGATCCAGGTCGCCGCCACCCGCGCCGGTGCGGTCCGGCTGCCCGAGGAGCGGATCGCCGAGCACACCGCGCAGCAGCTCAACGGCGAGGACGCCGGCGACGACTACACCGACGACGTCGGACTCGATCTGGCCTGGCAGGCGATGCTCCGGCTCGTCGAGCGCGTCGCCCCCGATTACAAGGACTGACACCATGACCGCTCACCTGATCCGCGGGCCGCTCGATGCGAGCACCACCCCCCGCTACACCGAACCGTCGACCTTCGCGCGGCTGCCGCGGCTCGACGAGGTGCCGTCGGCCGCGGTGAAGATCATCGGCATCCCGTTTGACAGCGGCGTCAGCTACCGGCCCGGCGCACGCTTCGGTCCCGGCCACATCCGTGCCTCGTCGAAGCTGCTGCGGCCCTACAACCCGGCGCTCGACGTCGCGCCGTTCGACGTCCAGCAGGTCGCCGACGCCGGTGACATCGCGGTCAACCCGTTCGACATCGTCGAAGCCTTGGCGACCGTCGAGCACGCCGCCACCGACCTCACCTCTGATGGCGCCCGGCTGCTCACCCTCGGCGGCGACCACACCCTCGCGCTGCCGCTGCTGCGTGCCGTGCACAAGGAGCGCGGCAAGATCGCCGTGCTGCACTTCGACGCCCACCTCGACACCTGGGACACCTACTTCGGCGCGCCGTTCACCCACGGCACCCCGTTCCGCCGGGCCAGCGAAGAGGGCCTGATCGACATGGAACGGTCGATGCACGTCGGCATCCGCGGCCCGCTCTACGGCAAGGCCGACCTCGAGGCCGACGGCGTACTCGGCTTCCAGATCGTGCGGTCCGACGACTACCAATTCGACGGGGTCCGCAGCATCATCGAGCGCATCCACCGCCGGATGGCCGGCGGACCGGTCTACCTCTCCATCGACATCGACGTGCTCGACCCCGCGCACGCACCCGGGACCGGAACCCCGGAAGCCGGCGGCATGACGTCGCGGGAACTGCTCAACACCCTGCGCGGCCTGGTCGGCCTCGACATCGTCGGCGCGGACATCGTGGAGGTCGCCCCCGCCTACGACCACGCCGAGATCACCGGCATCGCCGCCGCCCATGTCGGCTACGAATTGCTGTCGGTGCTGGCCGCGAACCGGGTGAGCTGACCCTGGAACTAGGCTCGGTCCCATGAGTGCACCCGACGCCGCGGCCACCGACAAACCGTTCGATCCGTCCCAGTGGGCGCCCGTCGCCGGGTTCGACGACCTCACCGACATCACCTACCACCGGCACGTCGGCCAGGGTCGGGAGAACGGCATCGTGCGCATCGCGTTCGACCGGCCGGAGATCCGCAACGCGTTCCGCCCGCACACCGTCGACGAGCTGTACCGCACCTTCGACCACGCCCGCCGCTCCCCCGACGTCGGGACCGTGCTGCTCACCGGCAACGGTCCGAGCCCCAAGGACGGCGGCTGGGCGTTCTGCAGCGGCGGCGATCAGCGCATCCGCGGGCGGTCGGGATACCAGTACGCCACCGACCACGACTCCGATGTGACCGCGGCCGGCGTCGAGGGCGTCGACGAGGCGCGGGTCAAGGCCGAGGGCGGTCGCCTGCACATCCTGGAGGTCCAGCGGCTGATCCGCACCATGCCCAAGGTCGTCATCGCCGTGGTCAACGGCTGGGCCGCGGGCGGTGGGCATTCGCTGCACGTCGTCTGCGACCTCACCCTCGCCTCCCGCGAACACGCCCGCTTCAAGCAGACCGACGCCGACGTCGGCTCCTTCGACGCCGGCTACGGCAGCGCCTACCTCGCCAAGCAGGTCGGCCAGAAGTACGCCCGCGAGATCTTCTTCCTCGGCGAGGCCTACGACGCCGACACAATGCACCAGATGGGTGCGGTCAATCGTGTTGTCGCACACGCCGACCTGGAGAACACGGCCATCGAGTGGGCCCGCAAGATCAACGGCAAGTCCCCCACCGCACAGCGCATGCTGAAATTCGCGTTCAACCTCACCGACGACGGCCTCATGGGCCAGCAGGTGTTCGCCGGCGAGGCCACCCGACTGGCCTACATGACCGACGAGGCGGTGGAAGGTCGGGATGCGTTCCTGGAGAAGCGCAGCCCGGATTGGGAAGCGTTTCCGTATTACTACTGAGCGCACCCCAACCCTGCACGGGTGACCAGCGGCGTCTCAGCCCCCGACGATCCCCCGCAACACCTCCATGTCGGCGACCCGCTCCTTGTGCGTGCCCGCCACCGACGACGCCAACAGACAGGTGACCCCGGCGGACCGGAACGCGGCCGCCCGCTCCTCGACCTCCGAACGCGAACCGATCAGCGACATCGAGTCGACCAGATCGGCGGGCACCGCCTCGGCGGCCTCCTGCTTCTTGCCGTCCAGGTAGAGGTCCTGGATGAGCTTGGCCTCCTCGACGTAGCCGTAGCGCTGGGCGAGGGTGTTGTAGAAGTTCTTGCCGCGCGCGCCCATGCCACCGATGTAGAGGGCGGCGTGGTGCCGCACGAGGGTCTTGGCGTTCTCGATCTCCTGCGCGTCGTCGGAGATGCGGGCGGTGGCCTGCACGACGATGCCGAGTTCACCGAGCGACGGATCGCGCTTGGCCTTGCCCGCGCGCAGCGACTCACCGAAGGCGGCGTCGATCTGCTCGGGATGGAACAGGATCGGCTGGAACTCCTCGAACAGCTCGGCGGCCAGTTCGGTGTTCTTCGGGCCGATCGCGGCGAGCAGCATCGGGATGCGCTCACGGGTGGGGTGGTTGATGATCTTCAGGGCCTTGCCGAGACCGGAGCCGCCGTGCTCCTCGTCGAGCGGCAGGGTGTAGTGCTTGCCCTGGTAGTCGAGCTTGTCGCGGCGCCACACCATCCGGCAGATCTCGGCGTGCTCGCGGGCCCGTCCGACCGGGTAGTCGTACTTGACGCCGTGGAAACCCTCGATGACCTGCGGGCCGGACGCGCCGATGCCGAGCACCATCCGGCCGTCGCTGATGTAGTCGAGGCCGGCGGCGGTCATCGCGAGGTTGGTGGGGGTGCGCGAGTACATCGGCAGGATGCCGGTCTGCAGTTCCATCTTCTCGGTCTTGGCGGCGATGTACCCCAGCTGGCTGACCGCGTCGAAGCTGTAGGCCTCGGGCACGACGATCCGCTCCACCCCGACCGATTCGTAGTCGACGAGGTTGTTGATGGTCTCGCGGAAGTCTCCCGCGTAGTTGATCGGCATGCCAAGCTTCATCGCAGTCATGGTCGGATTCTTCCACAGCGGCACTTCGGGCCACCAGACCCGGGTTAACGCTCGTTAGAGAAGAATCTCACCGTTGACCGCGGCCTACGATGGGTGCGTGCCCGCGCCGACAGAACCCCGTTTCGCGCCGACAGAACCCATTTTTTCGCCGACGGAACCCGGTTTCGCGCCGACAGAACCCACCACCCCCGGGGAAGACCACTGAGTCCGCTGCTGCACGCCCTCCACCTCCCCGCTCGGCCCGACGTCCTCGACCGCCGCGCGGAGCTGTTGGCGATCCTCGACGGTTCCGCCGCCTACGTCCCGGTCCCCGACGACCCCCGCGAGACCGCGCTGCTGCGCGACGCCCTCGCCGTCGACGAACCGATCGGCGACGACATCTCCCTCGTCATCTCGACCTCCGGCACCACCGGGACACCCAAGGGCGCCCAACACACGCCAACCACCCTCGCCGCGTCCGCGCAGGCAACCACCGAACGCCTCGGCGGACCGGGCAACTGGCTCCTCGCCCTCGCGCCACATCACATCGCCGGACTTCAGGTTCTCTTGCGGGCGTTGGCATCCGGCCACACACCTGCCGTCCTCGACGTCACCGACGGTTTCGATCCCGACGCCTTCGCCCGCGCCCTCGACACCCTCGACGGAACGCGCCGCTACACCTCACTCGTGCCGACCCAACTCATCAAGGTCCTCGACTCCCCCAGTGCGACCGCGAGTCTCGCCGCCACAGACGGCCTACTGGTCGGCGGAGCCGCGACCCCGCCCGCACTGCTGCGCCGAGCAGTCGACGCGGGCATTCCGATCATCCGCACCTACGGCATGAGCGAAACCGCCGGCGGCTGCGTCTACGACGGCGTTCCGCTGAACGGCGTGCGCATCCGTATCGACGACCCGAACCCCGAGGGTGTCGGCCGCGTCATCCTGGGCGGGCCGATGATCGCGCACGGTTACCGCAACCGCCCCGACCATCCGGCGTTCGCCGAACCTGGTTGGTTTCGCACCGACGACCTGGGCGCCGTCGACGACGACGGTGTGCTGTCGATAGTCGGTCGGGCCGACGAGGCGATCACCTCGGGCGGACTGACGATTGTGCCGCAGGTGGTGGAGGCCGTGATCCTCGACGACCCGGCGGTCCGGGAATGCGCCGTCGTCGGGCTCCCCGATGAACGGCTCGGCGAGAAGGTGGTCGCGTTCGTGGTCAACCGCGACTCAGCGCCGCTCGACGGGGACCGCATCAGAGGTGCGGTCACCGAACGCCTGGGCCGTTATGCCGCACCGCGGGACGTCATCGCACTCGACGCGCTACCCACCAGGGGGCCCGGGAAGGTCGACCGGCGGGGGCTGCGGGCCCGCTTTGCCCGGTGAGCAAGCCGCGTCGCGCTGCCCTCACTCCGGAATCGCCTGCACCACCGTCGAAATCCGCGCAGCCGCATCCCGGACCCGCTCGATCTTCGCCGACAGATCGTCCCCCTGGAACGCCTCCACCCGACCGCCGATGCTGATCGATGCGATCAACGTTCCCGTGCGGTCGAAGATCGGCGCCGCCACCGCCGCGACCCCGTCCAGGTAGTCGGCGTTGCTGACCGAGTAGCCGTTGCGTCGCACTGCATCCAGATGCTCGCGCAACGCGCCGACGTCGACCAGGGTGCGATCGGTAAATGCGGTCAGCCCCTCTCGAATCCACCTGTCGCGCAACTTGTCCGAGTTCGCCAGCATCACTGTCGGGCCCGCCGCCGCGTGGTACGGGATCACGGTCCCCACGTTGATTCCCGCGACCACCAGGGTGTTGTGCCCCTCGACCCGATCGATACACACCGCACCCTGCTCGGCGGGCACCATCAAGTAGGCGGTGTCCCCGAAAGCCTCGGCCAGATCACTCATATAGGCCCTGGCCGCGGAACGGATGTCGAGTTCCTCGAGCGCCGACGACCCGATCTCGAAGACCCGGAGCCCGATCCGGTACGCGCCCTCGTCGGTGCGGTCGACCCAGCCGGCGTGGATCAGGGTCGCCATGAGGCGATGCACCGTCGTCTTGTTCATCCCGCTGACGGTCGTCAGCTCGTTCAGGGTCCACGTCGGCCGGTCGGCACCGAAGTGCTCGAGTAGCGAGCACGCCTTCAGGACGGCACCGACGACCTCCCTGTTCGACGAACCAGCGGGCTCAACAGGTGTAGCCACAGACGGTCTCCCACTTCCGTGTCGGCGAGCGATCGGTATCGACATCTTACGAACCCTCCTGAACGGCGATGGCTTGACATGTGATCCAGCCCACCTTACCGTTCGTATCGAGATGCGAAATGCATTCCGCATTACGGAACGGAGTACATCACATGAGTGCACCCTCACTCAAGGACCTCACCTCGCAGGGACTCGTCTACGCGCCCGGAGTCTGGGACGGGCTCACCGCTCGCCTCGCCGACCAGGCCGGCTTCCGCGCGCTGTGCGCATCCGGGTTTGCCATCTCGGCAGGGCTCGGGCTGCCGGACGCCGAGCTCTACACGATGAGTGAGAACCTCGACGCGGTCCGCACCATTCACGCGGCATCCGACCTGCCGCTGGTCGCCGACATCGACACCGGCTACGGCAACGCCGTCAACGCCGCCCGGACCGCGACGAAGTTCGTCGAGGCCGGGGTCCAGGGCATGTTCATGGAGGACCAGGTGTCGCCCAAGTCGTGTCCGATCTGCGTCGGAGACCCGGTCGACCTCATCACCGTCGCCGAGGCCACCGGCAAGATCCGCGCCGTGCGCGACTCGATCCCGGACGAGGTGCTGCTCATCGCCCGCACCGACGCCCGCGGCGACGAGGCGATCGCCCGCGCGCAGGCCTACGTCGAGGCCGGGGCGGACATGATCATGCCGGTCACCAAGACCTTCACCTCCGTCGAGGAGTGGGAACGCTGCCACTCCGAGGTGGGCGTGCCGCTGATGGCGACCCTCACTGCGTCGACCTGGACCGAACGCGACTTCACCCCCGAGGTGCTCGACCAGATCGGCGTCCGGCTCGCGCTGCTGCCGACGCAGATCCTGATGGCCGCAACGGGCGCGATGCAGCAGGCCCTGCGCCGCCTGGCTTCCGGCGAACCACCGGCCCAGGTCAGCAACGATGCGCTGCCGCACCACGAGTTCGTCGACATGATCGGCTTCTCCGACGTCGAAGCCATGCAGCGCAAGTACCTGCCTGCCGAGCGGACCCGGTGAGCGGCATGGGACAGACCATCACCGAGAAGATCCTCACCCGCGCCACCGACCAAGACGGTGTACGCGCCGGCGAGAATCATGCGGTCCGCCCGGCCCGCATGATCGCCTACGACTTCCCCGGCTACACCGACGTGATGTTCCGGCAGATGCGCGACGACTTCGGCATCACCGAGCTCGACGACCCGAGCCGCTATGTCGTGTTCATCGACCACATGCTCACCAAGAACAACGAGCGCGAGGACGAGGTCCACCAGGTGACCCGCGACTGGTGCGAGTTCTACGGGATCGAACTGCACGAAGGCCAGGGCATCGGCCATCAGCTGACCGCCGAACTCGGGCTCGCCATTCCCGGCGACTTCCTGGTGCATTTCGACGGCCACATCAGTGGCGTCGGCGCGTTCAACGCGCTGGGTTGGGGTATCCGACGCGACCTCATCGAGGCGTGGGTGACCGGCCAGGTCTACGTCGACATCCCCGCGACGACCCGTTTCGACCTCGTCGGCGAGTTCCCCGACGGCGTCGACAGCCGCGACCTCGTCCACACCATCATCGAGATGGTCGGCGCCGACGGCTGCGCGCATCAGGTGATGGAGTTCGGCGGACCCGGTGCCGCATCGATGAAGATCGACCACCGACAAGGACTGTGCGGCATGGCGATGTTCAGCGGCGCGGTGTCGGCGATCTTCGAGCCCGACGAGATGTCGATGGCCTACGCGCGCAATGTCGCCCGCCGCGACTTCGAACCGGTCTACCCCGACGCCGACGCCCAGTACGCGGCCCGCTACGAAATCGACCTGAGCACCCTGGTGCCACGGGTCGTCCGACCCGGGTCGGCCCGCGGACCGAACACGGCCACCGTCGACGAACTCGCCGGGACTCCCATCACCCGGGCGTTCATCGGTTCCTGCGCCAGTGGTCGGATCGAGGATCTGCGCGCGGCGGCGCTGGTGCTCGACGGCCAGACCGTCGCCCCCACCGTCGAACTCAACGTGGTGCCGACATCTCGAAAAGTGTTGCAGCAGGCCGAAGACGAGGGCATCCTCGACGTCCTACGCGGAGCCGGCGCCAAGATCGCGATCTCGAGCTGTGACTTCTGCTTCGGCTATCAGCAGCCGTTGCAGCCCGGTGAGAACTGCATCTCGACCGGCGTCCTCAACATCTCGGGACGGATGGGCAGCCCGGACGCCAACATCTACATGGGTTCCCCGTACACCGTCGCGGCCAGCGCCGTGACCGGAACCATCGTGGAGTCCGTCGCGGCGCAGCACGCGGGAGCGGCCCGATGAGCGCCTACCCGCCCCCACCCGACATCATCGACGGACGGGTCGCCTGGATCTTCGGCGACGATTTCGACATCGACCTCGTCGTCGGCGTCTCGAACATCAAGTCCTACGACCCCGACCATCTGCGCTCGGTGTGTATGCAGGCCTACGACCCGACTTTCGTCGACCGGGTCGGCCCCGGCGACATCATCGTCGGCGGACGCAACTTCGGCTACGGGCATCCGCACTATCCGCCGATGGTCGCGCTACGCAACGCCGGTATCACCGCGATCGTCGCCGAGTCGTTCTCCCCGGGCTTCTGGCGCGGCGAGACGTTCAACGGCATGCCGCTGATCACCATCCCCGGGGTGTCGTCGGCGGTCACGCTCAACGAACCGATCTCGCTCGACTGGCGCGAGGCGCGTCTGCGCTCCGCAGGCGGCACCGACCTCGTCGGCCACCCACCCAATCCCCGAACCGTCGCCATCATCGAGGCCGGCGGATCGTACGAGCTCCTGCTCGCCGAACACTCACCCGCACAGCAAGGACTGACACAATGACCAACGTGGAACGCCCCATCCGCCCGGCGGGCGCCGCCGACGGACCCGATGCCACCGGCCCGACGCCGCCCTCCCGGTCCCCGGAGATGGCTCGGCGCGCGGCGATCGCCGGCGGTGTCGGCACCCTGATCGAGTATTACGACTTCGCGGTCTACGGGTTCCTCGCCGTCATCATCGCGCCGCTGTTCTTCCCTTCCGACAGCCCCGGGGTGTCGATCCTGGCGACGCTGGCCGTCTTCGGCGTCGCCTACGTCGCCCGCCCGCTGGGCGGCATCTTCTTCGGTCGCCTCGGTGACCGAAAGGGTCGTCGGTCGGCACTGGTCGCGACCGTCGTGTGCATGGGCATCGCATGCGGCATCCTCGGCCTTCTGCCGACGCACTCATCGGTCGGGGTGCTTGCGCCGATCCTGCTGGTGATGGTCCGACTGGCACAAGGGTTCTCGGCCGGCGGCGAGGTCGGGGGCGCAGCGACCTACATCGCCGAATCCGCACCGCCCAAGCGTCGTGGGTTCTTCGGGTCGTTCACCCCGGTCGGCTCCACCCTCGGGTTCGCCGTCGCGGCCGCGGTCGTCGGCCTCATCGCCCTGCTCACCACCGACGAGCAGATGGAGTCCTGGGGTTGGCGCATTCCGTTCCTGCTGGCGCTGCCCCTCGCCTACGTGTGCCTGCGGGTGCGGTTGAAGCTGGAGGACACCCCCGAGTTCGAGGAGATGGCCGAAAAGCACGAGGTCGTCAAGAGCCCGCTGTTCGACGTGGTCCGCAACAATCCGACGTCGGTCCTCAAGGTCATCGGCATCGCCATCGCCATGAACGGGTCCGGTTACATCGGCCTCACCTACTTCTCCGTCTATCTGATCAATGACCTGGGCTTCTCGAAAGACGCGGTGTACTGGACGTCGGCGATCTGCATCGCGCTGGCATGTGCGACATTCCCGATCAGTGGCATGATGACCGACCGTTTCGGGCGCAGACCGGTCCTGCTCTTCGGTTACCTGGCGTTCATCGTGATCGCGTTGCCCGCCTTCATGATCCTGGGCGCCACGGGCAGCATCGTCGTCGTCGGTCTCGTCTACTTCGTGTACATGACGCTCAACGGTGTCGTTCAGGTCCCCGCATTCCCGCTGTTCACCGAGTTGTTCCCCCGCACCACCCGGTACACGGGCGTCTCGCTCGGCTTCAACATCGGCACCATCGCGGCGGGCGGCACGGCTCCGTACGTCGCCGCCCAGTTGGTGGAGACAACCGGAAGCAGCATGTCCCCCGCCTACTGGGTGGTCGGGGTGTGCGTGATCGGTGCGCTGACGCTGTTGACCGTCCGCGAAACCAGCCGCGACGCACTGCCCGCCTGACCGTTTCCGTGAGTGGGGCGTATCGATGTCCGATACGCCCCACTCCCCTCGTCACGCGTTTGCCACCCCACTTTCTCGGGTAGAAACTCCTCATAGCCCCGCCGCGAGAAAGCGACCACCCCATGCGCGACTTCCTGTGCCACAACTGCGGACAGCGTCTGTCCTTCGAGAACAGCAAATGCCTCAATTGCAAGAAGGCTCTCGGCTTCTGGCTGGCGACGCGCACAATCTACAACGTCGACGCGGAAGGCAAGGCGGAGATCAACGGGACGCTCGTGGAGCGCTGCGAGAACACCGAAGTGGCACAGTGCAACTGGCTGGTGCGGTGGACCGGCACACCGACGCTGTGTGAGTCGTGCCTACTCACCCGGACCCTGCCACCAGAGACCGACGTGGACGCGCGCGCCGAGTACGGCCGCGCCGAAACCGCCAAGCGGCGACTCGTCCTGGAACTCGACGAGCTGGGCCTGCCGATCATCGGCCGCGACGAGAACCCCGAGACCGGCTTGGCCTTCGACCTGCTGTCGAGTTCGGAGCAGTCGGTCATCACCGGCCACGACAACGGGTTGATCACTCTTGACCTCGCCGAGGGCGACGACGTGCACCGCGAGCAGCTACGCGTCCAGCTCGAGGAGCCGTATCGGACGCTGCTCGGGCATTTCCGGCACGAGATCGGGCACTACTACCAGCTCGTGCTGATCGTCGACGATGTCCGCCCACAGTTCGAGGAGCTGTTCGGCAACCCCGACGACGACTACCAGGCGGCGCTGGACCGCCACTACTCCGAGGGCGCACCGGAGGGCTGGACCCAGAACTACGTGTCCTCCTACGCGACGATGCACCCGGCCGAGGACTTCGCCGAGACCTTCGCGCATTATCTGCACATCCGCGACACCCTCGACACCGCCGCCGCGTTCGCCATGGCTCCCGCAGGGTCCACCCTGGAGAGCGTGCTGCCGGGCGACGTCGGGTTCGAACAGCTCAACGAGTGGTGGCTACCGCTGACCTGGGCGCTCAACCAGATCAACCGGTCGATGGGTCATCCCGACCTCTACCCTTTCGTGCTGCCGCCGGCGGTTCTGGAGAAGATCCGGTTCGTGCACAACCTGATGCCGTCCAGCTGACGTCGAGCGGGACGGATCGGCACCGACTGTCACCGATTGTTTGCCTACGGCTTCGGTTGGGTAACCTGCGGCGGACCGTCGCACTTCTGCCGGGCCGCCGGGCAGCCGCTAGTGTCGATCGATACCGCAACGGACCTTGCGGCCCTTTGACACAGCGGCCCGCACCCGGCAGGTGACGGCGCGCCGGCCCGGTCCGTTCCACGGCGGTTCGGACACAGCTCGAACGTCGGAACGGAGGGGTGCACGACGTGACCCGAACTCTCGACACGACCACAGCGACCGCCACCCGGTCGCCAGACGGGTCCCGATCCGAGCAGCCGGGCTGGCGCACGGCCCTGGCCGGACCGCCGGACACCTCCGGCCTCGTCCGGGTGCAGCGCATCGTCGCCCGGTTCATAGCGGTCGGGCTGCTCGTCATCACAGCGGTGCTGACGCCGGTGATCATCGACCGCGCGGACCTGACCGCAGCCTGGTGGCCGCCGCTGAGTGTGCTGCTGGTGGCCGGGCCCGCTGTGGCGGTGGCGATCTCCACCTACCGGCCGGGGCTGAATCGGCTGACCGAGTTCGGCATCCTGTCGTGCGTTTCGGTGAACGTCGCCGTTCTGCTGTGGTTCGTCGCGTCCAATGGCGAACTCGCACCGGACGGTTCGCGGTGGGCGATCTGGCTGATCCAATTCATCGGCGTCCCCGGCCTTTTGCTGTCCATGTCGGGTCATCATCGGTGGGCGTTCCTCCACGTCCTGGGTTCGACTCTGTTGGCGTACACCGCAAACCAATTCGGCCTCTACGGGCAGTTCAACTGGGAGTCGTACCTCAACGCTCTACTCACCGTCGCGCTGATCTGCGTCTTCCTGTCGATCACCGTGGTGACGCGACGCACCGCCGAAGTGCTCGACGACGAGGAGGAAGCCGCTGTTCGTGGCGCGGCGGCGTCGGCGGCATCGTCGGCGCAGGAAGAGGTTCGGGCCCGGTTCGCCGGCCTGATCCACGACAAGGTGATGGCGATCCTGCTGACCATCCGACCCGGCCGGCAAGAACCCTCGGTGACAGCGCAAGCCGTGTCCGCGCTCGACGAACTCGACACCCGGGCCGCCGGCAACTCGCTGCCGGCAGAGATCGGGGCCGACGACTTCGCGCAACACATCCGCGCCGCAGTCGAATTCATCGACGACGAACTCACCTGCAACATCCAGACCGCCGCGGACACCGAGACCGTGTACCCGGCAGCGGTCGCGACTAGCATGATCGATGCGATGAACGAGGCGGTCCGAAACTGGCGTCGCCACGGCGGCGTCGGATCGAGCTGCGCCGTGACCTGCGACCTCGGCGATCACTGCGTGTCGATCACGGTCGTCGACGACGGGCGCGGTTTCGATCCGCTCGACGTGGCCCCTGAACGGCTCGGCTTGGCCACCGGCATCGACCGGCGCATGGCCGTTCTCCCGGGTGGACGGTCGACGGTCACCAGCTCTCCGGGCCGCGGCACGACAGTCCATGTGGAGTGGGTGCGCGATGCCGCTGAATGACGCCCCGCCTCCCGCACCCATCACCGACATCTTCGGAATCCGTTCGCGGACCGTCATCCTCGCCCTCGCCCACCTCGGGTTCGTCTACGTCGTGGTCACCATCGGCGCCGGACTCGAGATGCGTGGCGTCTGGCCGTGGACCGGTGTCACCATCGCGTTCCTCATCCTCAGCGCACTCGCGGTCGCCGTGGTCCGGGCGCCCGGGGAGAAGTATCCGCTGCCGACCGGCATCGCCGTGGTGGCCGTGATGCTGGTCGCAACCGCGTTGAGTTGGTGGTCGATTCCCACAGAGACACTCGACATCGTCCAGTGCCAGCCGCCGTTGATCGCCGCCGCCGCGATCCTGGTTCTCCTCGCCCTGCGTGGACGACCCGTCGTCGCCTGGGCCGGGACGCTGCTGATGAGCCTGTCCGCCGGCATCTGGTCCGATAGCCGCGATCGCGGCTTTCTTAGCGGCATCTTCTTCACCACCTGGATCTATCCCACCATGATCTTGGCGACCCTGTTCGTGGTGATGTTGCGCCCCATGGCCACCCGCATCAGGGTCCTGCGGGAGGAGGCGGTCCAGCGCGCGGTCGACGATGCTGCCGCGCAGGCCGAGAGCGAGGAGAACGACAGGCAGGTCGCCCACCTGGACCGCACCGCGCGTCCGATCCTGCGGCTGGTCGCCGACGACCACGAGTTCACCGACACCGAGGTCACCCGCGCCCGACTGGTGGAAGCCGATCTGCGCGACGGCCTTCGAGCGCAGGGCTGGCATTCCCCTCGTGTGCGTGACGCCGTGTGGCGCGCCCGCGAGCGCGGCCTCGCGGTGACGCTGCTCGACGACCGCGTCGAGGGTGACACCGGCGTCGTCCACCCAGATCTGGAAGACGCGCTCATCGGCATCCTCGACGAGGCGACGGCTGGGCAGGTGACCGCCCGCGTGGTCCCGCCCGGACGTGCCACGCTCGCAACGATCTTGGTCGAAGGCGGCGGAGTCACCCGGCGCTACGACTACGCCGGCGACGGAAAACTCACCGTCGCCGAGCAGGTTGGGTGAGTTCGCGTCGAGGACAGAGCACAGCCCGTCGAGGTTCACTAGCGTCCCGCGCCGGAAATTCGTTTCATGAGTTCGGCGGTCCAGGTGGATGCATCGCGAGGCGGCGGAGGAGCAGGTACTGGATGTACCTGCGACAACGCCAACGAAGCGAGGCGCCGCCTGGACGTCGAAATCATCAACGAATTTCCGGTGCGGGACACTAGGTTGCAACGAGCGCTGACACCCAAGTCGCGCGACAGCACAGCGGGACTCGGTCCAGTAGGCCCCGACTCGCGGCGTGATACCAGCTCGGCGTATCGCGGGCCTCGCCTGTCAGAGCCACGGTCCGATCTCCCGGGCACTGCGGAGATCGTGCGGACGTCCAGCCAACCACGCGGCGGTCTGTGACAGCTCACCGACCGTGACGAGGTCGTCGTCCGTCATCCCCCGCTTCGCACGGATGTCGTCGACCAACGCGGCCAGAAAGTCGGCGGGCAGATCCCCGAAAACGACGCCTCCGTCGAGGTCCACGACATGCACGTAGACTTCGCGGGTCCGCATCCACGCCGTTTCGGTCGCCCGAACCGTGCGGCCCTGAGCGGTGACTACCTCCCGCTGCCACTGCTCGTCGGCCAAAGCGGCCATGTCGACGTCGAGCGCCTTGGCCGAGTCGCACAACCAGGACAGCAGCGCGTCAGCCGCCATGTGCCGCCCACGCTCGATCCCTTCGGTGCGGATCTCCGGCGAGGCATACATCGGCGTTTCCTCACCTGTCGCCGCCCAGGTCACCAGGTTCCTGATCGCGTCGGCGTTCGCCGCGACATGCGAGAGCACCATCCCGCGGGTCCAGCCCGGTAGCAGGCTGGGCTCTGCCAGCGCTGCGTCATCGAATGAACCGGCGACGTCGAGGAACAGGTCGGTCCCGTCACGCATCCAGCGATACGCGTCGTCGAACGTGCGCGACATCCTCAGCCGCCCTTGACGATCGTGTTGACGCACGAACCCAGCCCCTCGACGGTGACCACCACCTGTTGACCACCGTCCAGATAGACCTTCGGGTCGCGGGCGTGGCCGACACCGGCGGGGGTGCCCGTGGCGATGAGGTCACCCGGCCGTAACCGGATCACCGTCGAGACGTACTTGACCAACGCCACCGGATCGAACAGCAGGGTGCCGGTGTTGTCGTCCTGCATCACCTCGCCGTCGACGGTGGTGGTCACCTGCAGCGCCGGACGCACGCCGCCGACCTCGTCGGGCGTGGTGAGGTACGGGCCGACCGGCGTGGACGAGTCCCAGATCTTGCCTTGCGTCCACTCGATGGTCCGGAACTGCCAGTCGCGCACCGAGATATCGTTCATCACGGTGAATCCGGCGATGGCCGCCTCGGCCTGCTCGTCGGTCGCGCGCCGCACGTCGGACCCGATCACGATGACCAGCTCGACCTCCCAGTCGAGGGCATCGGTCTCCTCGGGTCGGGCGACATCGTCGTTGGCGCCGATCAGACTGTCGGCGAACTTGGGAAACAGCGTCGGATAGGACGGCAGGTCCCGCCCCATCTCCTTGATGTGGTTGGTGTAGTTGTGGCCGACGCAGATCACCTTGCTGGGATGGGGCACGACAGGCGCGAAATCCGCTGCGGCAGCGTCATAGGCGGTGGCGTCCGCGCCGACCGCCGTTGCGGCCGCAAGTCCCTCTGGATCGGCCAGCAGGGCGCCCAGGTCGGGGTACCCCACATCGAGCAGACGGTCTCCGTCGAGCTTGACCGCTCGGGTGCCGTCGGCGGTGCGGATGGTGGCGAGCTTCATTTACGTGGTCCTCTCTGACCGGTCGAGGTGGAGTGCTTCGAAGATGGGTGCATCGCAGAAGCGGAACAGGTCGAGCGCGCCCGAGTCGGAATCGGACTGTCCTGCTTCGGATCGAGCGGAAAACGGCTGCCACGACGGCACGACGAAGAGATCGCCGCGCGCGACCGTCCAGGAGGTCTCCCCGACGGTGACGGTGCCCGACCCGTCGAACACCTGATAGACCGACGAACCCGTCTCACGCACCGGCGCCGTCTCGACCCCACGCGCAACCCGATGGAACTCGGTGCGGATGGTGGGCAGCACATCGCCACCGGTGGCCGGGTTGGTGTAGCGCACGGCAGCGTGCCCGGGTTCCACAGTCCCGCCGTAGCCTTCGCGTTCGAGCGCAAGCTGGTCGTCGAGGGCCGCGTCGGTGTGCACCCACTTGTAGGCCAGCAACGGGCTGCCGGCCGACGCCCCCGTCGCGGAGACCGGCCGCAGACCGGGCCGCCCCCACAGCCGCTCGGAGCGCGAGTATTCCGGCGTGATGCGCTCGGCATCAGAGATCTCGTCGCGGCCGAACTCGAAGAACTGGGCCTCGTTCGCGTACTGGAACGGGATATCGAGGCCGTCGATCCACGCCATCGGCTGCTCGGTCGCGTTGTGGTGGGCGTGCCAGTTCCAGCCGGCCTGCGGCAGGAAGTCGCCGCGGTTCATCGGCACCGGGTCGCCACCGACGACGGTCCACACGCCCGACCCCTCGACGATGAAGCGGAACGCGTGCTGGGTGTGCCGGTGCTCGGGTGCGTCCTCCCCCGGCATCAGATACTGGATCGCCGCCCACAGGGTGGGCGTCGCGAACGGCCGTCCACCCAGCGACGGATTGGCCAGCGCGATCGCACGGCGCTCACCGCCGCGGCCCACCGCGACCAGATCGCCGGCACGTGCCGCCAGCTCAATCAGGTTGCGCCATCGCCACAGATGCGGCACAGCCCGCGACCGTGGACTGCTCGGCATGAGATCACCGATCTCGGTCCACAGCGGCACGAGCAGTTCACGCTCGAAACCGCGGTAGAGCTCCTCGAGGGCGGGAGTCACCTCCGGCTGGTCGGGGGCGGCGACGGCCGTCAGCTTCACTGGGTTCGCTACATCGTGCGCGGTCATACCTCCAGCCTGCACCCTATGTGCAACGATTTCAAGACGGTCACCAGAAATTCGTTGCACATTACGTGTGACCGGGCTACCGTCTCCCCTATGAGCGCTTCGTTGTCCCGAATCGCGATCGTCGGCGCCGGCCCCGGTGGGCTTCTCCTGGCTTCCCTGATCGCACAATCGATCCCACAGGCAGAGGTCACCGTCTTCGAACGCAACCGCAAGGAGGACGTCTTCGGCTTCGGCGTCGTGTTCTCCGATGCGACGCTGCGCAAGATCGACGAGGCCGATTCGACCCTGCGGTCGGCACTGACCGAGGCGGGCACCCACTGGGACCGCATCGAGGTCTGGAGCAAGGGTGAGCGGCACGGATTCTCGGGCAACGGGATGTCGGCGATCCACCGCAAGGCACTGCTGCGGCGACTTCAGCAGAGCGCCGAATCCGCCGGCGCCGACGTGCGCTACGCGACCGCCGCACCACCACTGCACGAACTGCGCGCATCCTACGATCTGGTCGTCGGCGCCGACGGCACCAATTCGACAACCCGGCAGCAACTGGAAGCGCAAGCACCTCTTGGTCATTCGATCGAGACCGCCACAGCGAAGTTCATCTGGTTCGCGACCACGCACCTCTTCGACGGCCTGACCTTCATCCACCGCGTGACCGGCCCGGGCAACTTCGCGGCGCACGCGTATCCGATCAGCGACGAGCTGAGCACATTCATCGTCGAGACCGACGAGGACACATTCGCGCGCGCCGACCTGGACACATTCGACGTGTCGCAACCGCCGGGACCATCCGACGAGTACACACAGCACTACTTGGAGTGGGTCTTCCGCGACGATCTGCAGGGTGCAGAACTGGTCGGGAACAACTCACGGTGGGGAAACTTCCGCACCCGCCGCACCGAGAACTGGGGCCGCGACAACGTGGTCCTGCTCGGCGATGCGGTCCATACCGCCCACTTCTCGGTGGGCTCGGGAACGAAGATGGCCATGGAGGATGCCATCGAACTCGCCGCCCAGCTCACCGCGGTCTCCAAGAGCGAGAAGGACGTCGACATCGCATTGTCGGACTACGTCGCCAACGCCCGCATCCCGGTGAACAAGGTCCAGACCGCCGCGGTACCGAGCCTTTCGTGGTGGGAGCATTTCGGCCTGTATCAACGGTCGCTGGCACCGACCACCTTCGCCTTCCACTTCTTCTCCCGCAGCATCGGTATCGACAAGATCGCCCAACGCGATCCGCAGCTCGCGACCGAGGTGCGCGACGACTGGCAGCGACGGCACGGCACGAGCGCCGTGGACACGCCCATCGAGATCGCCGGCGTCGACCTCGCCGGCCGGATGCTGGAGATGACGGTGACGGCCGGTGTCGCGACGCTGCACGACCGACATGGCGCATCGGCCATCACGCCGTGCATCGAGGTGTCGGCCGACGCCGTCGCCGCCGATGTCGACGACCTGATGGACCTCCTACCCTCCGACGGCGCCGTCGTCATCGACGGACCGCCGATCCTCGCGCGTCAACTGCTGGCCGAACAGGCACGGCTGACCCGTGGCCTGACCGTGGTGCTGGCCGGCGACGATGTCGCGAATCCCGTTGCCGCCGAGACGATGATCCTCGCCGGACGCGCCGACGCGACCGCCGTCGAGAACGGAGACGACCAGTGAGCCTCGAGGCCCTCTTCTCCCCTCGCGGCGTTGCCGTGATCGGCGCCAGTGCCGACCCCGACAAGCTGGGTGGCGCGATGGCGGCGAGCCTCGTCCCCTATGACGGCAACGTCGCCCTGGTCAATCCGCGCGGCGGGGACCAGATGTTCACCTCGGTCACCGAGGCGGCGGCTGCCGGTCCGATCGACCTCGCCGTGCTGTGCATTCCCGCACCCGCCTGCGCGGCGGTCCTCGACGAGTGCGGCGCGGCCGGGATCGGCGCAGCGCTGATCTGCGCCGGCGGTTTCGCCGAGGCGGGGGGCGAGGGCGTCGGACACCAGGACGATGTACTCGACGCCGCCCGACGGCACGACATCAGACTCCTCGGCCCGAACACATCGGGGTTCTTCGTCCCTCGGGCGGCCCTGCTGGCGAGCTTCGTCCCCGGGGTCGCCTCCCTGAGCCCCGGCGGCGTCGGCCTGGTCGCGGCCAGCGGCGGGCTCAATCACGCCCTGGCCTTCGCCTTCGACCGAGAACTGGCCGGCCTGAGCGTCGGCGTCGGCATCGGCGCCGGCATCGACGTCGCCGCGCCCGACGTGCTCGACCATCTCGCCGCCGACGACGCCACCACGGTCATCGCGCTACATCTGGAGACCATCTCCGACGGTCCCGCGCTGATCGCCGCCGTCCGCCGTGCCGCGGCAATCAAACCGGTGGTGGCATTGGTGATCGGTAAGAACGACATCGGCGAGTTCGCACAGTCGCACACAGGCGCGTTGGCCACGTCCTGGCGTACCACCCGCGCCCTGCTGGAGCAGGCCGGAGCCGTCGTCGTCGAGACCGTCGATGCCCTGGTCACCGCTGCCACCGTGTTGTCCCGTGCTCGAATCGCGCCCACCGCCTCGCCCGCGGCCGCGTTGGTCACCGCGCAGGCTGGGCCGGGCCTGGCCATCGTCGACGCCGCCCAGGACACCGGGGTCGGGTTTCCCCGACTCACCGGGTCCACCATCGAGACCCTGTCGACGCTGCTGCCGCCGATGACGTACCAGGCGAACCCCGTCGACACCGGGCGGCCCGGCCCGCGATACGGCGCGGTGATCTCCACCGTCGCCGACGATCCGGAGATCGACGTGACGGCCGTCTACGCACTCGCCGAGCCGGTCGTCGATCTCGTGGAGGCCGCGACGTCGGCGCACCGCAACGGTGCCGCCATCGTTCTCGGCGTGGACGGTCCCGCCGACGACGTGGCGAAGGCACGCCACCGGGCGGCCGACGCGGGCATTCCGCTGGTGGTCGGTCCGCAGGCCGTCGCGGTGGCACTGGACGCCCTGGCGCGTGACGCCACGCTCCGTGACCTGCTCGCCGACACGTCGGCGCCCGCCGGCGTCGCGAGTGCGAGCGGCCCGACCGTCGACCTGCCCGCCACCGGGCTCACCGAAACCGCGGCCAAAGACCTCCTCGAGCGCTGCGGCATCACGACTCCCGCCCGCCGCGTGGTCACCGACCTGGCACAGGCGCAGGCCGCCCGCTCCGGCATGGCAGGCCCTGTCGCGGTGAAGATCTCGTCGGCCGATGTGCTGCACAAGAGCGACATCGGCGGC
This sequence comes from Gordonia prachuapensis, assembly GCF_036350515.1. Lineage (NCBI taxonomy): Bacteria > Bacillati > Actinomycetota > Actinomycetes > Mycobacteriales > Gordoniaceae > Gordonia > Gordonia prachuapensis. The sequence goes on along the minus strand of NZ_JAZDUE010000010.1, from coordinate 75,243 downwards.
GTCCGCCTCGGTGTCGCCACCCCCGAGGCGATGGCCGAGGCCTTCGGTGACGTCCGTGACGCCGCCCGGCGAGCGGGTGTCGGCGAGGAGATCCTCATCGAGGAGATGGCCCCGGCCGGAACCGATCTGATCGTCAGCGCCCGACGCGACCCGGTGTTCGGGGTCATCGTCGTGGTCGGTGTGGGCGGCACCGCGACCGAGGTCTACGCCGACGTCGCGGTGGCGGCCTGGCCCGCCACCCGCGGCTGGCTGACGCATCTGCCCGATCGGCTCGTCGCACGCGGCATCCTCGACGGTCACCGTGGTGGGGTTCCGGTCGATCGCGACCAGCTGACAGACGTCCTCGATACCCTGGGACGTCTGGTGCACGCCCACCCATCGATATCGGACGTGGAGATCAACCCACTCCGGGCGACCGCAGACGGCCTGATCGCCCTCGATGCCGTCGTCCTGACCGACACCCTCGCCACCAAGGAGCGATGACCGATGAGCCACTCCACCAGCACGGGCGTTGTCACCTGGCCCGCAGACATCGCCGCCGACTATCGCGCCAAAGGATATTGGGAAGATCGCACCCTGGGCGAGATGATCTCCGCGGTCGCCGACGAGTACCCCGATCGCGAAGCGCTCGTCGACGGCGACGTCCGCATGAGCTACGCCGAACTCGCCGACCGCGCCGATGCGGCAGCGGCCCGACTGCGCGACCTCGGTTTCGAGCCCGATGACCGGCTACTCGTCCAACTCGCCAACGGCTGGCAGTTCGTCGCACTCACCCTGGCATGCTTCCGGGCCGGCGTCATCCCGGTGATGGCGCTGCCGTCACACCGCCGCTACGAACTCACCCATCTGGCCTCGCTCTCGGAGAGCCGCGGAATCGCGGTACCGGATGTGTTGCGCGACTTCGACCATCAGGCGCTCGCGCACGAGCTCGTCGCCGAGCTGGCCGACCTGGACGTCGTCCTCGTGTCGGGGACTCCCCGCCACGGTGCGGTGAACCTCGACGAGATCCTGGCACTTCCCGACGACGGTACCGAGCGACAGCTCTTGCGTCGTCGGGTCGATGAGTGGAATCCCGACCCCGACGCGCCCGCCTGCTTCCTCATCTCCGGCGGCACCACCGGACTGCCGAAACTCATCACGCGCACCCACAACGACTATGTGTGCAATATCCGGGCGACCACTGCCGTCGCCGAACTCGACGAGAACGACATCTACCTCGTGGCACTGCCGGCGGGCCACAACTTCCCGTTGGCCTGCCCCGGAATCCTCGGTGCACTGCTCGCCGGCGCCAAGACGGTGATGTTGCCCAGTCCGGAACCGGTGCGCGCGTTCACGACCATCGCCGCCGAGGGCGTCACGATCTCCGCCGCGGTTCCGGCGGTCGCGCAACAGTGGATCGAGAACCAGGCACGTACCGGCGGTAACCAACTCGAGAGCCTGCGAGTCCTGCAGGTGGGCGGCTCCCGCCTGCCCGACGAGTACGCCGCCCGTGTCGGCAGCGTCCTGCACTGCACGCTCCAGCAGGTGTTCGGGATGGCCGAGGGGCTGATCAACGCCACCCGGCTCGACGATCCCACCGACGTCATCTGCACCACCCAGGGGCGGCCGGTCTGCGACGCCGACGAGATCCGCATCCTCGACCCCGCCGGGGCCGACGTCCCCGACGGTGAGCCCGGTGCGCTCTACACACGCGGGCCCTACACACCGCGTGGCTACTACAACGCGCCCGAGCACAATGCCCGGTCCTTCCTCGACGGTGGCTGGTACGGCAGCGGAGATGTGGTGGTGAGACGACCCGACGGCAACCTCGTCGTGCACGGCCGCGACAAGGACATGATCAACCGTGCCGGCGAGAAGATCTCCGCCGAGGAGATCGAGAGTCTGGTCTATCGTCTGCCCGGGGTCGAACTCACCGCCGCGGTGGCGATGCCCGATCCCGCCTTGGGCGAACGAGTATGTCTCTACCTGGTGCCGCAGGAAGGCCGGTCATTCGACCTCGATGAGGTCCGCGACCACCTGACCGGGCTCGGGATCGCCAAATACAAGTTGCCCGAACGACTGCAGATCGTATCGAGCATTCCCACCACCAAGGTCGGCAAGCTCGACAAGAAGGCACTGCGCGAGGACATCGCGACCCAGCTCTCGCACAGCCAGTAACGTCATCGCAATGGTGACCAGTCCACCTCCCAAGCCCCGGCGGATCATCCTCGATCTCTTCGGTGACTACCTGCGGTACAGTCCCGGCGCGCAGGTGCGCCTCGGGCACCTGACCACGCTGCTCGGCGTCTTCGACATCGCGCCGGCCACAGTGCGGGTGACCATGTCACGCCTGCGTCGCGACGGATGGTTCACCAGCCATCGCGAGGGCCGCGAGACCATCTACCAACTGACCCCGGCCATGCTGGACGTGCTCGACGAAGGTCGCGAACGCATTTTCGCCACACCGATGTCGGAGTGGACCAACACCTGGACGATGGTGATCTATCAGCTGTCCGAGGAGGAGCGTCAGGAACGCGACCAGCTCCGCAAAGACCTTCTCTGGCACGGCTTCGGGGCGCTGACGACCTCGACGTGGTTCGCCCCGGGCGACCGGCGCGACGATGCCCACCGGATCAGCGCCGTCATGTCCCCGGGACGGGTCGAGATCCTGCGGTGTCTGTCCGACGGCGTCGAGCAGGACCGCGAACTGGCGCAACGGTGTTGGGATCTGGCCGCACTGGCCGCCGAGTACGACGCCTTCCTCGCGGAGTTCCGGCCGGTCGCCGACACCGCCGAGACGCTGGACGGTCCGGCCGCGCTGACGGCCCGGACGCTGCTCATCTCGGCGTATCGGCACTTCCCTTACAGCGACCCACTCCTGCCCGAAGTCCTGTGCCCCTCACCCTGGGTGGGCGACGAGGCCCACCGCCTGTTCGTCGGTCTCCACGAGGCATTGGGCCCCGCTGCAGAGGAGTTTGTCGCCGATGTACTCGGGGATCGGGAAGCTGTGCGCGAGCGCGTTGTGGCCGGCGGCGAGCGCTAGGCTCCCCGCAGCGCGCGCGCCTCGACCAGCAGTCGCTCCACATTCCACAGCGTTGCCGAATGCGAGGTGACGACCGGCGCCGAGATCGCGTCCGCAATGGCCTCGATGGCGTGGAACGCAGGCCAGTTCATACAGCTCAGCAGCATCGCGTCGGCACTGTCATCCCAGATGCCGACCGCGCGTTCGACGATCCCGGAAACGGAATCGGTCGACATCAGGTAGGGGTCGTCGATCTCGCCGTCATGTGACGCCACGACGTCGAAACCGTTGTCGGCCAGATAGCGATGCTCGACCGCGCCGAGCTCGTGCAGGTAGGGCGTCACCACCACGAGTGACCTCGCATCCAACGCGCGGAGGTTCTCGACGATGGACAGCATCGTCGACGTCACCGGGGCGCCGGTGATCTGCGCCAGCGCCCGGCACTCGGCGGTGTCTCGCTCATACCCCATCAGCGCACCGGACGCAGTGCAGCAGCTGACGAGCACATCGATCCGCGCGGTCGCCAGCTCGGCGGCCGCCCGGGGCACCTGCAGCTCCATCTCCCGCAGATCCGCCGACCCGGCGCCGGTCAACAGGACACGAGCCGCGACAAAGTCCCATCGATCCCCGTTCACGCGGTTGAACAGTGGTTCTGTGACGACCTGCGCGCTGGGGAGGATGAGCCCCACGCGCGGACGGACGACGTCAGTGAGTGCCATCCCGATCTCCCATCTTTCGCTCTGCAGAGACAGTATCCACTGGACAGATTGAAATCCACGTGTAATGTCTGACACAGATATTACTTCGTGTGATCGAGAATGCAGCGTGATGGAGGTTGTAGTGACACAGGTCGAAGAATTCGATGTCGTCGTCATCGGATCGGGCATGGCCGGCGCGTCTGCGGCGCTGGCTGCGCATGCCGAGGGACTCAGCGTGGTGGTGTTGGAGAAGGGCTCCAAGGCCGGCGGCGGCACCACCTATTCCTACGGCGGGCTGTGGCTGGGCGGCACCCACCTGCAGCGGGAGGCCGGGATCGACGACGACATGGACGATGTCGTCGCCTACATGCGCCACCTCGGCGCCGGGTACGAGGTGCCCGCCCAGCAGCAGGTGTACATCGACGAGGGCCCGCGGGCACTCGAGTACTTCCACCGACTCGGCGTGCCGTTTCAGCTGGTCCGCGGCCTGCCCGACCACTACCACGGCCACGCGCCCGGGTCGCGCGCCGAGGGCCGCATGGTGGAGACCGCCCTCATCTCCACCGACGATCTCGGCGATTGGAAGGACAAGGTCGATGTCTCGCCGGAGCTGCCGATGGGCGTCACCTTCGAGGAGGCGATCGCCTGGGGCGGGATCGGCAACGCCCGCAACTACGACGCGGCGACGATGGCCGAGCGCCGCGCGCAGAACCTGCGCGGCTTCGGCGCCGGCCTGGCCGCCAACTTCATCAAGTTGCTGCTCGATCGCGGCGTTCCGATCCTGCTCGACACCCCGGTGACCGGCCTCGTTCGTGACGACACCGGACGGGTGATCGGTGCCGATGCCGGCGCCGAGGGAGACACGACCCTGTATCGGGCGCGGCGCGGCGTCGTGCTCGCCGGTGGCGGCTACGAATCCAATCCCGAGTTGATCAACCGGTTCGAGGACGTCACCGGCTGGGAGAGCATGTTCCCCGAGACACTCACCGGCGATCCGCTGATGATGGCGACCGAGCTCGGCGCCGGCCTGCACGTGATCCGGCGCCACATGGCACTGTTCCTCGGCTTCCCGATGCCGGCATCCGAGGAGAACGGTCGCCCCTTCCTGCGCCTGGCCGGAATCCAAGAACTGTCCAAGCCGCACACGCTGGTGGTCAACGGCGAGGGACACCGCTTCGCCGACGAGTCGTACTTCCAGAGCATCCTCGACGCGCTCCGCGACTTCGACGTCTGGGCGCATCGCTACACCAACCTGCCGTGCTATCTCGTCTTCGACAGCCAATACACCTCGAAGTACTCCTTCGGCGGATTCGAGGTGGGCCACGTCCCCGACTGGGTCACCCGGGCGGACACACTCGAGGAACTGGCGCACAGCATCGGGGTGGATGCCGACAACCTCGTCGCGTCGGTACAGCGCCTCAACACGTTTGCCGAAACCGGAGTCGACGAGGACTACCAGCGCGGCGAGGCACCGTGGGCGCAGTACTACACCGGCGATTTGACCAGCTCGAACCCCAATCTGGGGACCGTCGGAGAAGGCCCCTTCTACGCGGTGGAACTCAAGCCGAGCGGCCTGTCCTCTGCCGGGTTGATGACCGACACGAGTGCTCGCGTCCTCACCGCTCGCGGTGTGCCGATCGACGGGTTGTACGCCTCGGGCAACTGCGCGGCGTTCGTCGACTACGGCGCCGGCTATCAGGCCGGGTACTCCCTGGCCCGAGCAATGACTTTCTCCAAACAGGCGATCGACCACATCGTCGCGACTTCGACTGCCACGCCCACAGCGGCGGTCACGGCGGCGGTGTGATCGTCACACGAAAGGAGTCAACGTGATTCACGACCCTCGAATCATCCACGCAGGTCGGCGATCTTCTCCTCCAACGCCTGCTGGAGCTCCAGCAGATGCGGTAGTGCATCGGAAATCTGTTGTACGGCAGCAGGTGACATCGAATCCAGCACATCTCCCAGGATCTCGGCTCGCCGACGGTCCCAGATCTCGATCATCTCCTCTGCTTTTCGTGTGAGGGAAAGGGTGGTGGTCCGACCACGGCCGGCAACCGCCTGTTGATCCACGAGACCCGCTGACACAAGCGCCTTCACAAGGGTCGACACCGTGTTCGGGGCCAACTGGAGCATCTCGGCGACGCCACCGACCGAGATGCCGGGACGATCCTGGACCACTCTGAGCACCTCGACCTGCGCGTAGGGAACCACCGGCAGCGGCGGAGCCGCCCGCACTGCCGTACGAATGAGACGCGCCATCGGCAGCAAGGCCACCGAAAGACGTTGCGCAAGTTGTATGTCCACGATGCCAACGGTACTTCGCCCGCGCACCCGACGTCAGCAGATACCCCCGAGAAAGGACATCGAATCTGCTTGACAGAAAGGGAATCTGACTGGGAGACTATGGCACATATCACAGATGTAGCTCCGGTCCCCAAGTCGGACGAGTCACGTCACCCCGGACGACAATTCCTCCAGCCCAGTCCAGTCCAGCCCTGAAAGGACTACCTCCATGCCGGATTCCATTCCGATAGAAGTCAGCGGAACATCCTCGCCGCACCCCTCGACACCACAACGCGATCACTACGACGTCCTCGTGGTCGGTGCCGGACCGTCGGGCGCAGTGGCGACCAAAGAACTTGCGCAGGCGGGATTCTCCGTGGTGTGTCTCGAACAAGGCGATTGGGCGCAGCGCTCGGAGTTCCGCGGCGCCACGCCCGAGTGGGAACTCACCGCGCAGCGCGACTGGCACCCCAACCCCAATGTCCGTCGACGCCCGGGCGACTACCCGATCGACGCCTCGGACTCCGACATGAACCCGTTGATGTACAACGGTGTCGGCGGTGGCACCGTCATCTACGCTGGCCACTGGGCGCCGTTCGTACCGTCGGACTTCCGCACGCGCACCCTCGACGGTGTCGGTGATGACTGGCCGCTGTCGTGGGAGGAACTGCTGCCCTTCTACAACCGGATCGCCGACGAGATCGGCGTCTCGGGCCTCGACGGCGACCCGGCCTACCCGGATTCGCTGACCTACCCGCTGCCACCATTGCCGATCGGTCGGATCGGAATGAAGGCCGCGCAGGGTCTGGACGCGATGGGCTGGCACTGGTGGCCGGCCGCGAACTCCATTGCCTCCAAGCCGTGGCGCCACCAGAACGCGTGCGTCCGCCGCGGCACGTGCCTGACCGGCTGTCCGGAGGGCGCGAAGGGATCCTTCGACCTCACGCACTGGCCCGACGCCGTCAAAGCGGGTGCCGAGCTCATCACCGGGGCTCGGGTCCGTGAGGTCACCGTGAATGACCGCGGTCTGGCCACCGGTGCGGCGTGGGTCGACCGCAGCGGCACCGAACGGCACACGACGGCCGACGTGGTCATCGTGTGCGCCAACGGTATCGGCACGCCGCGGCTGCTCAAGATCTCGTCGTCCAAACGCTTTCCCGACGGACTGGCGAACAGCTCCGGACTCGTCGGCCGACGCCTCATGATGCATCCGCTGGTGATCGCTACCGCGATCTACGAGGACCCGCTCGAGAGCTGGCTGGGCCCGGCCGGACAGTCGGTGGTCTCGATGGAGTTCTTCGAATCCGATCCATCGCGCGGCTTCCGTCGCGGCGCGAAGTGGCAGATCATGCCGAGCGGCGGCCCGCTCGGCCTGCGCGCCGGGTACGCCAACTCCACGGTGGAGGCGGCCTGGGGCGACAACTTCCACCGTTCCCTGGACCGGACCTTCGGCCACACGGTCGAATGGTCCGCCGAGGTGGAAGACCTGCCCATGGACTCCAACCGCGTCGAACTGTCGTCCACCGTCTTCGACGACAGCGGACTGCCGGCACCGGAGATCCACTACCGGCTCGACGACAACACCCACCGCAACCTCGAGTTCAACGCCGAACGACTCAAGGAGGCCATGGCCGCATCCGGTGCGCTCGAACACTCCGAGCCGATCCTGATGCGCGACGCCGGCTGGCACATCATGGGCACCGCCCGGATGGGCGACGACCCGTCGTCGTCGGTCGTCGACAAGTGGGGTCGCAGTCACGACGTGGACAACCTGTTCATCTTCGACAGCAGCATCTTCGTGACCTCCTCGTCGTCCAACCCGACCGCAACCATCGCGAGCCTGGCGCTGCGCAACGTCGAGCGCCTCATCGCATCCCGCACACAACAGGCGGTGCCCGCATGAGCAATCAAGCGACCCAGCAGTACTACAGTGCCGATCTGTCGCAAGCCGATCGGGAGACCTTCGCGATCGTCGCGGATGCGCTGATCCCTTCCTACGGCGATCGCCCGTCGGCCTCGGGTGCCGACGTTCCCGGCCGGTGGATCGATGACGCCCTCACCGCACGCCCAGACCTGCTGGCACCGTTGCGGGAGGTCTTGGCGGCATTCGCCGACGCCGAACCGGCCATGCCTGCACCGGCAGTGTTCGAACGCCTCCAGGCACTCGCACCAGAACTTGTCGGCGCAGTTGGGACGCTCACCGCCGGTGCGTACTTCCTCAACCCCGAGATCCGCGCGCGCATCGGCTATCCCGGCCAGGAGGCGCGCACGTACAACCCCGGTGCCGATCTCCCCTACCTCGACATGCTCGAGCGTGTCGTCGAGCGCGGCGAGATCTATCAGCCCACCGTCGAGTCCGCGGCGGCCACCGCGAGCCCATGAGAACCACCGTCACCCAACGAGTTAAGGAGCAACAATGCCCGACCAGACAACTGACTTCGTCACCAAGCGCTCGATCTCGATGTCGCTGGCCCTGCGACTGATCGACGCGGCCGCGGCCGAAGCCCACTGCATCGAGGGAGCATTCTCGATCGTCGTGCTCGACGACGCCGGCCATGTGAAGGCCTCCGCCCGCATGGATGGCGCCGGCCTCAGCAGCCTGCAGGTCGCCACGGACAAGGCCTACACGGTGGTCGCCACCGGCTTCACCCCGGCACAATGGTTCGAGTATTCGTCCGGTGATCCGAAGATGGCGTCAGGAATGGCAGGTATGGACCGTGTGGTCACGTTCGACGGAGGCTTGCCCATCGTGATGTCCGGTGAGGTGATCGGCGCAATCGGTGTGAGCGGCGGCCATTATGAACAGGATCTGCAGGTCGCCACCGCAGCCGCGAACTCCGTGCGGGAGACCACCGGGGCCGTGAGTGGCTGAGCACATGGCCGAGCGGGTGGCGGTGGTCACCGGTGCCGCATCCGGCATCGGCAGCGCCTGTGTGGCGGCGCTGCTGAACGAGGGTGCCACGGTGGTCGGTGTCGACATCGTCGAGACCGCACCGGTCGACCGCTTCCACCCATCGGTCTGCGATGTCTCCGACGAATCCGCCGTGCGCGGCCTGTTCGCCGAGATCGCCCGGCAGCACGGCCGGCTCGACGCCATCGTCAATGTGGCCGGCATCCAGCGGGCCGCACGGGTCGACCTCGCCGACGTCTCCGACTGGGATGCGCAGCTCGCGGTGAACGTGCGATCGTGCTTTCTGCTGGCGAAGTACGGGCTCGAGTTGCTCAAGGGCGCCGACAACGGCGCGATCGTCAACGTCGCGTCGGTCGCCGGCATCAAGGGGACCGCCGGGGTCACCGGCTACTCGGCGTCCAAAGGCGGCGTCCTCGCCTTCACGCGCAGCCTCGCCCATGAGTTCGCACCGCACGGGATCCGCGTCAACGCGGTGTCCCCGGGGTGGACCGACACCGCGTTCAACGGTCCGGTCATCAACGAGCTCGGCGGGCAGTCCGAACTCGACGAACTCGTGCGAACCACCGTGCCCCTGGGCCGCCAGGGCCGGCCCGCCGAGGTCGCCGCTGCCGCGGTGTTCCTCGCCGGGGAGGCGGCGTCGTACATCACCGGGCAGAATCTCGTCGTCGACGGTGGGCTCTCGAGTTGATGTGGGCCACCGGTTCGCCGCGCGCGACGGTCGCCGTTCGTCCCCGTCCGGGTCGGTTACCATGCTGAGCATGGCAGTCGATCGGGACGGGGACGACTCGGGAAGGCCCGTACCGCAATACCCGATCGAGTCCGTCGACAACGCACTGCGCATCCTGCTGCAGCTGGCCGAAAAGCCCAGCCTGCGGATGACCGAGGTGAGCAAGTACCTCGGTGTGGCCACCTCTACGGCGCATCGACTGCTGGCAATGCTCCAATACCGCGGTTTCGTGCGGCAGAATCCGGTCACGAAGGAGTACGAGCCGGATACGTCGTTGACCACGATCGCGTTCGCGGTGATGAAGCACGTCGATGTCCGCGACCGGGCGCACCCGATCCTGGAGAAGCTCAGCACTGCTCTCGGCGAGACCGTCCATCTCGGACGGCTCGACGGCGCCAACGTGTACTTCCTCGACTCCATCGAGAGCACCCGGGCCGTGCGTGTCGGATCGCGTCTGGGCGCCACCCTGCCGGCGCACTGCACGTCCACCGGAAAGGCGCTGCTGGCAACCTGTTCCTCGGCGCAGATCCGTGAGTTCTATCCGCGTGAGAAGCTCACCGCGATGACGCCGTCCTCCATCTCGACGCGCACGCAGCTCGAGAAGGAACTCGAGGCGGTCCGTGAGCGCGGATATGCCTACAGCAGAGAAGAAAGTGAAGAGGGCGTCGCATCGGTATCGGTGGCAATCGGGATGATCGCCACCAATCTGTACGCGGTGAACGTCTCGACTCCCACCTACCGGATGAACGACGGTGTGCGGGAGGAGTTCGCCGCAGCCCTGCATGAGGCGGCGCGCGAGATCGCCAACCTCTTCGCCTGACCCTGCCGTCACTCCCGCTCGATCACTCATCTGCGCGGGCGCCGATCGATCACGTCGGTCCCGCGTCACCCCGTCGTGTCCGCGGGGATCGCCGGAGCAACCTGCACTTTCCCTGGCGATCTCGGCCATCGAGAACGGGGTGAACACCCCTACCACCCGAGAGGGCACTCATGGCCAACCCCGCCGACATCGCGAACCGATCATGGCATCTGTGGATCGACGGACAACCCACCGAATCGATGTCCGGCGAGCGCTTCGCCACCGTGAACCCGGCCACCGGCCGGGCGCTCGCCCATGTCAGCGACGCCGGTCCCGGAGACGTCGAGCGTGCAGTCGCGAGTTCCAAACGAGCACAGCGGGATTGGTCGCACACACCGGCGCGTGAACGCGGGGCGATGTTGCGTGCACTCGCAGCCGTGTTGCGCGAGCACGTCGAGGAGCTGGCCACACTCGACGCACTCGACTCCGGTAACCCGCTGACCGCCATGCGCAACGACGTCGATTGGGGCGCCATACTTCTGGAGTACTTCTCCGAGGCTGCGACAGCCCTTGACGGTGACGCCATCCGCGCGAGCACGCCGAACCTGCATTACACCGAACGCGTCCCGTACGGCGTGGTCGGCCGGATCATCCCGTTCAACCACCCTCTCTTCTTCGCCGCCGGCAAAGTCGCGGCGCCGTTGATGGCCGGCAACACGGTGGTCCTCAAGCCATCCGACATCACCCCGCTGTCCGCACTCCGTCTCGGTGAGCTCTCGGCCGGAATTCTCCCCCCGGGTGTCCTGTCGGTGTTGCCGTCCTCGGCGGTCGACACCAGTCGCGCCCTGGTCGCTCATCCCGATGTGCGACGCATCGGCTTCATCGGCAGTGAGACCGTCGGACGCGCGATCCAGGCCGACGCCGCCGCGTCCGGGGTCAAGGACGTGTCACTGGAACTGGGCGGGAAGAATGCTCTGATCGTCTGCCCCGATGCCGATCTCGCCACGGCCGCCGACGGCATCGTTCGGGGGATGAACTTCGCCTGGTCGCAGGGACAGTCCTGCGGCTCCACGTCGCGGGTGCTGCTCCACGAGGACATCGCCGACGAGGTCACCGACCGGGTTGTACGCGCGGTCGCCGCATTGCGGGTGGGCGACCCGATGCGCGAAGCGACTCAGATGGGGCCGCTCGCATCGCGGGCGCAGATGGACAAGTCACTGCACCACATCGACACCGCACGAGGAGAAGGCGCCCGACTGTTGACCGGCGGCGGGCGCGCCGAGAACCTCGCCGCCGGGTACTTCGTTGCGCCGACGGTATTCGACCAGGTCACCGACGGGATGACGCTGGCCCACGATGAGGTGTTCGGTCCGGTGATGGCGATTCTGCGCTGGCGCGACGAGGAGGAGGCGGTCCGCATCGCCAATGCGACGCGGTACGGACTCACCGCGAGCGTGTGGACGCGGGATGTCTCCCGCGCCATCACCCTGTCCCGGCGGTTGGAGGCCGGCTACCTGTGGATCAACGGGTCGTCACAACACTTCTGGGGCATGCCTTTCGGCGGTGTCAAGAGCTCCGGACTGGGCCGCGAGGAGAGCGTGGACGAGTTACTCAGCTACACCGAGGTCAAGGCCGTCAACATCGTGGTCTGACACCCATCTGGGCCCGATCGACGGTTGACAAAACTGCCACCATCCATCAGTATCTCTACTTAGAAGATAGATTATCTGCTCTACAGATTCTCCGCTCGACAGATTTCAGACGGGGTGAGCCGCCGGCCCGACCATCGACACCGACGCCGGCCTTCGAACACAACCCCACCCGACAGACGCAATGAGGAGCCTCATGTCCGACCTGGCCCACACCCTGGACGCGGTGCGCCGCGGAATGATCCCGGCGAACATCTACAACGACAGCGAGATCTTCTCGCTGGAGACCGAACGGCTCTTCTCGCGCACCTGGACGTTCGTCGCGCACGAATCAGAGATCCCTCAGGTCGGCGACTACGTGGTACGCCGCGTCCTGCAGGACTCGTTCATCGTCAGCCGCGATCAGTCCGGCGGCATCAACGCGATGTTCAACATGTGCCTGCACCGCGGGATGCAGGTGTGCCGCGCCGAGCAGGGCAACGCCTCACACTTCCGGTGCCCCTATCACGGATGGTCGTACCGCAACGACGGCCGCATCGTCGGGCTGCCGTTCCACAAGGAGGCCTATGGTGGCGAGGAAGGCTTCAACAAGAAGGGCCAGCGTCTCGTCCCCGCCCCGGCCCTCGACACCTACAACGGATTGATCTTCATCTCCCTGGATGACAACGCGCCGCCGTTGCGGGAGTTCCTCGGCGACTTCGCCTTCTATCTGGACTACTACACCAAGCAGAGCCCCAGCGGCATCGAGTTGCGCGGTCCGCAGAAGTGGCGCATCAACGCCAACTGGAAGATCGGTGCCGAGAACTTCGCCGGCGACATGTACCACACACCCCAGACCCACACGAGCGTCGTCGAGATCGGCCTGTTCCGCGAACCGAAGGCCGAGAAGCGCAAGGACGGCAACACCTACTGGGCCGGTCGGGGCGGCGGCACCACCTACAAGCTCCCGCCGGGAGACCTCGAGGAGCGCCTCCGCTACGTGGGTTATCCGGACGAGATGATCGAGCGGATGAAGCAGACCTGGAGCGCCGAGCAGCTCGACGTCATCGGGCGCGACGGCTTCATGATCTCCGCGGCCTCACTGTTCCCCAACATGAGCTTCGTGCACAACTGGCCGCGCGTGGAGGACTCCGACGACGTGCTGCCGTTCATATCGCTGCGCCAGTGGGTCCCGATCAGCGAGAACGAGACCGAGGTACTCTCCTGGTTCGCCGTGGACGCCGAGGCGCCGCAACGATTCAAGGACCTCTCCTACAAGGCGTATCTGATGTGCTTCGGCAGCAGCGGCATGTTCGAGCAGGACGACGTGGAGAACTGGGTGTCGCTGACAACCACCGCCGGCGGCACGATGGCCTCGCGGCTGTTGCTCAACAGCCGGATGGGAATGCACACCGACGACTCACCGGTGGTGGCGCCGTTGACATCCGAGGAATTCGCGGGCCCGGGCGTCGCGCACGTCGGCTACGGCGAGTACAACCAGCGACACCTGTTGCGCGAGTGGGCCGATCACCTCGAACGTGAACCCGAACGCCCGGCACCCACCGAGATGGGGTTGGCGAAGACCACCGCCAACGGATCCTCGGCGGCCGCGGCCACCAACGGAGCCGCCGTCACCGCAACCGGAACGGAGACCCTGCGATGAGCACCTACGTCCCCATCAGCTCGCACGACTCCCCGCTCGGGGCCGGGGCATCCACGATCGAGGCCGAGGGCGAGAGCCTGGCGTTCGACGACCCCCGCCACCTCCTGGCGCACCGTTGGCTCGTCGAGGAGACCTACATCCTCGATCATCAGGACTACTCCCGCTGGCTGGACCTTCTGGCCGACGACATCCATTACTACATGCCCATCAAGGTGACGACCGCGCTCGGCGCCGGCTACGACACCGCCAAGAACATGGCACACTTCGACGAGGACAAGTACTCACTGAGCCGCCGGGTTGCCCGGTTCGAGACCGAACACGCCTGGACCGAGGACCCACCCTCACGAATCCGCCACCACCTCAGCAACGTTCGCACATTCGCCACTGCCGACGACGAACACCTCATCGTCGAGTCCGGCGTGCTGATGTTCCGTAGCCGCGGCGACGTCCAGCCGCCCGCAGTCATCTCCGCCGGCCGACGCGACCTGCTCCGCCGCCGAGAGGGCGACTGGCTCCTGGCCCGCCGGCACATCGCCGTCGACGAATCGGTGCTGCGCACCCAGAACCTGGCGGTGTTCCTGTGACGCTGCGATGGGAAGGCGAGGAACAGGACCGGGTCGCGGCCCAGTCGGCGGCCGAACGACTCCGTGAGTTCCGCGACCGCGCGGTCGGCGAGCCGATCGAGATCGCCAACGAGTTCTCCGAGGTACGGGTGGTCAAGACGGTGACCCGCAACGGCACCCGGCTGCTGATCGAGTCCCCCAAGTCCGGACAGTGGGTGACCCTCGACTCTCTCGAACTCGAAGCGCTCACCTGGCAGAACGAACGGACGCTCTCGGCCATGGTCGGCGAACCGTTCGCGCCGCTACTCCCCGACGAGGAGGCACCGTGAAAGAAGCACTCGACGACATCCGAGCCGTCGTCGTCGGCGGCGGCTCGGGCATCGGTCGCGCCGTGGTGGACGTGTTCGGCGAGCAGGGTGCGGCCGTCGCCGTGCTGGAACGCGACGAGGCCAAATGCTCACAGCTCTCCGAGGATTCGACCGCGATCTGCGTGGAACAGGTCGATGCGACCGACGCCGACGCCGTCGCCGCCGGTATCGACAGTGCCAGAGCATCGCTCGGCGGCGGGATCGACGTGGTGGTGAACTGCGTCGGGGTGTTCGACTTCTATCGCAAGCTCGCCGACATCCCCGCCGACGAACTCGACCGCGCCTTCGACGAGATGTTCGCGGTCAATGTCAAGTCGCAGTTGCACGTGGCCAAGGCCACCCATGACGCCCTGGCCGAGTCGAACGGCTGCATGATCCTCACCGAGTCGACCTCCGCGTACTACCCCGGCCGCGGCGGCACCCTCTACGTGTCCTCGAAGTTCGCCGTCCGCGGGCTGGTCACGGTGCTCGCCTACGAGTGGGCACCGCAGGTGCGGGTGAACGGGGTCGCGCCGGGCGGGACGCTGGGCACCGACCTGCGCGGCCTGAGCACGTTGGGACTCGATGACCGTCGCCTCGACAGTCCCGACCGTGCCGCGGAACTGGCCGCCAACAACCCGCTCGGGGTGGCCCTCGACAGTCGCGATCATGCACATGCCTACGTACATCTGGCATCTCGTCAGTCGCGTGGCATCACCGGATCGGTGATCCACAGCGACGGCGGCATGGCCGTGAAGACCAAATGACCGCCGTGACACCGACGGCGACAGAAGGGATGAACCGATGCCGATCGTGAAAGCCGACCTCGAGGCGTGCCAGGGCTACGCCAACTGTGTTGTCGGAGCGGAAGATGTCTTCGACCTCGACGATGACGGCAACGTCGTCGTGCTGCGCGCCGAGATCGACGAGGCCGACCGCGCCCGCGTGGAGACCGCGGCCAAGAGCTGCCCTGTCTCGGCGTTGCGCTTGGAGGACTCGTGACCGGCCATGCGGTGATCGTCGGCGCATCCGTCGCCGGCGTCCGGGTGGCACGCACACTGCGCGACGAGGGGTGGACGGGACCGATCACCCTGCTCGAGGCCGAGCAGCACATGCCCTACGACAAGCCCCCGTTGTCCAAGGCCGGGTTGCTCAGTGCCGACGACGTACCCGCACTGCTCACCGCCGACGACGTCGGCGCCCTCGACCTGGACCTTCGTCTGGGCTCCCGAGCGGCAGCGCTCGACCCGGCCACCGGCACCGTGACGCTGGCCGACGGGGAGGTCGTCGGCTACGACGCCCTGGTGCTCGCCACGGGAGCCGCGGCACGGCCCTCCCCCTGGTGTGCCGGGTCGCCGCGCGTCCATGTCATGCGTTCCCGCGACGACGCTCAGGCACTGCGCACCATGCTGGCGCCGGGCAATCGGTTGCTCATCATCGGTGCCGGTTTCATCGGGTCCGAGGTCGCCGGCTCGGCGCGATCGCAGGGCGTCGAGGTGACACTCGTCGATCCACAGCCGGTCCCGATGGCTCGCATCATGGGCGAGGCCGTGGGCCGGCGATTCGTCGACCTGCAACGCGACCACGGAGTCGATGTGCGACTCGGCGTAGGGGTCGAGCAGATCGACGATCGGGGAGAGCACGTCGTGGCAACCCTGACCGACGGAGCGCAGGTCGAGGCCGACGCCGTGCTGGTCGGCATCGGCGTCTCGTTGAACACCGCGTGGCTCGGCTCATCCGGACTCCCCATGGACAACGGTGTTCTCTGCGACGCCCAGTGCCGGGTGATCGGGTCGTCGAACATCTATGCGGCCGGCGATGTCTCACGGTGGCGCCACGAGCGCCACGGTCGCGACGTGCGGGTCGAGCACTGGACGAACGCGATCGAACAGGCGGCCGTCGTCGCCCACAACATCGCGCATCCCGACGACCTGCGAACGCACGCGCCCGTCGAGTACGTGTGGAGCGATCAGTACGACTGGAAGATCCAGATCGTCGGCACGCCGGCACCCGGCATCGAGCCGGTCGTCCTCGAGCCCGCCGGGACCGGGCGATTCGCCGCGATCTACGCCGACGCCGACAACGCACTGTGCGGGTCGGTGACCATCAACTGGGGACGGGCATCGGTGCTCGTCCGCAAGGCCCTGCGCGATCACGGCAGCGTCGAGGACGTACTGAGGACACTGAGCCCGCAGGTGGTGTCGTGACGATGACCGAGTCTCCCGCCGACGACCTCGGCGCGGTCCGCGAGCTCATCGCGACCGGATGCCGCGTGCTGGCGGCCCGCAACCTGGCACCCGGCATCCTCGGCCACATCAGCGTCCGCCTCGACGAGTCACGACTCGCGATCCGCTGCCGCGGTCCGCAGGAGCGTGGCCTCGCGTTCACGACCGCACATGACGTGCGTGTCGTGACCTTCGACGGAGAGGCCGGCGACCCCGGCGAGCTCGACGGCGGCTACACACCCCCGCACGAGCTGCCGCTGCACGCGGAGACGCTGCGCCGACGGGCCGACATCTCCTGCGTCGTCCACGCCCATCCCCCCTCGGTGGTCGCCGCCGACCTGGCCGATATCGAGATCCGCCCCATCGTGGGTGCCTACGACATCCCCGGTTCGGCGCTGGCCCGCGACGGCGTGCCCGTCTATCCACGCTCGGTGCTGATCCGGCGCACCGACCTCGCCGCAGAGATGGTGGCCCACCTGGGTGACAAGAGCGTGGTACTCCTGCGCGGCCATGGGATGACCGCGGTCGGCCGCTCCGTGGAAGAGGCCGTGCTGCGCGCCATCTCGATCAACTCGATCGCGGCGCTGTCACTGGACATCCGCCAGGCCGGCGGCGTGCTGACCGACATCGCCGACACGGACGTCGCCGAACTGCCCGATCTGGGTGGCTCGCTGAACACCAGCACCGCCTGGCGCCACGAGGTGGCCTCGCTTCCCGCCTGACCCGGACCTGCAGAGTGCGGTGAACGTCGCGGTTTCGGGCACGTTCACCGCACTCACACGACTCAGTGGAACGAGAAGGCGCTCTCGAAAGGTGTATTCGCAGAGCACCCCAGGCCGACGCGGCACGGCCTACCGTCGACGGAGAGACCCAGCGAAGGGAGAACACCATGGCGGCGACGATGACCGCACTGCTGACCGCGCCCGGCTCGGCGATCCCGCGGATCGCCGAGGTTCCGATGCCGGCGGCGGGCTCGGGCGAGATCCTGGTCCGCACGCGGGCCGTGTCGATCAACAACGCGGACATCGTGGCGGCCACCGACAGTCACATACCCGGTTTCGAGTTCAGCGGAGAGGTCGTCGCCACGGGCGACGGCGTGGACCCGGCCCTGATCGGTGCGGGCGTGGCCGGGGTGGGGGCAGCAGCGTTCGCAGAGTATGTCGCGGTGTCCCACCGCCATGTCATGTCCGTCCCGGATGGCGTCCGTGCCGACGTCGCGGCCGCCTGCCCCACCGCGCTGCTGACCGAGTACGGCGCGCTGCGACGTGCCGGCCTCGGCGGCGGTGAGACCGTCCTGATCACCGCGGCGACATCGGCCATCGGCCTGGTCGGAGTCCAGGTTGCCACCGAGCTCGGTGCCGGCCGCGTCATCGCCACGACTCGTCGGGAACCACGGCGGTCACTGCTGCAACGCGTCGGCGCCGACGATGTCATCGTGACCGAGACGCAGTCCCTGCCCGAGGCCGTCCAGGAGCTGACCGACGGACGCGGTGCCGATGTGGTGCTCGACCACATCGGCGGATCGGCCCTCGATGACGCCATCGCCGCTGCGCGGCCCGGCGGCCGGGTCATCAGCGTCGGTCGCCTCGCCGGACCGACCGCGGAGATCAACCTGTTCGCGCTGGCCCGCAGTGGTGCGACACTGCAGTCGGTGTCCTTCGGGTTCTCCCCGGTCGAGGTGATCGGCGAGTTGCTCGACGGGGTGACCCGAGATCTGCTGGATGCAGTCACCCAGGGACGCATCACGCCCGTCGTCGGACGACGCTGCACCTTCACCGAATTGCCCGAAGTGCTGGCCGACCTCGCCTCCGGCGCGACCGTCGACGGCAAGACGGTCGCGCTCCTCGACGTATCCGACGGCTGACCCCACCCCCGTCAACGGTTCGGCCTCCCCGAGTGGACTCGGGGAGGCCGAATGCCATTGTTAACGAACGTATTACCCGGCCGACGCCGCCACGGTCACTTTCCGCTGAACACCGGGAACGCACTGGCATCCCCGTAGTCCTCGATGCGCACGGCGCGCAGCGCATCCATGTCGGCATCGGAGATCACGAAGTCGATGTCGGCGTTGGAGCGCATGTGGTCCGGGTTGGCGGTCTTGGGCAGGGGCACCGCTCCGAGTTGCAGGTTGTAGCGGATGCACAGCTGCGGGATGCTGACCTCGTACCGCTCGGCCATCGCCGCGACGTCCTTGTTCTTGAGAACCTCGCCGTGGCCGATGGGCGAGTACCCCTCCACCAGGATGTTCTTGCTCTCGCAGTAGGCGATGAGCTCGGACGGGGTGTTGCCCACATGCACGAGAATCTGATTGACGTGCGGTGTCACGGTGCCGTTGGCGAGGATGTTCTCCAGATCGCCCTGCTCGAAGTTGGAGACCCCGATAGCACGCAGCTTGCCCGCCTTGTAAGCATCTTCGAACGCACGCCAGGCCTCCTGGTTGCCCTCGGCGTAGTCGCCACCACGCCAGTCAGCCCACGGCTGCGGGCTGTGGATCAGCATCAGATCGATGTAGTCGAGCCCCATCGTCTCCAGCGAGCCGTCGATGGCTTTGACGGCGTCGTCGTAGGTCTTGACCTCGGCCGCGAGCTTGGTGGAGACGAACAGCTCGTCGCGCGCCACGCCGCTCGTCCGAACGCCTTCGCCGACGCCGCGCTCGTTGCCGTAAGCCTGGGCGGTGTCGATGTTGCGGTAGCCGATCGTGATGGCGTCGCGCACCGCCTGGGCGGCCTTGTCGTCGTCGATGAACCAGGTGCCGAGGCCGAGCTTCGGGATCTGTACATCGTTGGACAGTGTGTAGGTCTCGTTCAGGACCATGGTCGTCACTCCCTTGTGATTGTCATCGTGTTGGTGGTTGTCGGTCATCTGTGCGGCAGCCGATGCTGCCGTCGTCTCGGTGCGCTCGGCGGGTGTGTCGAGCGCCGTGTGCGGTTCGGCAATGCTTCTCGATCACCAGGCGTAGGACTGCGGCGCCTCCCCGGGGCCGGGCCAGATGCGGTCGAGTTCGGCCAGCGTGTCGTCGTCGAGGACCGTCGACGCCACCGGAATGGTCGATTCCAGCTGCTCGACGGTGCGAGGCCCGGCGATCACCGCCGGCACCACAGGCTGGTGCAACAACCATGCCTGCGCCACCTGGGCCGGCGTGTGTCCCAGCTCCGCGCAGAGCTTTTCGTAGGCCTCGACCTGGTCGGCGTGGCGGC
Organism: Gordonia prachuapensis; assembly: GCF_036350515.1. Lineage (NCBI taxonomy): Bacteria > Bacillati > Actinomycetota > Actinomycetes > Mycobacteriales > Gordoniaceae > Gordonia > Gordonia prachuapensis. The sequence continues at coordinate 55,198 of NZ_JAZDUE010000010.1, read as the reverse complement.
GCACTTCCTGCTGGGTGGCCGAGATCCTACGGCGGACGCCCTCGCCACCACGCGGGCCGGCCAGCATCCCACGAGCCAACGGGCTCCACGGCACCAGCCCGATCCCGTGATACCGCAGGGCGGGAATCAGTTCCTGCTCGACGGCCCGGTTGGCCAAGTTGTAGAAGCTCTGCTCGGAGACCAGTCCGAGGAAGTTCCTCGCCTGCGCGCTCATCTGGGCGGTCGCGACATCCCAGCCGGCGAAGTTGCTGGAGCCGACGTAGGTGATCTTCCCCTCGGCCACCAGCTGTTCCATGGCCTGCCAGATCTCGTCATACGGTGTCGCGCGATCGACGTGGTGCATCTGGTACAAGTCGATGTGATCGGTGCGCAGCCGTCGCAGACTCGCCTCACATGCGCGTTTGATGTGATAGGCGGACAACCGCCGATCATTCGGGCCGAGGCCCATCGGCTGGTAGACCTTGGTCGCCAGCACGATGTCGTCGCGGTGGCCGGACTTCTCCAACCACCGACCGATGATCTCCTCCGACGTCCCGAAACCCTTCTCCATGTCCGGTTTCTGCGGACCGCCGTAGACGTCGGCGGTATCGAAGTAATTGATGCCGTTCGCCACCGCGGTGTCCATGATCGCGAAGGCGTCGGCCTCATCGGTGGCGTCACCGAAGTTCATCGTTCCCAGGCCGACCCTGCTCACGAGCAGACCCGACCGTCCCAGATGTGCGTACTCCACAACGTCCTCCGATCTCACGCGCAGCGGCGCGTGTTCGCCGCCCGTAGTGGGTGCAACATCCACGCTAGGCATGTTGTGCCGATTCAGGGGCGCCCTGTTGGTACACCCTCGGCTGGACACCGTTGGCAACCGGCGACCGTCGGTTCCCGGTGCAGGAAGCGCCCCTGGTGATTCCTGTGAACTATTGGCCGACCGACCCTCGCGTCGCGGTAGGCATGGTCCATGGCATTCGTTGTTCACGGCGTTACCGGCGCGCAAGGTCGTCCAGTTCACTCTGCTCTGCAGTCAGGCGGCCACGAGGTGGTCGCCGCAGTGCGCACGCCTTCCGCACTCCCCGAAGGCACTCCCTCGGCCACGGTCGAACTCGCCGATGTCGATACCCTCACGCGGGCGTACTCACACGCAGACGGTGTGTTCATCCATCTGCCGATGGGATCTCCTCAACAGCTCTCGGTCTACGCAGAGGCCGTGGTGTCAGCGTTGTCGCAGGCACGTCCCGCGCGCGTCGTGATCTCCACCAGCGGTCACATCGTCGACGCTCCGGACAGCCCGCTGCAGGCCGCCGAGGACAGCCCCATCGTCACTCTCGTCGGCGGCGCGCAGGCGGCCGGGATCTCGACGGCGGTCGTCGTCTCGCGACTCTATCTCGAGAATCTGCTGCTCCCCGTCATCGCCGGTCCCATACGTGACGAGGGAGTGCTTCGCTACGCGATGGCGGACACCTTCCCGGTGTCCTGGTGCTCCCATCTCGACGTCGCCGATGCGGTCGCCCAGTTGCTGACGACCGACACAGACATCACCGGAACTGTTGCGGTAGGACATGATCCGGGTCTCGTGGGCCCTGATCTCGCGCACGGATTCGCGGCCCGGTTCGGCACCGAGGTCCGCTATCGCTCCATCACACCCGGCGAGTTCGGCGACCTCATCCTGCCGTTGTTCGGCCCGGACGCGAGCGCACCGGTGGTGGGCCTCTACGAGGCCCTGGCAACGCAGAGCGGCTACACCATCTCGCCGGAGAACAGCGCCCAGAAGCTACTCGGTCTCGAACCGCGCTCGGTCGGCACGTGGCTTGCGGACATCGGTATGTGACCAGCCTCGCCGAGCCTGAGCACCGAACAGGGAAGCTCGGACCGACATCGAACCACACCTACAGCCCGCTACGGTGGATCCCATGGACTACGGTCACGACTTGCGTTTCGGTTCCTTCATCACCCCGTCCGCCGAGAAACCGCAGAACACGGTCGACCTGGCCATCGCCTCCGAGCGCGCCGGACTCGATCTGGTGACCTTCCAGGACCACCCGTACCAACCGTCGTTCCTGGACACCTGGACACTGCTCGCCTATGTGGCCGCCCGGACCGAGCGAGTCATCCTGTCCCCCAACGTCGCCAACCTTCCGCTTCGCCCGCCTGCCGTCCTGGCGCGGGCCGCCGCATCCCTCGACCAGCTCTCCGGCGGGCGTGTCGAACTGGGTCTGGGTGCGGGCGCGTTCTGGGACGCGATCGCGGCGCTCGGCGGGCCCCGCCGTTCGCCGTCGGAGGCGGTCCGCGCGTTGCGCGAGGCAATCGGCGTCATGCGGTCCGCCTGGGGCGAGGGCTCCAACCGTCTCGACGGGTCGTTCTACTCGTTGCACGGTGCGAAGCCGGGTCCGGCGCCCGTGCACGACATCGGTATCTGGCTGGGCGCCTACAAGCCGCGGATGCTCGAACTCACCGGCGCACTGGCAGACGGGTGGCTGCCGTCGCTGGGCCGAATGAGCTCTGCGGAGATATCGGATGCCAACGAGCGCATCGACTCCGCCGCCCACGATGCCGGCCGGGAGCCCGCCGATGTCAGGCGGATCGCCAACGTCGGCGGCACCGTGGACCCCGCCGGCGTCGACGCATGGGTCGAACAACTCACCGCTCTCGCGCTCGACGACGGCTTCTCGACGTTCATCTTCGCCGACGACGACCCCGCGACCTACACGGTTGTGGGCGAACAGATCGCACCCGCCGTGCGCCGCGCCGTGGCCGACGCCCGCGGGTGACACCCCGTCGACCGTGGTCCGGCTTGGGCATCAATCACGCCGGGGCTCGAACAGCGTGAACCCGCGCCCTCGGTTGCCGGTGCCTGCCCGACGTCGTGTCAGTTGCCCAGCCCCACCTCGGAGGCCCACAGCGCCACCTGGGTACGCGAGGAGAAGTCCAGCTTCGCAAGGATGTTGCCCACATGTGTGCGCGCCGTACGTTCGCTGATGACCAGCCGCGCAGCGATCTCATGGTTGGACAATCCGTGGCTGAGGAGACCGGCGATCTCGCGTTCACGCGGAGTGAGGACGTCCACCGAACGTCCGTCGGCCTGCAACGGCCGCGCCAGGCTGCTGGTGACCGCCGGCGCGATCGGCATCTCGCCGCGCCGGATCCTGCGGATCGCCGACACGAGCTCGTCAGGACTGGCGTCCTTGAGCAGATAGCCACGACAGCCCGCCGAGATCGCACTGCGCACCAACTGGATCTCGTCGAAGCTGGTCAGCACCAACACGGCCACACCCGGATGCTCGGCGCTCATGCGAGCGATGGTGGTCGGACCGTCCATCTTCGGCATACGCATGTCCACCACGGCGATGTCCGGCAGTGCATCCGCCGCGGCGAGTTCGTCGAGTACCGCGAGCGCCTCGACCCCGTCAGCGGCTTCGCCGGAGACATAGATGTCGTCGAACATCTCCAACAGGGACCGAATCCCCTCGCGGACAACGACATGGTCGTCGACGATCATGACACCGATCCGTATGGCCTCGTCGGGCACCGGGCTCCCCTCCATGTTGCGCATGCTGCGAAGCGTCACGCGTGCGCTCCCGATGGTTCCGTGAGGGACACAGTCGGCATCACGACCTCCAGACGGACCGTGGTACCCGTCGGGACACTGGTCAACATGAGGTCCGCTCCGATCTCCGATGCCCGTTCACGCATGGCGGCGATGCCGATGTGGCCCGGACGCTCGGCCGAGACGTCGAAACCCACACCGTCGTCGACGATTTCCAGAACCAGGTGGCCGACACCGTTGCGCCAGTCCGGGCTGAGCCGAACGGCCAGGCGCGACGCCTTGGCGTGGTCGACGCTGTTGGCGATGGCTTCGCGCGCGATCTGGTAGATCTTCACCTCCGTGTCGCGGTCGAAGTTCGGCATCTCGCCGGACAACCGCACCTCGACGAAGATGGCGTCCCGATCCGACACCGCCTCGGCGTATCGCTTTATCGCGTTGGCGAGGTCGTTGTCACGGAGATCGGTCGGACGCAGATGCATGATCAGCGCCCGCATGTCCTCGACCGCGCGGTCCACCGTGCCCTCCATCGCCGCCAACCCCGGCCGGAGCTTTCCCGTGCTGTCCTCGGTGCGTTCCGCCGCGATCTGCAATGCCTTGGTACGCATCTTCATCGAGAACAACGACTGCGACACGGCGTCGTGGATCTCGCGGGCCATGCGGTTGCGTTCCTCCTGCGCCACCTTGTCCCTCGTCTCGGCGAGCAGCCTGGCCGTGTTGATGGCGATCGCGCCGTGATCGGCCATCGCCGTCAGGAAGGTGGTGTCCGACGAGTCGGGTTGTCTGCTGTCGGTGTAGAGGGCCGTCAACACGCCGACGCGCTCACCGCGTAGTTCGAGCGGAATCGTCACGAGCGTGGTCCAGCCGGCGATCTCGGTCATCTGGACGAAGGGCTTGAACCGCGGGTCACCGGCCAGCGTGCGCGCGACGTCGCGGGTGATGTTGACGCGCGCACGGTATGCCTCCAGCGAGACCAGCGGAGCGCGCAGGGCGATCGCCTCATTGATGTGATCGACGTAGCCTTCGGGGTAGCCGGCCGCACCGAACAACTCCACCGAGTCGCCCAGCCGTGACACCAATGCGATCCCACACGCGTTCGCCTGGCTCGCGATCAGCACTTCCTCGGCCAAATGGTCGAGAACCACCTGCAGCGGCCCCTCCAATGCGATCGCCGCAGCGGCCCTCGCGAAGGCGTCGAGCCGTCGGCCCCGCAAACCGTCCTCGCAATCTGCGCAACTCGCATTAGCGGAAGTGACATTCGACACAGACCGATTGTACGTGCCCGCCACAGGGCCGGCCCAGCCCGCCGATACCGCCTTCGGGTCGACGATTACCCAGGTCACGAACCTTCTGGCCGAACTCGGTCATTTGTCGCAGCCAGAGCTCGGTCATCTGACGCTGGGTCGCGGAGGTTAGCAGCAATACAGTCGGAGGTAGCACGTGACCTTCGTCACGTCACCAGGTCGACAGGCGCGGAACGCCACGAGTCAGATGACAAGGAAGTGACCATGAAGCTGCAGGTAGACACCGCCCGCTGCCAAGCGACCGCCATGTGCCTGGCCGTCGCGCCCGAACTGTTCGACCTCGGGCCGAGCGGTATCGCCGAGGTGCTGATCGACCCCGTCGGCCCGGACCTCGCGGGCACCGCCGAGGACGCTGTGCTCGCCTGTCCCACCGCGGCGATCACGCTCGTGCACGACTGAACAGGCCGCAACCGATGCGGCCGTCTCCTCAACAGCCGCGACTTCCGAAGGAGTTTGACGATGACCACCGAAGCACCCGAGACCATCCGGCTCACCCGCGGTAACCACGTGACCGCCCCTCTTCTCGACGCCATGGCGATCAGCAGCGCCACTCTCCCATCGATCGATCTGGAGGCGTCGAGGATCTTCTACGAAGAGGCCCTCGGCTTCGAGGTGGCCCCGATGGGTCCGAATCGGCTCGTCGTCAGGCTCGGCACCGATCACGTGTACGAGGTGGAGAAGGTCGACGAGCCGCTCGAGATGCCGATCCTGCGGCACAACGGCTTCCAGACCAGAGGCGATGCGGTTGCCGAGCATGCGCGGCTCTCGGAACGCAAGGAGCACTACGGGATCAAGAAGATGACCAAACCGATGGTCATGCACGGCACGTTCGGGTTCTACTTCCAGGACCGGGACAACAACTGGTGGGAGTGCAACCTCGCCATCGACGGTCCGATGGACAAAGACCTGAAGGACTACACCGACCGTCCGGATATGAGCGCCGAGGAGGCGCGCGTGCACTTTGCTCCCGGGGTCGACATCCTCGCCGAACGGATCTCCGCATACAAGCAAGAGCATGAACGCGAGGATTACGTCCCCAAGCCTGCTGTCTTCCAGAGCATCCGGATCTCGCATGGGACGCTGGAGGTCAACAACCTGCAGAAGACGCGGGACTTCTACGAGAAGGTGCTCGGATTCCAGATGATGCAGCAGTCCCCGGTGTCGATGATGGCGGGACTCGGCACCGAACACCGCTATGTGGCTGTGGCATCCAATGATCCGCAGATGGAACACGGCATGCGTAACCGCTTGCTCTTCGACTCCGAAGCCAAGTTGCGCGACGCACACAAGACACTCGGTGAACTGACCGAATTCCCCATCCACGACCTCACCGAGCCCACGACGGATGCGTTCGGACGTCTTGCTGTCGAGTTCCGCGACCTGGACAACAATTGGTGGGAGTTGGACTACGACCCCAAAGGCCCGCCGTCCTACTACTTCGCCTGACTGACGGCGACCGATGGTGCCCCGGCCGTGACGGCCGGGGCACCGTCGACTGACGCGCCACTCGATAACTCGGTGACGACGACGTCGACCGCACGGCCACTCAGAGGAAAAGATCGGGTTCGAGACTCGCCTCGTCCGCGCCGTCCACCGCGTACCTGCCGAGATCGTGGATGCCTGCTGCGCGCAGTAGGTCCGCATCCACGTAACAGTTTCCGGTGGCGACGGACCCATCGGTCTCCCGTGATGTCAGCGCGATCATCGCGGCATCGGCCATGATCTCCGGACGTCGGGCCGCCCGCATCCCGGCATTGCCGGCGACCACGTTCTGCACGGCAGCGGTCGCGATCAGGGTGGCCGGCCACAGACAGTTCGCACTGACACCGGTGCCCCGCATCTGCTCGGCGACGCCGAGCGTGAGCAGCGTCATCGCATACTTGCTGGTGGTGTACGGGGCATACTCGCGCAGCCACCGCGGGTCGGGGTTCAGTGGCGGCGACAACGTCAGCACACGTCCGTCACCCGATGCCTGCAGGTGTGGGAGGGCGGCGCTGGTCAGCAGGAACGTCCCGCGTACGTTCACGTCGAACATCAGGTCGAAGCGCTTGAGCGGCAGCTCGCCGAACCCGGTGAGCGCGATGGCCGAGGCATTGTTGACGACGATGTCGATACCACCGAAGGTGTCGACGGTCTGCGCGACCGCATCGGTCACGGTTAATTCGTCCCGGATGTCCCCGACGATGGGGAGCACCCGTCCGCCGACGGCCTCGATCTCGGCGGCGGTCGCCTGTACGGTGCCGGGCAGCCGAGGGTCCGGTGACTCGGTCTTGGCCACGAACGCCACGTTGGCGCCCGACGTCGCTGCGGCCACCGCGATCGCGAGTCCGATCCCTCGACTCCCGCCGGACATCAGCAGTGTGCGGCCCGCCAGTGGCCGGCTCTCTCCCGCACCGCGCTCGGCGGTCTTGCTGTCATCACCGGCGACGGAGCGGCTCGTCATGGTTCTCCCTCAGGATGGTCGGAGATGGAATAGGCAGTGTCGGAAAGATTCCGGGAGCCGTTCTGCCGCTCACCGTCCGACGCTCGCTTTGATCTTCGGTCGGCACGCACGCCAGATGCATCGGGCAACCGACCATCTGATGGTGGGTCAAAGGACGTACCCGGTCCCGCCGCACCCCGCCGCCGCGATGCGGGACACCAGGTCATTTGACTCTGGTCGCACTCGTCATCTGTCGGTGGTCGACTCGCGCGTGGCTCGATAGCGTCGCGCCTAGAGAGTGATGCAGGTCACGCAGAAGGCAATCCGTTGCGTCCCCACCACCATGAACGGCCCCACAACACAGGAGTCTCACGATGATCAACACAGACACGGCGCCGTGCACGGTGTCCGAGGTACCCGGCCTGCCCCAGGCCTTCGCCGACACCTTCACCAGCCATCTGGTGGATGTCGACGGACACCGGCTGCACGCCGTCGTCGGCGGCAATGGCCCTGCGGTCCTGCTGCTGCCGGCCTGGCCGGAGTTCTGGTACGGCTGGCGTCTCGTGATGCCGATTCTGGCACAACGATTCACCGTCGTGGCCGCCGACCTGCGCGGGGTGGGCGCGAGCGACAAGCCGGCCACCGGCTACGACGCGGCCACCCTCGCCGACGACATGGCAGGACTGATGGAGTCGCTGGGACATGACCACTACGCCGTGGTCGGCCACGACCTGGGCATGATCGTGGGCTACGCGCTCGCGGCTCGCCATCGTGATCGGGTCACCCACCTGGCGGTCGGCGAGGCGATCCTTCCCGGACTGTCGCCGTCACCACCGCTGTTCGCAGACGAGATGAGCAACGAGATGTTGTGGCACTTCGCATTCAACCGCCTCGGCGAGATCAACGAGAAGATGGTGGCCGGACGTGAAGAGATCTACTTCGGCCACCAGTTCACGTCCAAGGCGGCCACCCCCGACGCCATCCCGGAACACGCGATCGAGACCTACGTCGCAGCGCTGCGCGACCCGGCGGCCCTGCACGCGAGCTTCCAGTTCTACCGCGAACTCATGTCGCCGGAAACGTCGGCACAAATGGTCGGATTCCAGCAGGAGGGACCGCTGAAGATGCCCGTCCTGGCCCTCGGCGGGGCACAGAGTCTGGGCGCAGGGGTGGAGCAGATGATGAGCCAAGTGGCCGACGACGTCGCCGGAGTGGTCCTCCCGGGCGGGCACTTCCCACACGAGGAGTCACCGGCCGAAACCGCGCAGGCCGTGCTCGAGTTCCTCGGGCAGGCGTGAACGCCGGGGCAACCGCAGCCCGCCGGGCTTCATTCGCCGTACGATGAATCATGTGACCGGAATCACAGCGCAGACCCGAGTGGGCACATCGACGCCCGGACCGGCACACGACCGCATCGTCGCGGCCTTCGCCCGCGCTGCCTCCACCATTGCGTGCGAAGGGTCGCTGCAGACCGTGCTCGACCGTCTCGCGGAGGAGGTGCTGAGCGCGAGCAACGCCACAGCGTGCGCACTACTGCTGATCTCCCGGTTCGAGGATTCGGTGGAGCTGTTCGGATCGGCCGGCTACCCGGACGGATTCCTCGAGCAGATCAACGAGTCGATGGCACTGCGGACACCCTTGGTGTCGTTGGAGGCGTACCGCTCACGGGCGCGGGTCTCACGGGACATGGCCGGCATGCTCGGCAGCGATCCGCGCTTCGCGCCGTACACCGAGATGGCGCGCAGCGCGGGGTGGACCAGTATCGTGTCGATCCCGCTGGTGGTGCGCGAGGAGCAGGTGGGGGCCATGACAGTCATCTACGGTGACGAACGGGAGCCGGACGAGTCCGAGATCTCGTTCCTCACCGCCATGGCCGATCACGGCGCCATCGCGGTGCACACCGCGCGGCTGCTCGCCGAGTCCACGCAGCGGGCTGCGCTCGAAGAGCGCAACCGGGTCGCCCGCGACATCCACGACGCCGTGTCGCAATCCCTGTTCTCCATGCGAATGCAGGCCACAGCGCTGCTGATCACGGCCGAGCGCACCGACGATCCGACCGTTCCCGGTCTGCAGGATCTCACGTCGGTGGTGGATCGGACCGTCCATGACATGCGGGCGCTCATCATGCATCTGCGCCCACCGGATCTGCACGATGTCGGCGTCGCCGAGGCCATCGAGAGATTCACCATGGCCATCTGTGACCGTGCGGCATGCCGGGTGGAGTTCCACGCTGCCGGCGACCTTCCGCGGTTGTCGTCGACCACGGAGATGGAGATCTACCTCATCGCCCGCGAGGCGATCGGGAACGCCGCCAACCACGCACAGGCCTCCCGGATAACCGTCGACCTCGGACCGATCTGGCGCGATGGCGGACGGCTCCTGCGCCTGAACGTCTGCGACGACGGGATCGGCTTCGACCCGGAACTCGACAGACCCGATCGTCTCGGCGTCGCCAGCATGCGCTCGCGCGCGGCCGAACTCGGTGGGCGCCTGAGCATCACCAGCACCGGTGCCGGCACCACCATCGACCTGGAGGTCCCCGCTCCGATGACGCGAACCGAGCGCCCCTGATGTCGGAGGATCGCACCGCCGGGCCTGCCGCCGATCACGGGCAGGACCCGATCCACGTCCTGATCGTCGATGACCATGCCGTGGTCCGCACCGGCATCCGATCGCTGCTGGAGGTGTTCGACGACATCGTCGTCGACGGCGATGCGGCCAACGGCCGCGAGGCCCTGGCGGTGCTGAACACCTTTGCCACCCGCGGGCGGCTACCCGACATCGCGATCGTCGACATGCGGATGCCCGGGATGGACGGCGTGGCGACGATCGAGCAGATCTCCGCGCGGTATCCGAGCGTGGCGGTTCTCGTCCTGACGAGCTACACCGACGGGCAGTCGGTCCGCAGCGCGATCGCCGCCGGATGCCGCGGATACCTGTTGAAGGATGCCAGTCCGGATGAACTCGTCTCCGCGATTCACCGGATCCGGGGTGGGGAGATGCCCATCGACCCCGCTGTCACCGACGTTCTCGCCCGGCCTCTGCAATCCGAGCACCGCGCCATCGATCTGCTGACTGCACGCGAGCGTGAGGTCGCGGTCCTGCTGGCCGCCGGCATGTCCAATCAGGACATCGCCACACGCCTCGTGATCAGCGAACGCACCGCCCGGACCCACGTCGGGAACATCCTCGCCAAACTGAACGTGTCGTCACGCACCCAGGCCGCGCTCGTGGCCGCGCAGGCCGGGCTGACCTCTGGCGACTGATTCGACCACCAGGTCACGACTCGCGATCGGCCAGGCGCCAGGCCGCCGGTCTTCAAGGGCGCTGGGCCTCAAGCGCATGATCCCGCTGCGGGGTTGGTGGGCAAAGCCGATGACGCAGGGGAACCAGGTCATTTGACGCCAGTCGGATCGGTCATCCGGCCGTCGCCCGGGTCGGCGATCCGCCGATACGTTGACCACGTGCACGTGATCCAGGACACACTTCGCCGGGATGGCGAAACGGCCACGTACGCAACGATGTCCGACAAATCGAAAGTGAAGTGAGAACCATGCCAGGACGCGTCGAGGGCAAAGTCGCCTTCATCACCGGTGCCGCACGCGGACAGGGCCGGAGCCATGCCATCCGCCTGGCACAGGAGGGTGCCGACATCATCGCGATCGACATCGCGGCCCAGATCGACACCGTGCCCTACCCGATGGCGACCCCGGAGGATCTCGCCGAGACCGTACGGCAGGTCCAGTCCCTGGGCCGCACGATCGTCGCGACCCGGGCCGATGTCCGCGACTACGACGCCGTGAAGGCGGCCGTCGACGACGGCGTCGCCCAGTTCGGCCGGTTGGACATCGTCGTCTCCAACGCCGGCATCGCCAGCTATGCACCGATCGACCAGATCAGCGAGGCGTCCTGGAAGGACATGATCGACGTCCAGCTCAACGGCATGTGGCATGTGGCCAAGGCATCGATCCCGCACCTGCGCAGCACCGGCGGCGGATCGATCATCCTGACCAGCTCCGATGCCGGGCTCTACGCCATCCCGAACGGCGGGCACTACAACTCCGCGAAACACGGCGTGGCCGGACTCATGAAGACACTGGCGCTCGAGCTGGCACCCGACAACATCCGGGCCAATACACTGCACCCCTGCATGGTCGACACCCCGATGATCGACAACGAGGCGATCTTCCGACTGTTCCGTCCTGACCTGGAGAACCCGACGAAGGAGGACCTGACGGTTCCCGCGATGGGACTCAACGCGCTGCCGATCCCGTGGGTCGAGGCAGTGGACATCTCGAATGCCGTGCTCTGGTTGGCATCCGACGAAGCCCGCTACGTGACGGGCGCGGAACTGCCCATCGATGCCGGGTCGAACCTGAAGAACTGACCGCGGGCGGGGCCTGCATCCCCACCGCCACCCGTGACGGTTCTGCGTTCACTCCGCCGGCACGGGCCCTGTCCGTGCCAGTGGGAGTTCGACGCGCACCTCGGTGCCGGCCGCCGAGCTGGTGATGGCGATCTCGGCACCGATCTCCGCGGCTCGCGACCTCATGTTCTGGACACCCATGTGCCCCTGGGGAACCGTGTCGAGATCGAACCCTCGTCCGTCATCGCTGATCTCGAGGTACAGGAGTTCGGTTCCGTTGCGCCACATAGGCCCCACCTCGACCGACAGGCGGGATGCGCGGGCGTGGTCGACGCAGTTCGCGATCGCCTCACGTGCGATGTGGTAGATCTGTACCTCGATCTCGCCGGCCAGCACGGGGAGGGCGTCAACCGACCGAACCTTCACCGCCGGAGCGTCGCCGTCGCTGATGATTTCCGCATAGCGCCTGATGGCATCGACGAGATCGGCGCCGCGGAGGTCGGATGGCTGTAGGTGCAGAACGAGCGCGCGCATGTCCTCGACCGCGCGATCAGCGGTCGACTCCAGAGTGGCCAGGCCCGAGAGGAGGGCCCCCTCGGGGTCAGATCTGTTCGCGATGATCTGCAGTGCCTTGGTACGCAATCGAATCGAGAAGAGCGACTGCGCCACGACATCGTGGATGTCACGAGCCATCCGGTTTCGTTCCTCCAGCGCAGCCTTCTCCTCCGCCTCCGCCAACAACCGAGCGGTGTGGATCGCGATCGCACCGTGATCCGCCATCGCTTCGAGGAACGCTATCTCCACATCGTCGGGCTCGGTCGTCGCGCTGTATATCGCGGTGAGTACACCGACACGGTCGTTGCGCACCATCAGCGGAATCGACACCAGCGTGGTCCAATCCGCTTCGCGGATCAGATCGCCGAGAGCGGCGAATCGCGGATCCCTGTCGACGATGTTCCTGATGCCGCGAATGATCTCGACCCGGGACCGATAGGCCTCCAACGAGATCAACGGCGCACGGGCGGCCAGGACATCATTGAGCCGGTCGACGTAACCATCCGGATATCCCGCCGATCCGTACATCTGCACCGAGTTCTCCGTCTGGGAGACGATGATCATCGCGCACGACGTCGCGCGACTCGCCGACAAGACCTCCGCTGCGAGGTCATCCAGCACCTCCTGCAGCGATCCCTCCCAGGCGATGGTCGATGCGGCCCGCGCGAAGGCGGCGACCATCCGGGCACGCATCGGTTCCGTCGGGTCGACCGGCACCTCATCGTTTGTGATCGGCGTCACTCCGACGATGCTACGCGGCTGCCGCCCGGATCGACGACGCGTCCGCGAGCGCCGTCATCGCCCGTATGCGTCATTTGACTCGGTCGGAGATCGGTCATTCGTAGCTGCTCATCACCGCATGAGCGAAATACTCTCGACCTCGAGTGACGCACATCACTCACTTCGGATTCCCGGATCGGCCACGGTCACGCCCCACCTTCTCGGACGCCGATCACCGCGACCCGACGTGACGCACTGCGCCCCAAACGATTCACCAACAGCCCGACCCAGCAGCGCAGACACTCTCTGCGCGAGCACATCACAGCGAGGAGAACGACGTGACCGAGAATGCGATGCCCGTGGTCCAAGTGGCCTTCACCGCCCTGGACGCCCCCGGCACGGCCGCCTGGTACGAGAGCATGTTCGGCTACCGACCCGCGGGGTCGATCACCGGCACCTCCGGAGACGATGTCGCCGAGATGATGGCGCTGCCCGACGTCCATTGCGACATGCATTGGTTGGTCGACTCCAACGACTTCTTCCAGCTCGAGATCTTCCGGTTTCACCAGCCCGTCTCGTCGCCCGCGGAACGGTCCCCCGACAGCCTCGGCTGGTCGATGGTCGGGCTGCGCGTGGCCGACCTCGACGAGGTCCTCGCCCGGTTGCGCGACTCCGGCGCACATGTGGGCCCCGTGCACGGTGCGGCGGGCGCACGGCGAGTGTGCACCCGCGATCCCGAAGGGGTGTGGCTCGAGCTCCGCGAGCGCGATTCGCGATCCGGTGACGCACGCGACGTTCGGGCCACCCCGGTGTCCACCGCGTTCGTCCGGGCAGTGGTCACCGACCTCGACGCGGCGGCCGCCTTCTTCTCCGACACCCTCGGGCTCCGCGACACCGGCAGCACCTTGCACACCGACGCCGACGAAGCCCTGTGGGGGTCCGCTCCGACACGCACCGACACCCTCGTGTTGTCGGCCGACGGCCGCGACACCGGGATCGTGATCGAACTCGTGCACTATCCCGACCGGGTCGCCCGCCCCCTGCCCGACGGGTACCGGATCAGCGATCGGGGCATCTTGAACGTCGCGTTCGGGTCGCGGGAGGTCAACGACTACGACGCGGTGATCGCACGGCTCGACGGCAACGGCTACCCGATCAACGGCGAGTTGGCGATCGGGCCGGCCCGCAGTTCCTACGCCAACGGCGCCGACGGCCTCAGCGTGGAGTTGCTGACGATCCCCGATCCGGAGATCGAGCAACAGTTCGGTTTCACCCTCGCCGCCCAGACGACCGACGTTTCCTGACCAGAGAATCCCACACAGACAGAAGGACATTCATGATCGGAGTCCTCGGCCCCACAGGTCAGACCGGCACCCCGTTGATGGCGGCGCTCGAACGTGCAGGCGCACCGGTGCGAGCGCTGGCACACACCCCCGAGTCGGCGGCCCGGATCGACTACGCAGGCGCTGAGATCGTCACCGGCGACGTCCACGACGCGGGCGTGTTGGCAGGATTCCTCGACGGCGTCACCTCGCTGTTCCTGCTGACCGCGGCGGCGCCCGATCAGGTCGACGTACAGAATCGGATCGTGGACGCGGCCGTGAAAGCCGACGTCGGCGCGATCGTGAAGTACTCAGTGTGCACCTCGGCGGCGGACTCGCTCGACTGCTTCTCGCGATGGCACTTCGCCAATGACAGCCACATCGAGCGATCCGGGCTGCCGTACACGATCCTCCATCCGCACACGTACATGCAGACCATCGCCATGCAATTCGCCGCCGGTGTCCGTACACACGGCACGCTGGCCGCGATCCCGGGACCGGACAAGACGATTGCCATGGTCGACGCGCGCGATGCCGGGGAAGTCGCCGCCGCCGTGCTGCTCAAGGCTGAGCACAACGGCGACAAGCTCCTGATCACCGGCCCCGAGGCCATCACCTACGCCGACTGCGCCGCGCAGATCGGCGCGGCCATCGGCAAAGAGGTCACCTACCAACAGATCTCACGAGAAGAAGCCTATCGGGGTTTCGCCGGCGCAGGGATGCCCGAATGGCTGTGCGACGGCCTGGTCGCACTGCAGACGAAGTACGACACCGAGAATCTCAACGAACTCAGCGATGCCGTTCCGCGACTGACCGGCCGGCCGGCGCGCACATTCACCGACTTCCTCCGCGACTACCCCCGATTGTTCGCGTAAGCCGCCCCGGAGAGCGCGACCCCGGGAGGGTGAGTACGTCATTTGTCTCGGCGAAATGCCGTCTTCTGCCCGTATCGCGCTTGTGTTCTACATCACTATCTTTACTCACTGTTGCAGCGATCTCACCGACACGGCGCGGCCCACCAGCGCATAGGGCCTGAACCGACCGCCGGTGGGTCTCGTGAGTGGCCCGACACGCGTCGTCCCCGACAGGAGAACCGATGGAGAACTCGTCCGTATCGACCCACCACAGATCCCGAGCGTCGGCGATAGCCGTCGTCCTCGTCTGCTGGGGCACGGTGGTCGCCGATGGGTTCGACATCGTGGCCTACGGTGTGGCGCTGCCGCGAATGTTCGACGAGCCGGGCTGGGGTATGACGTCGCAGACGGCCGGTTTCATCGGATCGGCTGCGCTCGCGGGCATGTTCATCGGCTCGATCGTGGCGGGCACGGTGGCCGACCGCATCGGCAAGAAGCGATTGTTGCTCGCCAGCGTGGGGCTCTTCTCGATCCTCACCGCGGCGTGCGCCCTTGCCAACGATCCGATGGTGTTCGCCGCCCTGCGGTTTGTGGCCGGACTCGGACTCGGCGGCGTCGTTCCGATAGCCGGCGCGATCACCGCAGAGTTCACGCCGATCCGGTATCGCAATCTGGCCTACGCCGTCATGTTCGCCGGGCTGCCCACTGGGGCCATCATCGCATCCCTCGTCGGTATCTGGGTGATCCCTGAACTGGGCTGGCGCGCCATCTTCGCGCTCGGCGTGGTGCCCGCGCTGATCATCATCCCGATCGGCCTGCGCTTCCTCCCGGGTTCCTCACCCGCCGACAGCCGGGCGCCGGCCACGCATGAGCCGCAGACCCCGCCCACCCCGGATCGGCCCGGTAAGGCCGGCGAGCTGGTCTCCCCGCGCCTGCGGCTGGCGACCCTCTGCTTCTTCGCCACCACGTTCCTGTGCCTGTTCATGATCTATGCCATCCAGACGTGGCTGCCACGCATCCTGAATGAGGCAGGTTACTCGCTCGGCGGCGCACTCACCGCGGTGCTGATCTTCAACGTCGGATCGGCCGTCGGCGTAGTCGTCGTCGGCTTCGTCGCCGACCGACTGGGCACCAACACGACGCTGCTGGGTGCATTCGCACTGACCACCGTGTCCATCGCCGGCCTCGCGGTCACCTCCGAGCTGGTGGTGCTCTACATCCTGATCGGGTTGGCCGGTGTGGGCGCGGTCAGCGGTCAGACGCTGATCGTCTCGTTGTTGTCGCAGACCTATCCGCGCCGGCTCGTGGCCCCCGGTATGGGGTGGACACTGGCCTTCGGCAGGCTCGGCTCGATTGCCGCGCCCACCATCCTCGGATTCTTCGTAGCCGCCGGATTCGGTCTGCGCGGCAGCGCTTTGGCGCTCGCCACCGCCGGTGCGCTCGCCCTGGCCGTCGGTGTCGTCAACCCCGCCGGGCGTCGTGGTTTCCTGCGGCCGCAGCACGAGGCACAGGGTGCGGACGCCACCGACGAGACCGTGCCCGCCCCGCCCCGGTCCACCACGAGGAGCACCTCATGACGAGTACCGAGACCACCGCGCTCGACCTCCGCCACGCCCGTTTCGATCCCAACGGCACCACCCTGATCAAGCAGGCCGTGCTGATCACCGGCGGCCCCCAGGGCACGCTGCGGGGAGATCTGCTGCTGCGCGACGGGATGATCGCCGATGTCGGCCCCCACCTGGACGCGGGCGACGCCGAAGTCGTCGACGGCTCGCCCTACATCGTGTGCGCGGGTTTCATCGACACCCACCGGCACCTGTGGCAGAGCATGTACAAGGGTCTGGTCTACGACCGCGAGCTGTTCGACATCTTCACCAACCTCTACGGCACCTATTCGACACTGTTCCGACCCGAGGACATCTACGCCGGAACATTGCTCGGCCGTCTCTGTGCCCTGGAAGCCGGCATCACCACCGTTCTCGACTGGTCACACAACATCTCCTCGACCGCGATGGAGGACGCCGGCATCCAAGCCTTGCGTGA
Source organism: Gordonia prachuapensis (assembly GCF_036350515.1). Classification (NCBI taxonomy): domain Bacteria; kingdom Bacillati; phylum Actinomycetota; class Actinomycetes; order Mycobacteriales; family Gordoniaceae; genus Gordonia; species Gordonia prachuapensis. The sequence goes on along the minus strand of NZ_JAZDUE010000010.1, from coordinate 38,080 downwards.
TGCCGGCGGCCGCAGCATCTTCGGGCACGGCTACGTCGGCGACCGAACGGTGCCCTCGGCGATGCCCCGCTACTACGATGTGCCCCGAACCCTGCAGTCCGCCAGGCGCACTCGGGATCTACTTCCCGACGACGATGCCCTGATCTCGTCCTGCTATCTCGGCCTGGAGCCCACGTACTTCATCTCGATGGAGGCCTGCCGGAAGGAATTCGAGGTCGCCCGGGAACTCGGGATGCGGATCTCGATCCACATCGCCTCCATCGATACCGAATTCGCGCCGTTCGCATCTCTGGAGGCCATGCATGCCAACGGCCTCATGGGCGACGACGTGACCTACGTCCACCTCTACGCCGCCAACGACCACGAGTTGCGGCTGATCCACGACACCGGCGGCACCGCATCCATCTGTCCCCAGGTCGACTCGCACATCTTCGCTCCGCCGCCCACCGGACGCCTGCTCACCGCCGGCGTACGGCCCAGTGTGAGCCTCGATTCCGCGGCCTGTGGCTCCGAGGACTTCTTCTCCCAGATGCGCGCGCTGTTCGATGTCGAACGCACCGTCAGCCGGGCCGGGTTCCAGCCCCGGCCCGAGGGCTACGACCTGCGACTCGACGACGTCTTCGACTTCGCCACCGTCGAGGGCGCCCGGGCCATCGGACAGCAGCACCGGCTTGGGACGCTCGAGCCCGGCAAGGTCGCCGACATCCAGTTCATCGGCACCACTTCGCTGGCGATGATGCCCGCGCTCGACCCCATCGCCGCGGTCGTCTTCCACGCCAACACCAGTGACATCGACACCGTTCTGGTCGGCGGCGTACCGGTCAAACGCGACGGCCGGCTTGTCGCCGACACCGCGGCGGTTCGTCGGCAGGTCGAAGAGAGCGCCGACTACCTCTACTGGAAGACCGAGCAGAGCCTGCCGCCCGAGGCTGTCCGCCCGCATGCGGCGGTTCGTCCGCTGCACTGCTGACCGATCCACCCGAACACCTCCCCACCATCGAAGGAGCCCGCAGATGACGACAACAGATCCCGATCTGATCGCGCTCGGTGATGCGCGATTCGATCCGGCCAGGCCAACGCTGATCACCGACACGATCGTCGTGACCGGCACCGCCCAGGGCACATTCCGCGGCGATGTGCTGCTGCGCGACGGGAAGATCGCCGACGTCGCGCCACACCTCGAGGCCGGCGACGCCGAGGTCGTCGACGGCAGCCCGTACATCCTGTGCGCCGGGTTCATCGACACCCACCGGCATCTGTGGCAGACGTTCTACAAGGGCTTCGTCTACGACATGGGGCTGCTCGACGTCTTCGCGAACCTGTACGGACCGTACTCGACCCGGTTCACCGCCGACGACATCTACGCGGCAACTCTTCTGGGCAGGCTGACCGCGCTGGATGCCGGAATCACCACCGTGCTGGACTGGGCCCACAACGTCACCACCGTCGACATGGAGGACGCCGGCATCCAGGCGTTGCGAGATGCCGGTGGACGCAGCATCTTCGGCCACGGCTACGTCGGCGATCGGCTCTCGGATGTGGCGCGCTATCACGATGAGCCACGCACCCTGGACGCGGCGCGCCGCACACGCGACAAGCTACCCGACGACGACGCGCTGATCTCGTCGTGCTACCTCGGTCTCGAACCCGATTACCTCATCTCGATGCAGGCGTGTCGCCGCGAGTTCGAGGTCGCTCGCGAGGTCGGCATGCGCATGTCGATCCACATCAACTCCATGGGTTCCGACGGCGCCGGCGGCGTCGCGCCGGCCGACACTCTCGTCGCGATGCACGAGGCAGGGCTGATGGGCGACGACGTCACCTATGTGCACCTGTCCGGCTCCACCGACAAGGGATTCGCGCTGATCGCCGACACCGGCGGCACCGCATCCTTGTCGCCGCAGGTGGAGGCGCACGTGCCGTCGTTTACTCTGCCGCCGACGGGACGGCTACTCGCCGCCGGTATCCGGCCGAGCCTCAGCCTCGACTCTCCTGCTGCCGGGTCCGAGGACTTCTTCTCGCAGATGCGTGCCACCTTCGACGTGGAACGCACCGTGGCACAGAACAACTTCGAGCCGCGCGAGGACGGCTCCGGGATCACGCTGAGCGACGTCTTCGAGTTCGCCACCGTCGAGGGTGCGCGAGCGATCGGCCAGCAGCACCGACTGGGCACCGTCGAGGCCGGAAAGGTGGCCGATCTGCAGTTCATCCGCACCGACTCCCCCAACATGATGCCGGTCCTGGACCCGATGGCCGCCCTGGTCTTCCACGCCAACATCGGCGACATCGACACGGTGCTGGTGGGTGGTACGCCAGTCAAGCGTGACGGTCGGCTGTTGGCCGACCTCACTCCCGTCCAGCGTCTGGTCGAGGAGTCGGTGGCGCGCCTCTACTGGGAGGCGAAGGATCTCCCGGACAGTGCCGCGCGGCCGAGCGACGCCGCCCAGGGCCTGTTCTGTTCGTGATGGCCTCGGGTCCCGGTGGTCGTGCGCCGTGCGGAGTTCACCGCACGGCTCACGCCGCGCGCGCGAGCCGATGGAAACCGCTGCGGTGGAACACCAATGGTTGTACACCGCCATCGGTGTGGAGCGCATGGATGCGCAGCATCGCGATGTGGTGGTCTCCGGCCGGCACCTCGTCGACGAGCTCGCAGGCGAGGCTCGACACCGCGCCGTCGATCACGATCGCACCGTCGGCGGTGGCACTGAACGGCACGTCGGCAAATCGGTCGCCCTCTCTGGCCGACAGCGAGCGGCACACCGTCTCATGGTCGGCCGAGAGTACGCTGACGCCCAGCCGCTGCGCCAAGCGCAGCGTCGGCCAGGTGCGCGAGGAGTTCTGGACGCACACCGACACCAGCGGAGGTGACATGGACACCGAGGTGAATGCGCTGGCCGCGATGCCGACCGGTATACCGTCGACCATCGCACAAATGGCGGTCACCCCGCTCGGAAACCCGCCGTACACGTTGCGAAGCAACGTCGGGTCGTCGTCGATCGGTTCCAGCACCGGCGAATTCGACATGACGCCTCCCTGCGATCTCGTCGTCTACCGCAACCGTTGCGGCTGCTCGTACGACGAGGCTATGAAGTCACGCCGTCCGCTGCCAGCCACTGAACGCAGATCTGGGTCGGCAAGCGCACCCGCCGTCGTCCGGGACTTCCCACCATCGACACGGCATCAGCCCACGGAGAGATCATGAACATCACCACACCGTCGGCCACCCGTTTGTCTGGCGACCTCGTGTCGACACAGCGTCCGTCCACCGCACGGACCGTCGTATCCACCCGCAGCGACGAGCCGGCCGCCGCAAAGATGGCTGCGGCCAGGCTTTTCGCCACACACCAGCTCAGCCCGGATGCGGCGCGTACCCCCCTGCGCTTCGAACTCGATGCGATCGACGTCGCCGACATGGCGGTGGCGCGGGTGAGCTACGGCTCCGCGGTCAGCATCAGGTCCGACGGATTGGAGGGCAAACTGGCGATCAGTATGCCGCGGACCCAGCCTGTGTCGATCCAGCGCGGCGGCGACGCGCACGAGTGCGGCCCCGACCACGCGTGGATCCTGGCGGCAGGCGAGCCGGTCACCATTCACACCGCCGACCGACATGACGCGATCAGCGTCGTTGCGCCCCAGCAAATGTTCGAGGATCACCTCAGACGACTCCTGGGCTGCGAGCTCAGGCGTCCGCTGGTCTTCGATATGGCGCCGACATTCTCGCCCTGGGTGCGAGTGGCTTTCGCCTCCATGTCCTCCCTGATCGAACAGAGTGGCGCGCAGCGCCTGGTGTCGCCGATCGTCACGTCCCAGATCAAGGATCTGTTTCTGACGACGCTGCTGCTGAACTGTCCCAACAACTATCTCGACGACCTCACCCCGCCCGGTGAGCCCGGATCGCCGAGGGTCGTCCGGCGCGTGCGCGAGGCCATCACCGAGGCGCCCGAATATCCGTGGACCATGATCGAACTGGCCGAGGCTGCCGGCGCGAGTGTGCGCAGCGTCCAGGTGAACTTCCGTAAGCACGTGGGATGCACGCCGTTCGAGATGCTGCGTGTCATCCGACTCGAACGCGCGCACGCCGATCTCTCCGACCCCGGCCCCGGGGACACCGTCACGTCGATCTGCATGCGGTGGGGCTTCTCCAACATGGGTCGGTTCGCCTCGGCATACCGGCGACGCTACGGGATCAGCCCACACGAAACCCTCACGTCGTCACACTGAGCCCCGCACCACATCGCATTGCGATGGTGGCCGGAGTCACATGTGATGCGTCGGATGTCCGGATCGTGCGCTGACGGGCTTGGCGCGCCGCCGAGCCCGCCCTACGGTTCGAGACGTTCATCACACGATTCCGGGAGAGCCACCATGACAACCCTTGCGACACAACCAGACACAGACATCCTTGCGGCCGCGTCCGAACTGGTGCCGATGCTGCGCCGCAACAGCCCGCGCGTCGACGAGGCCCGCCGGGTGATCGACGAGAACATCGACGCCCTCACCGAGATCGGCGTCTACCGCATCGCCCGGCCCAAGCGATTCGGCGGGCTGGAGACGCCTCTACCGATCGCCTGCAAGGTACTCGCCGAGATCGGCCGCGGCTGTGCATCCACGGGCTGGGTCGCCGCCACCGCCGTCGTCTCGACGTGGATGCTCGGCCAGTTCCCCGATTCCGTTCAGGAAGAGGTCTTCGCCACCGAGGATGCCCGGCTCTGCGGAAGCTTCACGCCGTCCGCCGAGATCGTGCCCACCGACGGCGGCTATCTGCTGACCGGCCGGTGGCCGTACAACACCGGCTGTCTGCATGCGCACTGGAACGTGCTCGCCGCGCGGCTCATGACCGACGACGGTCCATCCATGAAGATGGTCGCAGTCCCCATGAGCGACATGTCGATCGAGGACGACTGGCACACCTACGGCCTGCGCGGCACGGGCAGCTGCACCACCGTCGGCACCGAGGTCTTCGTCCCGGCCGATCGGGTGATCGATTCGGGTGATTTCATGGCGGGCAACTGGGTCGAGGGCCGCTCCAACTACGACAGTCCCTGGTACAAGCTGCCGACGTGGCCGGCGTTCCTGCTGCTGGGCGGCGGCTCGATGCCCTACGGCGTCGCGCAGGCCGCGGTGGACGTGTTCGCCGAGCGTATGGTCGGCCGCGCCATCACCTACACCGTCCACACCGACCAGTCCCAGACCGCGCCGGCCCAGCTCGATCTCGCCACCGCCGCCGTACGCGCGGACGCAGCGGCAACGCTGTCCAACGACTTCGCCGAACGGCTCTGGCAGATGGCGCAGGACAACGTGAGTCCGGACATGCTCGAACGTCAGAAGATGCGCGCCATCACCGGCTTCATCGTGCAACTCTCGCGAGAAGCCGTGGAGATCGCCACCCGCTCCAGCGGCGCCTCCTCGATTCGCACCGACTGCGTCACCCAGCAGATCTTCCGCGACAGCGAGGCGCTGGCCATGCACGCGGGACTCAACCTCGACGCACTCTACGAGTCCTACGGTCGAGTGCTGCTCGGCCTCGAACCCACGTCGCCCCTGGCCTGACCGGCCATTTCGCAGCGGGCAGGAAGCACCTAGGTCATATGACCTAGATAGACGTCCGTCATCTGCCACTGGATGCCCGGAGTGTGGCGCAGGTAACTTTTTCCATATGCGGATACGTGTCGTGGACCACTCCACGACGGCTGCGCCGCACTCCGTCCGCACTCCGGCCCTGATCCGAATTCCCATCACCGATCACCACGAGGGACCCCATGACACACACCCAGACGCCGGCGGTTGGCCTCCACCAGGCCAGCTTCGATCCGACCGGATCAACGCTGGTCAAGCAGGCCGTCATCATCACCGGAACCGACCGCGGCACCATCCGCGGTGACATCCTCTTGCGTGACGGCCGCATCGCCGACGTCGCGGAGAACCTCGACGTCACCGACGCCGAGATCGTCGACGGCTCGAAGTTCATCGTCACCCCCGGCTTCGTCGACACCCACCGTCACCTGTGGCTGTCGATGTTCAAAGGTATGAGCTACGACTCGCACCTGGCCGAGGTCTTCGCCAACCTCTACGGCGTGTACGCGCCGGGCTTCCGCCCCGAAGACCACTACAACATCACCGCATTGGCGCGGCTGGCGGCGCTCGATGCCGGGGTCACCACGATGCTGGACTGGGCGCACAACATCACCTCACCCGAGGACGAGGACGCCGCGATCGCGGCTCTGCGTGATGTCGGCGGGCGGACCGTCTTCGGTCACGGGTTCGGTGCCGAGCGGATGTTCGACGCCGAGCGCTACTACGACACCGCACGACCGGCCGAGGCCGCCGAGCGCACCCGTAAACTCCTGCCCGACGACAACGCACTGATCTCGCCGGCGTATCTGGCACTCGAACCACCGGCACTCATCTCGATGGACGCCTGCAAGAAGGAGTTCCAGATCGCGCGCGACCTCGGGTTGCGCATCTCGATCCACATCCTCTCCACCGACGAGAACTACCAACCGGCCGAGACGCTGAAGGCGATGCACGCCGAGGGACTGATGGGCGAGGACGTGACCTGGGTGCACCTCACCGGAGCGACCGACGACGAGTTCCGGCTCATCGCCGACACCGGCGGCAGCGCATCGGTCTCCCCGCACGTCGACTCACACTTCCACTCGCCGCCGCCCACCGGGCGCCTGCTCGCCGCAGGCGTGCGTCCGTCGTTGAGCATCGACTCCGCCAACGCGTCCTCGGAGGATTTCTTCTCCCAGATGCGGGTCGCCTTCGACGTCGAACGAGCCATCACCACAAGCCAATTCGAGGCCCGTCCGGAAGGATACCGGCTGTCGATGGGCGATGTGTTCGAGTTCGCCACCCTGCAGGGCGCGCGCGCGTTGGGCAAAGAGCATCAGATCGGCACCATCGAGGCCGGCAAGGACGCCGATCTGTTGTTCATCCGCACCGACTCCCCCAACATGACTCCGCTACTCGATCCGCTGAACGCGGTTGTGTATCACGCCAACATCAGCGACATCGACACCGTGCTGGTGCAGGGCAAGCCGGTCAAGCGCGAGGGTCGCCTGCTCGCCGACGTACCCGCCGCCATCAGCCGCGTCGAGAACAGCGCCGATCATCTGTTCTGGAGCGGCGACGTCGAAGTGACCGGTTCCGCCGAAGCCCACCCCGCTGCCCGGCCGGTCGCCTGCCTGTAAGCACCGCTGTCGACTCCGCCCATGCTCGTGCCTGACACGGGCATGGGCGGATCGTGCTGCCCCCAATCCCAACGGACACGACGAAAGTTCCTGTAGACAATGACTGAGCCGACATGGTCGCTGGTGCAGTACACGACGCCCTCCTCGCAGCACCCGCGCAGCGGAATCATGTTCTCTGACATCGTATTCGCTGCTCCCGCGCACTGGCCGTCGACGGTTCTCGGGATCCTGCGGGAATGGCGCGCCTTGGAGGTCGGCCTTCGGTCTCTCGCCGTGCACGAGCTGCGGCCGGTGCCCGACGCCCAACTCACCGCTCCACTGACCTATCCGCCCAAGGTCTTGTGTGCGGGCGCGAACTACTACGATCATGCGGCCGAGATGGGCACGGCAGCACCCGATCCCGCCGACCCCCCGTACTTCTTCACCAAGCCGCCGACAACGACAGTGGTCGGGCCCGGAGCCGCCGTCGAGATTCCCGTCTCCGGGGACGCGCAGGTCGATTGGGAAGTGGAACTCGCGGTGGTCATCGCCGACCGGATCCGCGACGTCACACCCGACAATGCCCTCGCGCATGTCGCCGGCTACACGGTCGCCAACGATCTCTCGGCACGCGGACTCTTCCCCCGAACCGACGCCGTGGCCGCACCATTCGCTTGGGACTGGCTGGCACACAAAGGCCTCGACGGATTCTGCCCCCTCGGCCCAGGAATCGTGCCCGCGTGGTTGATCGACCATCCCGGCGCGTTGCCGTTGCGCCTGCGCGTCAACGGGGTCGAGAAACAGAACTCCTCGACCGATCAGCTCGTGACCTCCGTCCCAGCGCTCGTCGCCGCGGCGAGTCACATGGTCACCCTCGAACCCGGAGACGTGATCCTCACCGGGACCCCTGCGGGCGTGGGCATGCCGCGGCACGAGTTCCTCTCTCCCGGAGACGTCGTCGAAGCCGAGATCGACGGGATCGGACTACTGCACAACACCATCACCACCCATAGCCGCCCACACCTCACCAGCCGAGGAGCATCATGAAACTCGTCACCTTCGCCGACAAACTGTCCGGACGCCCCGGTGCCCTCCTGGGCAGCGGTGACGTCATCGACCTGCGCGACTCGCTCGCGGACCGGCTCGACGGACCACTGTGGACCATCGCCGACCTCCTCGGTCGGGGCGCGCAGGCGATGGCCGCCGCATCGGAATTGGTCAGCACCGCCGATGCCGACCCCACGCACGCACAACAGCAGGGGTGGATCGTCGAGGCGGCCGAGGTCACCCTCCTCGGCCCGACCGGACACAATCCGATGCTGTGGACAGTCGGACCGCTGTATCCGGCCCACATGCGCGAGATGGGCCTGAACCAGACCGAGGCCGAGAGCATGTCGATCGCACTGCGTAACGCCAACTCGATCATCGGGTCCGGCGAGTCCATCAGGTTGCCCTCCGCCGCACCGGACATGGTCGACTGGGAGGGCGAACTCGCACTCGTCATCGGAAAGACCGCACATGGGGTCTCGCCTGACGACGCTCTCGACCACGTCGCCGGGTACACCATCTACAACGATGTCAGTGCGCGCGAGCACACGCCGGCCTACGTTGACGAATTGAATCAGCCGAGCGGCGCCTCTGCCCGCAACGCCACCTTGAACCTGCTCTACAAGGAGTTCCCCACATTCTCGCCGCTGGGACCGTGCATCACGACCGCCGACGAGATCGACGCCGAATCGCTCGTGCTCACGACGAGGGTCAACGGTGAGGTGATGCAGGACTTCCGCCCCGGCGACACCACTTTCTCGCTCGCGGAGGCGATCTCGTTTGCCTCGAGCATCTTCTTGCTCAAACCCGGTGACATCATCTCACTGGGCACCTCGACGGGACTGGGCTATGCCCAGCAGCCGCCGCGCTATCTGCGCCCCGGCGACGAGGTCGCGATCACCGTCGACGGCATCGGCACCCTCCGCAACCCGGTCGTCGCACCCGGCTGACCTGCCGCGCAACCACGGAACGACCCACGTGGTCGACGCCGGCGGGCATCTGTAGCCTCGTCGCCGAGCAGACATCACCAGCCGTTCTTCCACTGGATGTGCGTCGTGCCGACCGAAACACTCGGCAGGACAATGCAAGTCCGGGGGAAGAGCCGGAACGCCCATGGTCGGCGCCAGGATCGGTGGCCGTCAGGCCGGCGCCACCATCTTGACCGCCAGCTCCTCATAGATCGAGGTCAGCTCGTCGAGCGTGGTCGGCCCCTCCGGGTCGTACCAGGTGGCGATCGCGGCAGTCATCTGGAGAATCGCGTACACCGTCACCCGGACGTCGGGCACCGCATGCCGGCCGGTGGCCACACACGCGGCGACGATGTCGGCCAGCTCCCGCTCGTAGTCACCGCGCAGAGCCACCGCCCCCGCGTAGTGCTCGTCGGAGAGCCGATTCAGCCGCGAGTTGATCAGGGCGGCCTCGGTGCGCTGCTCGGCGTGGAAAACCACACCGGTCCGCACGAAGGCGCGCAGCGCCTCGAGCGGTTCGTCACCGCTCAGCTCGGCCTTCGCCCGCTGCCACGACTCGGCCAGCTGGCCCAGTGCCCGCTCCGTGAGGTTCCAGAGGATCTCCTCCTTGGACCGGAAGTGGTGATAGAAGCTGGCACCACGAATGCCCACCGCAGCCGCGATGTCGCGGATCGAGGTGCTGTCGTAGCCGTCGGTCGCGAACAGATCCAGCGCGGTGCGCCGGATCTGTTCGGACGTCTGGGTGACGCGTGCGTCGGTCATCGCGTCACAGTAAACCAGTCGCGCACATCGGCCACGGCTACGCGGTCGCGGCGCGGTACCGCTTGAGTTCGCGGCGGGCCAGCGACATCTTGTGCACTTCATCCGGACCGTCGGCCAGCCGCAGCATCCGAGCCTGCTCGTACATTTCCGCCAGCGGGGTGTCCTGACTGACGCCCATACCCCCGTGGGCCTGGATGGCGTGGTCGATGACCCAGGTCGCCATCTGCGGGGCGGCGACCTTGATGGCGGAGATCTCCACCGCGGCACCCTTGTTGCCGACGGTGTCCATCAGCCACGCCGTCTTCAGCACGAGCAACCGAACCTGTTCGATACGCATCCGCGCCTCGGCGACCCAGTCCTGGAACACCCCCTGCTCGGCGATCGGCTTGCCGAACGGGAACCGTTCCAAAGAGCGTTCACACATCAGGTCGAAGGCGCGTTCGGCCATCCCGATCAGGCGCATGGCGTGGTGGATACGGCCCGGACCCAGCCGGGCCTGCGACATGGCGAATCCGCCGTGAAGTTCGCCCAGCAGGTTCTCCCGGGGAACGCGGACGTCGCGGTACACGACCTCTGCGTGACCGCCGTGTCCGCTGTCGGCATACCCGAAAACACTGGTGGAACGGACGATCTCGATGCCCGGGGTGTCCATCGGAACCACCACCATCGACTGCTGCTGATGGCGCGGTCCGTCGGGATTCGACAGACCCATCACGATGGCCACCTTGCAGCGCGGACTCATCGCGCCGCTCGACCACCATTTGCGGCCGTTGATGACGAAGTCGTCGCCGTCGATGTCGATACGGGTGGAGATGTTACGGGCATCCGACGACGCGACGTCGGGCTCGGTCATGCCGTAGACGGAACGGATCTGGCCGTCGAGCAACGGCGGCAACCATCGGTCGCGGACGGCATCGGTGGCGTAGTGGTGCAGCAACTCCATGTTCCCGGTGTCGGGGGCCGAGCAGTTCAGCGCCTCGGGCATGATCCACGGGCTGCGACCGGTGATCTCCGCGATCGGGGCGTACTCGAGGTTGGTGAGCCCCTCCCGGTGAGCCGGCAGGAAAAGGTTCCACAGCCCTCGCTCGCGCGCCTTGACCTTGAGTTCATCGATCACCGGCGGCGTCTCCCACATCGGGATCTCCGCCTTCTCGCGCTGATAGCGCGACTCGACGGGAATCACCTCCTCGTCCAGGAACCGCCGGGCAGCGGCCCGGAGCTCGTCGACCTTGGGCGTGTACGCGAAATCCATGGCGTCCTCCTCGTGACTTTCTGGCCTACCATGCGTTAGTCTACCAAGTGTTAGTCTAACACTTGGTAGGCAAAAGAAAAGTGGCAGCTGTCACGCTCACGATCATTCGACGAAAGGCGGAATGACGATGGGGAAAGCAAGTTTCGACTACACCGGCCGCACGGTCCTCATCACCGGCGGTGCCCGCGGCATCGGATTGGAGCTCGGACGGGCATTCGTCGCCTGGGGTGCAGCGGTGTTCCTGATCGATCGTGACGAGGACGAGGTCAACGAGGCGGCGGCCGAGATCGGCGCGCATGCCCTCGCTGCGGACGTCACCGATTCCGCCGCCGTTGATGCCGCGGTCACCGAGGCCGTGGAGCGCAGCGGCCGCGTCGATCTCCTGGTGAACAACGCAGGCATCCTGCGTGACGGCGTGGTGTGGAAGTTGACCGACGACGATTGGGCCGCGGTGCTCGCCACGCACCTCGGCGGCACCTTCAATTTCACCCGCGCAGTGGTGCCGCATTTCCGCGCCCAGGGTTCCGGACGCATCGTCAATGTCACCTCCTACACGGGGCTGCGCGGCAACACCGGTCAGGCGAACTACGCCGCGGCCAAGGCCGGCATCATCGGCTTCACCAAGACCACCGCCAAAGAGTTGGCGCGGTTCGGCATCACCGTCAATGCCATCTCACCGAATGCGTCGACACGCATGGTGGCGTCGATTCCCGAGGACAAGCTGGCCGAACTGGCCGCGACGATCCCGATGGGCCGGTTCGCCGAGCCACGCGAGATGGCGCCGGCAGTTGCGTTTCTGGGCAGCGACGAGGCCGCCTACATCACCGGTGTGGTTCTCCCGGTGGACGGCGGGATCTCGATATGACCACGATCCCGGGAATGGACGAGGCGAGCTACGCGCGCCTCGTCGCGCTGCTGCAAGCCCACGATCTCGTGGACGCCCACGACGAGGTCACCGTCCGCCACATCAGCGGCGGACGCTCCAACATCACCTATCGCATCGATGCGGCGCAACGTGCTCTGGTCCTGCGCAGGCCACCGCTCGGCCATGTGCTGAGCACCGCGCACGACATGAGCCGGGAGTATCGCGTTCTGACCGGGCTCGGTCAGGCCCACGAGCGCATCCCGGTTCCTGCCACGCACGTGATGTGTGACGACACCGAGATCATCGGCGCCCCGTTCTACGTGATGGATTACGTCCCAGGGGATGTGCTGCGCACCGCGGATCAGGCATTGAGTGTGACGTCGGAGCAGCAGCACCGTCTCGGTGAGGATCTCACCGACGTACTCGCCGCGCTGCACATGGTCGATCCCGACGCCGTCGGTCTGGGCGATTTCGGCCGGCCGGCCGGCTTCATGGAACGTCAGGTCCGCCGCTGGACCCGGCAGCTCGAACTGTCCCGCAGCCGCGACCTCCCCGACATCGAGCGATTCGCCACACTCCTGTCAGAAACGGTTCCAGAACAACACTATTCGTCGATCGTGCACGGCGACTACCGGCTCGACAACTGTCTGGTGCGCGACGGTGCCATCGCCGCGGTGCTGGACTGGGAGATGTCCACGCTCGGCGATCCGCTGTCGGATGTCGGACTGTTCTTCGTCTATCACGCCGGCCTGTCGGGCATCGACAATCCCGTGGTCACCGCCATCGACGGACTCGGCGCCTACCCCCCGATCGCCACTCTCCTCGACCGCTACGCCGACCGCACCGGATTCGACCTGGCCGATCTGGGCTGGTACATCGCGTTCGGCTGGTTCAAGCTCGCGGTGATCTGCGAGGGCATTCACTACCGCGAGACCTTGGGCGAGACCCTGGGTGGCGGATTCGAGGGCGTCGCCGAACTGGTGGGCCCCTGCATCGAGCGCGGACTGGCCGCGCTGAACGAAAGGACCTCGTTGTGACCGGAGCAGACCGTGACGCGGTGATCGTGTCCTTCGCCCGCACGCCGATCGCCAAGGCGTACAAGGGTGCATTCAATGACACCGCCCCGCAAGAACTCGCCGGGCACGTGATCGCCCACGCCGTCGACCGTGCCGGTCTCGATCCGGCCCGCGTCGATGACGTGGTGCTCGGGTGCGCACTGCCCGAAGGTGCGACCGGTTTCAACACCGCGCGTCAGTCGGCGCTGCGCGCCGGGCTGCCGGTGACCGTGTCGGGGATGACCGTGGACCGCCAATGTTCCTCCGGTGTCATGGCCATCGCCACCGCCGCCAAGCAGGTGCTGTACGACGGGATGGACATCGTGGTCGGCGGCGGCGTGGAGTCGATCTCGCTGGTGCAGAACGATCATGCCAATCGGTATCGCGCGCACGACCACTGGTTCGCCGAGCGCCTGTCCACGATGTACACGCCGATGCTGCACACCGCGGAGATCGTGGCGCAACGCTACGGCGTGACCCGCGAAGCGCAGGACGAGTTCGCGCTGCTGTCCCAGCAGCGGACCGCCGCCGCACAGAAGGCGGGCATCTTCGATGACGAGATCGTGCCGCTGGAGACCCGCCAGCTCGTCCGCGACCCGGACGGACAGACCACGCACGAGACCGTGCGACTGTCCGCCGACGAGGGCAACCGTCCGTCGACGACCCTCGACACCCTTGCCGGACTCCGTACCGTCCTGCCCGACGGTGAGGTGAGCGAGCGCGCGTCGGTCACTGCCGGTAATTCCTCGCAGCTCTCGGACGGGGCCGCGGCCGTGGTGATCATGAACTCCGCGGTTGCCGCCGAAGAGGGCCTCGAACCACTCGGCAGATACGTCGGGATGACAGTCGCCGGCTGCGGCCCCGAGGAGATGGGCATCGGGCCGATCTACTCGATTCCGAAGCTGTTGTCGCAGCATGGTCTGTCCGTCGACGACATCGGATTATGGGAGCTGAACGAGGCTTTCGCCTCTCAAGCGGTCTACATCCGCGATCACCAGGGCATCGATCCGGAGCGGCTCAACGTCAACGGCGGCGCGATCTCGGTGGGTCACCCCTACGGCATGACCGGTGCCCGTCAGGTGGGGCATGTGCTGCTGGAGGGTCGTCGGCGCGGGGTGCGGTATGTGGTCGTCACCATGTGTGTGGGCGGAGGGATGGGCGCCTCGGCGTTGTTCGAGGTCTTGTGACGCCGGCCGGGCCACCTGCGCGATCGCACCTTCTCGGGGCGATCGCGGTCGTTTCGATCATCCAGGCATGTCGTCGAGCACCAACACCACGAGCAGGTCGGCCGTCACGTCTGCCGCCGCGATGCCCGGTTCGATGGGGGCGGGTACGGATACGCCGATCAGGCCGGTTGGCCTGACGACCTCGACCTGTCGCGTGACTCCGGTGACCACCCCGCCCGACGCGGGCAGGACGCCGGAGATGGTCAGGCGCGGATCGTCGAGATCGATCCGAACACGTTGCCCGGCATAAGGGACCACCGTGCCGAAACACTCGGCAGGCGCAGTGATGGAGAACGTGCGCCGCGCCTGCTCTCGGCGCTCCCGCCGCTGCGCGGCCTGCGCGGCCGTCGGTTCGACGACAACCAGCTCCTCGAGTAGCACCAGCGCTCCCCCAGGCTGGAGCGCGATTCCGTCATCGCAGATCGGGTCGTGGACGAACTTCTCGAGAACGTTCACCGATCGACTCACCTCACGCACGGGTGGCGTCTGCCGGGTGCCCGCTTCGCGATAGATCTGATGCACCGACGCGGCAGTTCCCGAGGCCTCGACCCCCTCGCCCTCCCCGCCGTGCCAGGACAACCACACCGCGATCGGTTGACTGCGTGGATCACACAGTGCCGGGTCCCACGTGGCGACTGCGGCATCGGTGATGACGAGGTCGCGGTTACGATCCCAGGCGGTCACCGCAACGTGACCGAGAGTGCCCTCACACGGGTGCGCCGACAGCCGGCCGGACACCGTGGCACCGACACGAGGCGTCTGGCCACAACACTGGTATTCGAACGTGGCGACACGAACAGGGAGCTGACGAGACGAGAACCGAGCTACGGAATGCATACGATCATCGGAAGTTCGGCGGGCCGACACGCGAAGGCGTCGGATTCCGATGCACCTGGCGCAAAGCTACCCCGGCCGGCTCGTCCGCGTCCAGGACACACCGACCGGTGACGCTACTGTCGCCTCGCCCCTTCGCTCACGCGCCCTGCGTCGCACCTGAATTCGTCCGGGCCTGCGCGACATCGCCGGCCTGCCACGGTCGAGACAGGAGGGTTGCGACGATGTTGGCGACGGTCAGGCAGATACACACCAGCGGATCCGGGTGCGTCAGAAACGGACCCCGGCGAGGTCGATACTCAGGTGCCCACGATCGATGACGGTGACCACGGCGCCCGGCGGGATGACGATGTTCGAGCCCTCCTCGTAGATGACCGCTGGTCCGGTCAACGTGTCGCCGACCGACAGGGTCGTACGCGCCACGAACGCGGCCGGCACGCCGCCATCGTTGGTGAAATGCACGGTGCGCTCAGCGCGTTCGATGTGTTCGGTGCGTTCCGGTGGCAAGATCTTGACCTGCGGCAGCGGCCGGCGCGCGGTCGCGTAGACGGCGACGACCTCCACTGCGGAGTCGGGATGATCGTGCCGATAACGGGTGCGGTGCTCCGCCTCGAACTTCTCCCGGAAATGGGCAACGTCCATCGGTTCGATGCGCAGATCTCCGCGCGGCGCGGCGACGCGCAGGGTGTGTTCCTGGCCCTCGTACCGCAGCGCGAGCGAGAACTCGAACATCGGCTGCCCGCTCGACACCGCGTCGGCGTCCACGATCGCGGCCAGCTCGTCCCCGATGGTCCGCAGGTGTGCGTTCATGCTGTCGAAGTCGAGGGTGTCGAGACGTTCGTCCACCACGCTGGCACGGTCGAAGCTGATGTCGGCCTGCAACATGCCGAGCGCGGAGAAGTGCCCGGGCGAGGTCGGGATGATCACCCGCGAGATACCCGCCTCGACCGCGACCTCGCAGGCATGCATCGGGCCGGCACCGCCGAAGCCGAACATCGCGTAGCCGCGCGGATCTCGGCCTCGGACCACCGTCTGCTGCCGGACCACCTCGGCCATCGAGAGATTGGCCAGCCGCAGCACACCGAGTGCGAGGCGGCGCGGTTCCATGTCGAGCTGTTGCGCCAACCGCTCCACCGCTCCCGCCGCCAGCTCGGGCTGGATCTCGATACTGCCGAGGAAGAAGTCCGGCTGCATACGTCCGAGGTAGACATTGGCATCGGTGACGGTGAGCTCGGTGCCGCCGTTGCCGTAGCAGGCCGGTCCGGGTTCCGCGCCGGCCGATCTCGGTCCCACACGCAGCCGTCCGCTGTCGTCCACCCAGGCGATGGAACCGCCACCGGCGCCGACCTCCATGATGTCCACACACGGCGCCTGCACCGGAAAGCCCGTGCGGTAGCCGACCGGATAGGACAGCTCCGTCGAGTCGAAGCTGCCGAACTCGATCAGGCTGCCTTTTGCCGTCGTACCGCCCATGTCGAATGAGACCGCATAGTCGATGCCGAGCTCGCGGGTGAGATCACGTGTTCCGAGAACACCTCCGACAGGTCCGGATTCGAGTAGCCGGATCGGCAACCGGCGTACCGATGGCACCGACAGCCCGCCGCCGCTCGAGTCCAGGAAGACGAACGACCCGCGGAAGTCGAGCGAGTCCAGCGACGCCTCGATCGCCGCGGTGTAGCGTTCGATGACGGGTCCGACATAGGAGTTGGACACCGCGGTACTGGTCCGCTCGTACTCGCGCCACACCTGGCTGATCGCCGACGATGTGGTGATGTAGACGCCGGGCAGTTCGTCGGCGAGGCGGACGGCAAGTTCCTCCTCGTGTGCGGGGTTGGCATACGAGTTGAGCAAGGCGACGGCAACGGCCTCCACTCCGGCCGTGCGCAGTTCGTCGACGAGGTTCGACACTCCACCGTCGGTGATGGGCGTCAGCGTCTGTCCCGACGGCGAGACCCGTTCGTCCACTTCGAAGATCAGGTGCCTCGGCACCATCGGCTCGTCGCGCTGGTAGAAGATGTTGAAGTTGTCGGGGCGGTTGCTCAGACCCATCAGGTAGATGTCGCGGAAGCCGCGAGTGGTGACCAGCGCGACCTTCGCCCCGCGCCGCTCGACGAGTGCATTGATGACCAGTGTCGTGCCATGCACCAGCACGTCGACGTCGGACATCTCGGTGCCGGAGTGGGCGATCGAGCGCACCACACCTTCCTCTTCCCGCCGGGGTGTGGTCAGGGTCTTGCCGATGTGTAGCCGGCCGTCGCCATCCACCACGGCGACATCGGTGAATGTGCCGCCGATGTCGACGCCCATTCTCGACGTGCCCTGCGGGTGTCCGGTGTCCATCCGGGTCGTCCTCTCCTGAGATGTGTGTCGTGCGGTGCGTGCACTGTCCGTCATGGCTTGCGCCCAGCCGATTCGGTCACGAGGCCGTCGCGGATGTCGGCCGCGAGCGCCTCGGGGTCGCGCTCGTCGGGTGGGCCCCATCCCCCGCCTCCGGCCGAGCGCAGCCGCACACGACTACCGGCGGGCAGATGCACCAGGGATGCCTTGTTGTGCCGCTCCCATGTGTCGCTGCCCGGGAACTGGATGTCGACGCAACCAGGTGCGCCGGTCTCGCCTCCGGCCGCACCCCACGGCGGATCGACGGTGCGGTCGATGGAGGTGGAGATGAAGGCGTCTTCGGTTGTGGTGATCAGCTTCTCGACTCCCCAGCCTCCGCGGTGGCGGCCACGGCCTGCACTGTCCGGCCGATAGGTGACGTGGTCGATCGTCAGCGGGAAGCTCGCCTCCACGACCTCCACCGACAGCGACCTGTTGTCGCCGTGATTGAGGGTCTTCAGCGGGCTGAATCCGTCGCCGCCGACGTGTCCGCCCCAACCACCGCCGATGGTGTCGATGCTCTGCCACCATGAGCCGTCGGCCCGCTTGCCGGAGAAGATGTATGCGCCCTGCGAACCGTGGGTGCCGGCGGGCGCGAGTTCGGGATTGCCTTCGCCGAATGCCCGGATGATCAGATCGACCAGGGTCGCCTTGCCGTTGTTCCAATGCGCCATCGCCGCACCCTTGCTCGCCGTCAGGATGCTGCCGGGACGGGTACGCACTTCCAGCGCGGCGAAAAGTCCTTCGTCGGTGGGATGGTCGGGCACGACCAGCGATTTGTACGCCACCCGCGCATCACTGTCGGGTGTGTGGCTGTTGATGGGGGCCGCGACCTGATCCGGGATGTCGGTGAGGTCGACCACCATGCGGTCGCCGTCGATCTGGATACGCACGGTGTAGCGAAGTGGGTCGGTACCGGGGGCGCCGGCGTCATCCAGACGGGTGGTCGCCGAATACGTCCCATCGGGCAGTGCTGCCACCCGCGCACGTGCGAGCGCGGCACTCTGCGCCATCTGCGCGGCCGACAATGCGGCGATCTGTTCGCGTGTCCAGCGACTGGCCATCCGCTCGGCCCAGCGGCTCACGCCCAGCGTGCATCCGCCGAGCTGGGCCATCATGTCGCCACGCACGTACTCCTCGAGGCGGGTGTTGGCCAGACAGGTCGCCACGTTCTCGGGCACGAGCTCGCCGGCGCGCATGATGCGCAGACCGCGGTACTGGGTGCCTTCCTGCCAGATGTCGCGAGCTTCCCAGCTCATCGATCCGGTCTCCAGACCGCCGAGGTCGGCCCAGTGACCACGAATAGCCACGTAGGCAACGATCTCTCCGTCCTGGAAGATCGGCGACATCATCACCACATTGTTGATGTGATGCCCCTGTACGGCAGCGTAATTGGAGATCAACACATCCCCTGGCACGAGGGTGTGTTTGCCGGCGATCTCGATCGCATCGGATACGACGGGCCCGAGGTCCGCCAGGAAGCCGGGCAGACTGAGCTTCGACTGTGCCATCAGCGCGAAGTCCGGGTCGAGCAGACCCACCACATAGTCCTTGTACTCGTAGATCAGCGGACTGTAGGCGGTCTGGGTGATGTTGACCTCGATCTCGTCGAGCACCGAACTGCAGGCATGCCGGAACAGCTCGATGTCGAGCTCATCCGGGGTGTAGTCGGTGGGCGATGCGTCTGGACTCACGGTGTTCCTTTTTCCTCCAGTAGGTTTCGGTCTGCGGACGGGCGGTATCGCGCGCCTCGTGTCACGATTTGTCGGCGCTCAGCGCGAGCGCCGCAGCCGGACAGGCCGCCACCGCCTCATCGGCGTCGCCGACGAGGTCGTCAGGCAGTTCGTCGTGGAGGCTGACGGCGACCCCGTCGTCTCCCAGATCAAACACATCCGGCGCGACGGATACGCAGAGCGCCGCGCTTTGGCAGCGGCGTCGGTCGACGTGTGCTTTCATTCGGAATCTCCTTCACGCATGCTGATCTCAACCGACAGCGGCCGGCGTCGGCGCCGGTGTCAGCAGCCCCTCGATGAAGCGGCTCGCGAGGGTGGCGCCGAGATCCTGCGGGATGTAGGGATCGCTGTTGGCCAGACTCACCGCGTCGTCGTGGCCGGCGCTGCGCAACGCGTCGAAGAAGCCACTCCAGAACTCGGCGCCACGGCCGAGTCCGACCGTGCGGAAAGTCCAGCCGCGCTGTCGCGGTTCCTCGATCGGTGTGGTCGTGAGGACGGCGCCGGAGGTGGCCAGCAGTTCGTCGTGGACTTCCACGTCCCCGAGGTGCACGTGTCTCACCGCTGGGCCCAGCAGCTCGATCGTTTTCACCGGATCCATCTGCTGCCAGAACATGGTGGCGGGGTCGATGCTGGCGCCGATCGTGGTGCCGACCTGATCGCGGAACCGACTCAACGTGGGCGCGTTGCTGACCAGTGCCAGTGGATGCAACGCGAGTGCGATCGTGCTGACGCCGTGTGCATTCGCGGTGGCGACGAGCTCACGCCATCGGGCCACGCCCTCATCCCACTGCGTGGCCAGCGCTTCGAAGTAGTCGGGTGGATAGGGCACCGTCATCCATTCGATGGCTTTGAGCGCCGGCGGCACACCGGGGCAACCCGAAACGGTGACGATCTTGTCGACCGACAGCTTCTCCGCAAGGCGGATCGTGCTGTCGAGTACAGCGCCGAACTCATCTCCGAAGTCGGCCTGATACGCCCACGCGGTGCAGTTGAGCGCGTGGACGCGCAGTCCTCGGGTGTCCAGTTGTGCGCGCAGTTCGGCGAGCGCGGCCAGATCGTCGAGGAGTTCGGCGACGCGATCGGGCGGGAGATGCGCTCGATCCCCCACGGGCAGTTCGACGACACCCATCTCCAGGCCGGCGGCCACATCCAATGCCTCCTCGAACGACAGTGTCGACAGGCAGTCGGTGTACAGGGCGAGTTCCACGGTCCCTCCAATCCGAGAGATGGTTGTCAGTACCGCGCGGCCGAGAAATCGACTGCGCGAGGTGTGAGTTGACTGGTTCGATCGGCCATTGCCTGCATCCGCCGGGCCATCTCGTCGGCCGGCTTCCGGTTCCCACCGCCATGTCCGGGCAACAGCCATTCGAAGGTCAATCGCGGTACAGTGCGCTGAAGCGATGCCGCCAGACCACGGATGGACAGCCACGTCACGGTCTCGAACACCTCGATGTCGTCGGTGGTCCGACTCCAGTAGAAGCTGTCGCCGCTGAAGCAGTAGGTGTCGTCCACCAGGAAGATCACGTTGCCTTCGGTGTGACCCCACAGTGGATGCGCGATGACGCCCGGCGCGATCTCGATGGGATCTTGTCCGGTCATCACCTGGTCGGCTCCCGGCGCCGCGTCCAGATCCCCTTCGTGGATCCACAGCCGCGCGCCGAAGAAGTCGGCGTACTGCTGCCCGTGTGCGGTGTGGTCGCGATGGGTGAGCAGGACGTCGGTGACCGGGCCCAGTGCCCCGTAGCGGCGGCCCAGTGCACTACTGAACATCGGCGGGTCGATCATCATGAAACCGGTCTCCCGCCGCACCAGGTAGCCCTTGGCCGATGCCGTGGCCGGAGAGGTGTGCCCGCAGAAGTACACGGTGTCGTCGAGGGCGAGCGGATAGGGGTCGTCGGCGGGAGTGGTTCTGCCGCCAACGGGTTGGACTGCACCCACCGGGCAGGCGAAAGCGGCCTCGTTCATCACCCGGATCTCCGCCTCCGTCCGGGGCTGCTGGGTGACCACGGACCGTCCGTCCTCGCCGGTCCCGATCAGACCGGGTGCCACCTGCCGGGCGACGTCACATCGGATGCAGCGTCGGTGGACCTCCCACTGCTGCAGAGCTTCGCGATCAGTCATCGCGTCGATCCTTTCTTGCGGATTCACCGCCGGATATCTGTGAGAACATCTCCCGGACAGGTTCTTTGATCAGCTGCGACTAGGCTTCGGGTCGACGATTCTCCTCCTGGATCGCCTCCCACAGAAAGGCATGCCCGACGTTCTTGCCCAGCGGTGTGGGGAAGTCGCGGGTCTTGCCGGCGGGTGGATCACCCACGGGCCGCTCCCACGTGGTGAGGAATTCCAGGCCCTCCTCGTCGACCTCGTAGTAGGTCATCAGGTCGTAGGGCGGCTGGGAGTCGAACGTCTCCGGATGACGCGCCTTGTAGTCGTCGCGAACCCGATAGGCCCGGCTCGCAGTGAAACCCGGGAGCTCCATCAGATCCGCCGTGTGCTCCTTGGCCCACTCGGTCCACTCCTCGGTCTTGTCGCCGGTGTCGACGAAGATCGTGACGAAGTACTTACTGCTCACGTCCGGGTCCTCACTGTTGATCGCGGTTGCGGTGACCAGACACCGCACCTATGTCGATTACGTGGCAGCCGCCACATCCGAAATCGACTGCTGAGTTGAAGCTCTCGGTCTTGCACAGACCGTGGGCGACGATGAGTGGCTGACGAGCCACCCGCCCTTGTGGGCTGAATCACTTACATCTCGAGTGTATGACCGCCACCACCCGAATGCAACACTTTCCCGCAATGCCAACAGACTTTGTTACACAAGCCCGTTCGGCCGAACGCCGCTCGCCACCAAGCACACTCGACACGGCTACCGCGGCCGTCTGACAATCTCCTACACGCACACGCACACGCGCACGCGCCGCGTACCCGCGCATGTCGGGACATGCGCGGGCACGCAACGCGTGCGCGTGTGGGAGTTGAGCCGCCGACGGCGGATCGCTAGGCCTGCAACAAAGTCACCGCCTCACCAATCTGCTCACGGAACCGCTGTCCACTCTCCAGCTTCAGATCCTCGTAACCACGCACCGTGTCGGGCAATGCGGCCGTCTGCACCGCGAGGTCGAGCTTCTCCGCCGACATGGTCGCCTCGATGACGTCGAGTGCGTCCTCATAGTCGGCGATCAGGGTCCGCTCGAGTCGCCGAACCTCGGTGCGGCCGAAGGGATCGAGACGGGTTCCGCGTAGGCCGCGCATCGGAACCAGCGTCCGCAGTGCCGGTGTGAACCAGCTGCCGAGCACCAGCTTGCGGCCCATCCCCCGATCCCGCAGGATCGGCGGGTGCAGATGACGGTAGACGCGCGCACCGGGCCCGTACACCGACTCGATACGCTCCTGCTCGACCGGGTCGAACGCCAGCCGTGCCACCTCGTATTCATCCTTGTACGCCATCAGCTTGTACAGGTTGTCCACCACAGCCGCGGTGAGCGGTCCAACCGCTCCCGACACCTTCTTCTCGGCCCGCGCGATCTCGGCGACCCGATTCACGTAACGCCTGGCGTACTTGCGGCTCTGGTAGCTGATCAGGTCCTGCGACCGCACGACAGCCGAGTCCAGCGTCGCACCGGTCAGTCCCACGTCGACGAGCTCGGCGAGGAATTCGCCCTCCCGACGGGTCGGCGCAACGTCCTCATGCGTGCGGGACTCGAACGCCGCGCGGTCGGCGACATACCATCGACCGGCCTCGAACGCGGCCAGATTGGCCTCGACGGCAACACCGTTGAGCGTGATCGCACGTTGCACCGACACCGGACGCACCGGCAGCACACCGGTCTGGATCGCCATGCCGATCAAGAACACATTCGCACCGGTCGAATGGCCGAACAACCGGCGGGTCACCTCAGTGACGTCGGCGAGCCAGACACTGCTGTCCCCGAGCCGAGCGGTCAGCTCGTCGATCAGCGGCCGCGTGTCGGGCCAGGACTTCGACACATCCGACACCATGGCGCCGGTCGGTGTGCGGCTGGTGGAGATCACCGCGACCGCCCCCGGCCGCAGACTGTCGACCACCGGCGCGGCGGCCGATCCGAGGATGTCGAAGCCCAGCAACAGATCCACCGTCTCCTGCGAGGCGCGCGGTTCTGTGCCGATCGGGTCGTCGGAGATGGTCAGGTCGGAGATGACCGGCCCGGCTTTCTGACTCAGGCCGGTTTGATCCATCCCGCGGACATGTTTGCCGTCGAGCATGGCCGCGGTGCCGATGATCTGGCTGGCGGTGACCACGCCGGTACCCCCAATACCCGGCATCCGCAGCCGCGTCTCGCGACCGGCGTCCACCCGTGTCGGCGGATCGGGCAGTTCACCGGCCCCGGCGTACTCCGGAGCGGCCTCCCCGGATGCAGCGGTGGCCGCATTCTTCCCCCGCCGGCTCGGCTTCACCGTCACGAACGACGGGCAATCCCCTTCCAGGCAGGAGAAGTCGGTGTTGCACGTGGTCTGGTTGATCTGCGTCTTGCGACCGAACTCGGTGTCCACCGGTTCCACCGACAAGCAGTTGGACTTGGCCCCGCAGTCGCCGCAGCCTTCGCACATCCGCTCGTTGATCACCACTCGCTTGCCGGCGTCGGGAGCGCGGCCGCGCTTACGGTCGCGGCGCAGTTCGGCGGCGCACTGCTGATCGTGGATCAACACGGTGACACCGTCGACCGCCCGCAGCGTCTCCTGGGCTTCGATCATCCGGGACCGATCCCAAACCTGCACGCCCGCAGCGAGCTTCTTGCGGCGGTACTTCTTCGGCTCATCGGTGGTGACGATGATCCGAGCGACCCCCTGACGCGTCAGGATATGGGTTATGTCCTCCACCGGAAGGGCATTGCTGTCGGTGGGGTCCTGACCGCCCGTCATCGCGATCGCCGAGTTGTAGAGCAGCTTGTAGGTGATGTGCGCACCCGCGGCGACCGCCGCCTGCACGGCCAGCTGCCCGGAGTGGAAGAACGTACCGTCACCCAGATTCTGGAAGATGTGCTCGGTCTGCACATATCGACTCATGCCGAACCACTGGGCACCTTCGGCTCCCATGTGTGTGGTGGACACCACGTCGCCGACGACCTGCGGGTCCATCATCTGCGTCATGCCGTGGCAACCGATGCCCCCGCCCACCAGCGCCCCGTCGGGCACCCGGGTACTGAGGTTGTGCGGACACCCCGAACAGAAGTACGGCGCGCGGGATTCGGTCAGCAGCGGCAACGTGATCCGTGGCGGTCGGGGTGCGCGCATCGCATCGGCCGGGATCACGCCGGACAACGCGCGGAACAGCACCGGGGTCAGCCCATCGGTGACGACCGGCCCGTACGCCGCAACGAGTTCGCGTCCCTGCTGATCACGTTTGCCGATGATCGTCGGCTGATGCGCAGTCCCGTACAACGCCTCACGCAGCTTGCCCTCCACCACCGGACGCTTCTCCTCGATGAGCACCACGCGCTCTACATCAGCGGCGAAGGCACGCAGGTCACGGTCGTCGAGCGGGAACGGCATCCGCACGTGACACAGGCGAACCCCGAGCGCGGCGAGATCGGACTCGTCGATGCCGAGATTGGCCAGCGCGCTCTGCACCACCGCGTACAGGTGGCCCACCACCACGATCGAGACCCTTGCCTCGGTTGGTTCGACGACAATACGGTTGAGTTTGTTCAGGTAACCGTATTCGCGAGCCATCTCGATCCGTGGGCCACGTAGCTCGGCCTCCACTTCGATCGAATGCGGCGGTCCCGGAATGCCTTTGAGTGAAGGAACAAAGGGGCGGCCCTTCCAGTGCAGTTCGGGTTCGACGATCTCCGGAGTCTCCGGCAATCCACTCATCGTTGCCGAGGCGTCGGCGATGTCGGTGACGATGCGCACGCCGGTCCACAGACCGCTGAGCCGCGACATGGCGATGCCGTGCGGGGCGAGGGTGAGGATGTCGTCGACCGACGCCGGCGTCAGCACGGGCAGGCCGAGATCGATCAGTGTCTGATCGGTGGTGCAGGGGATGCTCGAGGATTTGCATCCCGGGTCGTCGCCGACGAGCGCCAGCACACCGCCCCGGCGCGTGGTGCCGACGAACTGGGCATGACGGATCGCGTCGGCGGCGCGGTCGAGACCGGGACTCTTGCCGTACCAGACGCCCACGACTCCGTCATGCGTCGCATCGTCGAAGGTCTGCGTCACCTGCGTCCCGTAGACGGAGGTGGCCGCGAGCTCCTCGTTGTGCCCCGGCAGGTGGGTCACCCCCAACTCCTCGGCCTGCTTGCGGTGCCGGGCGAGTTCGAGGTCGAAACCACCGAGCGGCGAGCCCGGATAGCCCGACACGAAGGTCGCGGTGGTGTAACCGTCCGCACGATCGCGACGCATCTGCTCGAACACGGCACGGATCAGGGCTTGCGTGCCGTTGAGATAGACCTCGTTGGCCTGGACCTCGAGCTTGGTGCGGGGGTCATATGTGGAGGCTTCGATTGTTGATGACATGGTCACCTCATTCATCTTTAATGTGATTTAAGACGAGGTTACTGGATGGAGTGCGATCTTGGCCACTGTTTGGACCGAAGCACATCCTGATCGCACTGACATACTGGTCTCGCCCCTGCTGTGCTGAAGGAGATCGAAGTGGCGCGCAACAACCGGACGGTCGATCGCGACGAACGCGTCGAGAGTCTGCTCGACGCAGCCGAGCAGGCTTTCCTCGACTCCGGCTACACATCCACCACGATGGCCCAGATCGCGCGCGAGGCCGGTGTCACGGGCCCGAACCTGTACTGGTACTTCGGGTCCAAGGACGGCGCGTTGGCCGCTGTGCAGCGCCGGGTCCAGGAACGTGTCATGGAACGTGTCGCATTGACGGAGACAAACGCGATGGCCCGGCTGGAGCTGTACCTGGAGATCATGCGCGCCGAAGCCCGTCCGCTGCACCGGATGTTGCATGAACGCGCGTCGCATTCGGATGCGGTGGCCGAGGTGCTCGACGACGTGCATTCCGCCATCGAGGGGCTGATCTTTGACGCGGTCCGCGAACGCAACGCGATGTTCGACGAGACCGAGACCGTGCTTGCACTGGCCATGGCCACGATCGAGGGGACGAATGCGGTGATGTCGCCGGAGCATTCGTCGCGGCTGTTGCGGTTTGCGATCGAGCGCACCGTGCCGGCCCGCGATGGCTCCGGCGACACCGATCATGCCGGCTGAGCCGCCGCCTGAACCGGATTGCGCAAGGTGCCGATCCCGTCCACCGACACCTCCACCACATCCCCCGGGCGCAGGAACACGCGTGGATCGCGTGCGTAGCCGACACCCGCGGGGGTGCCCAGGGTCATGAGGTCGCCCGCCTCGAAGGAGTGGATGCGGGTGACACGTTCGATGACCTCGGGGATGCTCATCGCCAGGTTGCCGATCAGATCGTCCTGCATCACTTCGCCGTTGACGGTGGTGATCAGCCGGGACGTCTCGATGTCGGGCAGTTCGTCCATCGTGGTCACGCACGGCCCGAGCGGCGCGAAGGTCGGGAAACCCTTGTACCGGATGACCCCGGCGTAGGCCTTCACGCGCTCGGCCGCATCCGGCGAGCCGAACCCGCCGTTGAGGTCGCGTGCGGACACGTCGTTGTGCACCGTGAAGCCCGCCACGTGGTCCATCGCCTCGCCGGCGGTCACCCGATAGGTCGGACGGCCGAACACCACGCACAGCTCGCCTTCGAAATCGACCTGATCGGGTGCGAGTTCCGGTAAAACGATCGGTGTTCCGGAGCCCACCACCGTGTTGGGATTGACGATGTAGCCGTCGGGCTGGGGATTCGGGATCGGCGGGTCGACGCCCATCTCTTTCAGGTGGGAGACGAAGATGCCGCCGCAGCCGAGGATGAAGGGCCGCGCACCGCTGGGCGGTAGCAGCTCGATCTGATCCTCCCGCAACACTTTTCCGTCGGACAGTGCCTGCTCGGGGGCGGCGGCGAGTTGCTCGATGCGCTCGGTGATCGGGCGCCGACCCGCTGCGCCCAGAGCAAGAGCGGTGGGGACACCGTCGATATCGAGGCCGAGTTCTCGGCCGATCGAGGCCAGGTCTGCGATGTACCCGCCGGCGACGACGGCGCCGGGACGCGATGCGCCGTTGTCGTCGCGGTAGCTCAAGAGTTTCACGGAGAGATTTCCTCACTCGAAGCAGCAGGTGAGCGCCTGCCGACTGGTGGTCATGGTGCCGCTCCTACGATGTGGCGGACACGGGTGCTGCCGGCTCCGGCGCGTCGAGCAGGTGACGGTAGGCGCGCAGACGCTGCGGCTGATTGAGGGTGAGAATCCCGGTGACCCGGTCACCCGCGTGGAAGGTGGCCACGCCCTGCAACTCGTCGACCGACCCCTCGGCGATGCGGAGTTCGTCGGTCCGGCCGGGATGACCGAACACGTGCAGCGCGAGGTCGTACTGGTTGGTCCAGAACGTGGTACGTGCCGTGTATGCCGGCGCCTCGGGCCCTTCCAGCAGGGTACGTGCCGCGACATCGGAATGGCGAACAGCGTTCTCCCAGTGTTCGATCCGCACCGATCCCGGCACTGCCGTGAGGCCTTGCGGGTCATCGATCCGCGCGACGTCGCCCACCGCCACCATCGATTCGCCCTGCAGTACACGCAGATTGGGGGCACACCGCACGCCGTTGTCCACCAGCGCCCCGGAGCCGGCGAGCCAGTCGGTACGCGGTCGGGAACCGACGGCCACCACCACCACGTCGGCGGGTATCTGTTCGCCGGTGGTCAGGGTCACCGATTCGACGCGCCGCGCCCCGGATACCTCGGCGACGCCCACCCCGGTCCGCACGTCGACGCCGTGGGCGCGGTGCAGGTCGGTCACGGCCGCACCGACCGTCGCACCGAGGACCGCGCCCAGCAGGGCGTCACCGGTCTCCACGATGGTGACGTCGAGTCCGAGCTTGCGGCTGGTGGCGGCGACTTCGGCGCCGATCAGACCGCCACCGATCACCACCACCCGCGGTCCGGCATCCAACTCGTGCCGTAGGGCTGTGGCGTCGGCTATCTCCCGCACGTAGTGGATGCCCTCGAGCGACGGTAGCGGGAGTCGGCGCGGTTCGAGACCGGTGGCGATGACGAGACCGTCGTAGCCCAGGGCAAGCCTCTGACCATCGTGATCCACGCTCACCGTCCGGGAGCCGGGGTCGACCGACGTCGCGGTCGCGTCGAGGAGGATCTCCAATTCGGGGTCCTCGGCGACGGGGAGCAGCACGTCGTCCTCGCTTTGGTCGCCGCTGAGAAACGTCTTCGACAGAGCCGGCCGATAGTACTGCGGTGTCGTTTCCCCGGCGACCACCCGGATGCGGCCGTCGAATCCGCGCCGTCGCAGCGACGCCGCGGTCCGCATGCCCCCGACGGAGCCGCCGACGATGACGATATCGCGTAGGTCGGTACCGTATGTCCAGGTCATCCCTGGTCGCCGATCACTGTGATCGCGGCGGCCGGGCACGCCAGTGCGGCATCCTCGGCGGTGGCCGCGAGGTCGGGCCCGATGTCGTCGACCAGAACCTCGGCGATGCCATTGGGCAGGATGTCGAAGAGCTCGGGCGCAACCGCAAGGCACATCGCGGTCCCCTGGCACCGGTTCGTGTCCACCTGGATCTTCATTGCGTCACTTCCTCTGCGTCCTGACGTGACACACATCACGTCATGACATCGAGGCTATTGCCGGTCACGTCGCCCTCCCAAGTGGCAGATGACTGAACTAGGAGTGCGTCAAATGACGCAGTGCACGCGCCGAGTACTTACGCGCCGAGACCGCCGAGCGGCGTCTCGTCCTCGAGCTCGACGAGCTGGGCCTACCGATCATCGGCCGCGACGAGAACCCGGAGACCAGCTGGCGAGTTCGCAACGATTTTGGTCGAAGACGGCGGAGTCACCCGGCGCTACGACTACACGGGCGACGGTAAACTCACCGTCGCCGAGCAAGGTGAGCTCCGGCCCCTGACGATCATGCCTGCTGCCCGTGTCGTTCGTTCGGCCGATACCTCCTCGACCGGTTCACCGGACTCCCTCCGAGACACGAGGATCTGCGGCTACTGTGACTCCACAGGCACTGCTGACAGCACTCACGCGTGGCCGACGAGGAGTCGCACCGATGAACGTCACCCCGACCGACGAGACGCCCACACCGCCACGCCCCCTCATCCTCATCCGCGGGTTCGGCGGCATCGGCGTCGACGACGAGATGCGCAGTGCCTACCAGGGTTTCAATGACGGCACGGTGTACCACACCAAACGCGGGGAGAACTACATCTACGAAGGGTTCGTTCTCCGCGCCATCAAGTCCAAGAGATACCCGTACATCGACGCCACCAATGTCATCGGCTACTACGCCAACGACGTGGAGCCCCTACCCGGCTATTCCGGCGACGGTTACGAACCTGACCATCTCAAGGGCCAGGTTGTGATCGACCCGGCGACGGCCGCGAGTGTGCTCGAGGATGCAACACAGGGAACGATCTGGGTCTATCGGTATTACGATCTCAGCGACCGCACCCTGGAGGCGTATGGAAAGAATCTCCACAGACTCATCAAGTTGATCCGTGCCGGGATGAGGAAGCACGGACAAAGGTTCGACGGTGTCGACATCGTGGCACACAGCATGGGCGGACTCATCGTTCGCGAAGCCTTGATCGGCATGGGGCGCGATGCCGCAACGGAACTCGTCCACAAGGTGGTCACGCTGGGCACCCCGCACCGCGGAATCAGTTTCCAGCGGGTGCCGGACTGGCTGCTGCGTTGTCTCCCCAAGGTCGAGGGCGCGCAGGGAGAGTTGGCGTCGTTCAGCCCGGACAGCACGCGATTCCTGGAAGTCGGCAAAAAGTTCCCTGCCGAGAAGATCCTGACGGTGGTCGGCACCGATTATCGCAGCTATGGCGTCCCCGGATCGGCCTTCGCGAATCGAGTGTCCACGTTCATCGACACCGGTTCGCTCGCAGTCAATCGCAGCGATGGCCTGGTCCAGCAGGCATCCGCCCAGCTGCCCGGAGCGCCACGAACGTTCATTCACAAATGCCACGGCGGGACCGACTCGCTGGTCACCTCACGTGAAGCGTACGAGATCGCGATGCGGTTCTTCCATGGAACGCACCGTGCCAAGCTCTGGCTCGACGACGCCGAGATCCTGCATGGCGGAGACAGGTTCGGGCGGAGCGAGTTCTATCTCGGAATCGCCATCAAGCCACGCTGCCTGGACTTCTTTCTGTTCAATCAGCACAGGGACGCCGAGAACTGCTACGGCCCATTCGCCGACACGAGCTTGAACGACGACGTCCCCGATCTTGCCGAAGAGTTGTCTTTACCCCTTGCCGAACGAGGAGACCTCACCACCGGCTGGGCCGGCCCGGACAGGATGCTGTGGGAGGGCTGGTTCGACATCGGCGAGAAGGCCGACGATCTGCCCGGCATGGTCTTCCGCCTCGACGTCTACGTCGGCGAGCGCGACAAGTTCGGCATCGGTTTCTCCGACAACGTCGTCTTCCAGAAGCAGTACTACGTCCAGGTGTTTCCCGACGAGCAGCCGGTGTCGGTGTTCGTCCATACGACCGACGAACACCTGGGGAGGTCATCGACCACCGCAGCCGACCTCGCCCAGCTCGCCGGCGACGACTACTTGGCCAACGTCCAACGGGCCACGAAGGCGGACGACAGGCACGAGTGGACGTTCAGGGTGGGCGGTACCGGATTCAGGGGCACGCTGCGGTTGGGTATCGACTCTGCTTCTGACGGGGATGTTGGGTAGGACCGAAACACATCACGCCATCCAGTTGACCACCTGACGATCGGAACCCCGACCGTCAGGATGACTCGAAAACCCCAGCACCCAACGCCGCCATCGTCGCCCGCACCGCCCGCCGGGCATCACCGTCGCCGAGACGTTCTGCGGTGGTGAAGAACTGGTAATACAGCGGTGCGGACAGGTATCGGATGACCGCGGTCGTATCGGTGGTCGCCGGTATCTCTCCCCTGTCGATGGCATCGGCGACCGACGTGGACCACTCGTCGACCCGGATGCGATAGAACTCCGCCAGCGCGCGCTTGGTCTGCGCATCGTGGGTCGCCGCTGCGACCAGAGCGGCGAACAGCCGACCCTGCCGACGATGACCGAGCGTACGCACGATCAGATCGGCATTGGCCTGCAGGTCACTGTCGAGATCACCGGTATGCGTGGCGCGGACCGACTGCGCGGCCATGTCATCGAGCAGGTCACTCACCAGCGCCTGCGGTGAACCCCACCGGCGATAGATCGTCGTCTTCCCCACGTCCGCAGCTCGAGCGATCACAGGAAGTTCGATACCCGCGAAACCGTGCTCGATCAGTGCGTCCTCGGTCGCGGTGAGGACGCGTCGTCGGACGTCGGCGGTCCGCCCGCCCGGGCGGGTGTCAGCAGATCGTCGACCAGCCGGCGTTTCCGAAGCATTGCTCACCCACGCATCGTACGACGACCACCCCACTTAACGGGTCTGCAGTTCCTTTTTCCCGAATCCGGGCGTAGAGTCACTAACAGAACTACAGTCCCCTTAAGGAGAATCATGGAGTATCGGCGCGTTGGCAGTTCAGGCCTGCAGGTCTCGGAGTTCGGCTTCGGTGCAGCAACTTTCGGCGGTCGTGGCGAGTTCTTCAAGGCGTGGGGCGACACCGACGTCGACGCTGCCCGCCGCCTCGTCGACCAGTGCCTCGACGCCGGGGTCACCTTGTTCGACACCGCCGACGTCTACTCGGACGGCGCGTCGGAGGAGGTGCTCGGCGCAGCCTTGCGGGGCCGCCGGGACAGCGTGGTGATCTCGACCAAGGCCGCGTTACCCACTGGCGACGGCCCGGCAGACTTCGGTACCTCCCGGCATCGGCTGATTCACGCTGTCGAGTCCGCGCTACGACGCCTGAACACCGACTACATCGACCTTTTTCAGCTGCATGCCTTCGACGCTGCGACACCGTTCGACGAGGTCGTCGACACGCTCGACGACCTGGTCCGCAGCGGGAAGATCCGCTACACCGGCGTCTCGAACTTCTCCGGCTGGCAACTCATGAAGATGCTCGCCGTCGCCGACCGGCGCAGTTCCGTCAGACCCGTCGCACACCAGGTGTACTACTCGCTGATCGGGCGCGATTACGAATGGGAGCTCATGCCGCTGGGCGTCAACGAAGGTGTCGGAGCGATTGTCTGGAGCCCGCTGGGATGGGGTCGCCTCACGGGCCGCCTCCGACGAGACACCCCTCTGCCGACGACAAGTCGGCTGCACACCACCGCCTCCGCGGGCCCGCCGGTCGACGACGAGCGACTGTTCAGGGTGGTCGACGCGCTCGATCAGGTGGCCTGCGACACCGGCAAGACGGTCGCTCAGGTAGCGCTGAATTGGTTGTCGCGCAGGCACACCGTGTCGAGCGTGATCATCGGCGCGCGCAACGAGGCGCAACTGCGTGACAACCTCGGGGCGGTCGGGTGGTCGCTGAGTAGCGAGCAGATCGCGCTCCTCGATGCCGCCTCTGCGGTCGATGCGCCCTACCCCCACTTCCCGTACCACCGGCAGGAGGGTTTCGCTCGGCTCAACCCGCCGCTGTATGACTCGTCTCGACCGGTGGCCTAGTGACACGCGGCCGCGAATCGCACTGGCGTCATGTGCGATAGACGTGAGCTCGGTGGTCGATGTCGATGATGAGGACGGTGTGGGTCGCGTCATCGATGCGTAGCAGGATTCGATAGTCGCCGCGGCGGGCACTGCGGGCACCTTCGAACTCATTGCGAAGCGGCTTGCTGAGCCGAGGCGGGTTCTCGGCGAGCGGACCGGAGATGAACTCGATGACAGCGTGTGCTGCTCGTCCGGGCAGACGCGAGAGGGCGCGGCGTGCGGGGGAGGCGATGGCGACAACGTAGGGTTCCGGCGTCGGACCGCTCATCGAGGCGGGAGTCCGTGCTCCGCGCGCAACTCGTCGAGCGAGATTGTCTCGCCGGAAGCGTGTTCATCGTCGGCGGCGGCAATTGCCTCTGGGGTGCCTCTACGTGAGAGCCAGTAGATCGTCTCGTGGAGAGACTCCAGATCGTCGGCAGACATCAGCACCGCGGCGGGCCTCCCATGTTTGGTGATCGTGATGATGTCGTGCGTGGACTCGGCGCTGTCGATCAATGCGGACAACCTGTCTTTCGCTTCGCCCAGCGGTACCGTCGTCATGGTCATATTCTAGCCACACTTATGGCCAGACACGGTGCGGTGATGCAGTCGTCTCGTGCAACGGTTTCTCATAGCCTTTTGGACGCACTGCCAGCGCAATCGGTTCCGCTGGGATCGCACCGGCTACGGCGAGCCCACCCAATTGCATTTCCCCCCGCACCCGAACTTCAATGAAAGGAGTCAACACAGGAGGCGTGGGGTGGTCAGCGAGTACGTCGACAGCTACTCGGCGGAAAGTGGCATCGAGGGCGCGCTCTACCGCACCCTCCAGTCGTTTGTCGGTACCGCCGAGCATCGTCTCTGGATCAAGGTCCCGTGGTGGGATGCCTCGCCCCACGCCGACGCTCTCCTCGACGCGACGATCGCCGCGCGCCGACGCCACGTCGACGTCATCGTGTTCGCCCGGCCCGAAACGTCCAACGATGCGGCGCTGCGTCGCCTGCGTAGTGCCGACGTCCGCGTGATCACCGTCCGCAACCTGCACGAGAAGGTCGTGCTCGCCGACGACCGCGTCCTCAACCATTCGACGAACTTCACCCGCAAGGAACTCGAGATCAACGAGAACTCGGGGACGGTGCACATCACGCCACGGCTGGTCGACGCGTTCGTCGCGGGCTTCGACCGGATGGCCGATGATCCCGACCGCACCACCGCAGGCGAGGAGTCCTGGACGCCGACCGCCACCTTGATCCCACCGGCCCTACTGCCCTACCTGGATCGGTTTGACCAGCTCAACCCGCTGCAGTCGAAGTCCGTTCCGGCAGTGCTGAACACAGCAGGCCACGTGATGGTGGTCGCGCCGACCAGTTCGGGCAAGACGTTGATCGGCGAGGTGGCCGCACTGCGGTCGATCCTGCTGGAGAACCGCCCGGCGGTGTGGCTGCTCCCGGCACGCGCGTTGGCCGCCGAGGTGGCGGCGACCGCGGCTCGGTGGCGCGAACACGGAATCGCCTCTATCGAACTAACCGGCGAGACCAACATGTCCAGCGACCGCATCCGCACCGCGCAGCTGTGGGTGGCGACCACCGAGAAGTTCGAATCCCTCTATCGTCGTTCGTCATTGAGGTCCTTCCTGGAGACCGTCGGCTGTCTGATCGTCGACGAGGTGCACCTCGTGGGCGACCACGAGCGCGGCGCCACCCTGGAGTCGCTGCTGGCCCGGCTACGCGCGTCGGCCGACCGGACGCGGATCGTCGCGCTGTCGGCGACGGCGGCCAACGCCGAGGAGCTGGCCGCATGGTTCAACGCCCAACTGATCACGGTGAATTGGCGACCTACGCGCCTGCTCACGCAGTTCGTCACCTACGACTCCCCCTCGGGGAAACCCTGGGCCGACGAGGACGCCAAAGACGAAGCCATCACCGACCTGCTGCACGAAATGTCCGACGACGACTCCGGTACGGGCAGCGTGCTGGTCTTCTGCGGCAGCAAGAACGCAGTCCGCCGCACCGCGGCCCTGCAGGCCGGTGTCCGCTACCGCGGCGTCGACGACGACACCCTGGTGGACCAGACTTTCGGCAAAGGTGTCGGCATCCACTTCCGGGACGCGCCGAAAGCCCAACGCGCGCTGGCTGCTTTCAACGCACGCCAGATCGACACCCTGGTCGCGACCTCGGGCCTGTCGACCGGGGTGAACACACCGGCCCGCTCGGTCATCATCCGCGACCTGACGCTCGGCATCAACGACCTCGAAACCAGTCAGGCACAGCAGATGCTGGGCCGCGCCGGACGCGCCGGTCAGGAATCCGAGGGCTTCGGGTTCATTCTCGTACCGCGCAGTGAGGAACTCGCGTGGCGCAGCCGACTTGTCGCCGGCTACCGGGTGGACAGCCGGCTGATCGACAAACTCGCCGACGCCCTCCTCGCGGAGATTCTGCTCGGCAGCGTTGCGCAACGTGCCGACGCGCGACTCTGGTACGAGGGCACCTTCGCCTACGCCCAGAACAACCGGCGCCACAACCTCGATGGAGTCCTCGACCGCCTGGTCACCCATCGGTTGGTCGACGACGCCGACGGCGCCCTCACCGTGACCGAACTCGGCGCCGTGACCACCCGGCTGATGGTTGGGGTCGACGCGGCAAGCAATCTCCACTCCCGCCTCGCCGCCCTGTCCACCCCCACCGACGCGACCGGCGCGGAATACATGATCCTCGCTGCGATCGCGAACAGTGTTCCAGCGCTCAATGATTGGCCGGTCAATCCCCGGACCTATGGCCCCTGGGTCGAGGACACCCTGGCCTCGGTGCCCGCGTTGGCTCGTCGGCTCGACACCGATTTCGGACCCAGGTTCTGCGCGGCCGCCGCCGTGGCGGCATTGCACAGTCCCGACCGTCTGCGCGTATCCGGTCCCCTGTCACGCTCGGAACTCACGCGCGCCATCGACGCGTTTCCGCGCTACCTCAGTTGGATTGCGGCGCTGGGCTATATCGGCATCGGTTCGTGGCAGCCGGTGGTGGCCGCCGACCTCGCGCGCCGGCTCACCTGGTGGCATCTCACACCTCATCCGCACCGCGGGAGCGGACGGTTGCTGTGGTTTCTCGAACAGCTCCAAGATGACGAGGCGCGCCGCGCGCGGGTGCCGCTGCTGTGGGGGCGAGCCCGTCGCGCCGACTTCACCGACCCAAACGGGATCAACTCGCCGCCCCGCGGAGTTGAACTCTCCCGCAACGACTTCGAGAGCCTCGTCCACAGTCGTGCGCACCTGGCCCTCGGTCCCGCCGATGGCATCGACCTGCCACTCGACGCCTCGCCGCCCGAGGCCACCCTCGCGGTCGTCAGCAACGACGGCGCGACCCGCGCCATCCTGCGCACCCATACCCTTCCGCGGCGCATCGAGCTGCCCGTGCCGCGGTCGACGCGTACCGACGTGCTCGCTGCCGATGTGATCCTCTTCGCGCGCCGCGGCGATGTCGCCTATCAGAACGCCGTCGTCGACCTGCCGCAGACCGGCGAGATCGACGCGTCGTCAGCCGTTTCCGACGCCCGCGAGCTGATCGGCCGGCTGTCGCCGCCGACGGCGGTGGTCACCACACCGGGCCGTGTCCGCGGGATGGTGCACGGCAAACGCAAACGCCTGCTGTCCGATCTGCTTCCGCAGATCACCCCGGAACCGCAGTTGTTGCCTATCGCCGAGATATTGAGCGGTGACGCCGACGACGACGAAACACGCGTGATCAATCTTCGGGCTTCCTTGGAGGAGCTGCTTCGCATCGACGCGTCGGCCGGGATCGCAGCCCGTCCAGCGGCCGCCGTACTCAAGGCGGGGTCCGCGACGCCCCGCGAGTTCGAATGCGCGCTCCTCGCACTCGCCGGAACCCTCGGCATCGAGGTGGGCGCCGCGGTCACCGATCACGGACACCTGGTCGCTCTGATCCACGTCGGCGACGGGTGGCGATCCGCCACACCCCTCGACGACGGGCATGTCATCAGCAAACCGCTGTTCCCCGACAAGCTTCCGCCGATCCTGAGTCCGCTCGGCCTGATGCCATCGAAGCCATCGGAACCGGCCCGGCCACTGTTCGGGTGGTTGGCGGAGTTCACGCCAGGATCGCAGTAGCGCCCCGATCGCTGCGCCCCCCGATCCCTGAGGAACGGGGCGCTAGCCGAGTGCGCCGCCCTGAGGAGCGAGCTTGCGAGCGTCTCGAAGGGTCACGAAGGGCCGCAACCTAACTCGAAACCATAACGACGGACTTACACCACCGCCACCGACGACCACTCGCCGCACCTCGATTTCCACCCGCCGAGCCACAACGACGGTAGCGTAGGCGACCACCCCGCACTGGGCGCCGTTCCCGTCCACTGGGTGCGCGAATCGGTCGAGTGGGCACCCTATTTGGTCGACAACTGTCGAGGACACCACAACGACGCCGATCGCGCATCCGCGGCTCCGAACAGGGTGAGCAGAACCTCGCTGTTTCGGTAACGTTCTATCCACCCGACGTCGCTGAGCGTGAGTGGAGTCGGGTCTTGTAGACGCGCAAGGAGTTGTCCGTCGGACGAATGAATCCTCCAACTCCTGAAGTGCCAGATCCCAGCGACACGGATAGCTTGTGTGTAAGGCTGACATTGCAGCACTCCAGTGTGGGAGTGCTCGTGTCGGTTCATACGGCCCATGCCATGGACTCTGCTTTCCGAGAGCATCCAAGCAGGGACAAATTGATTTGTCGGGGGACAAAGAGCTTTGTACGTACTGCCAAATAGCTCCGCATGCAACGCGCCGCGGATTGACCGAATGTACGACGTGCGGCGGCGATTCACGCGCTGGTCGCGCGCGATGTCAGGCCGGCACTACCCGCCAGCCGCTTTGCCGCCTTCAACTTCTCGCGGCCGGGCTGGCGAGGGTCGTCTTAGCAACTTGGCAGGGCCTCGGAGCGCATCGATCGGCCGACCTGTCTTTGGCTTCTCCGAGCAGTAGCCGGCCGGGTCCGCCCCTTTGATAGGAAGAGCGGTTTCCTAGTGTCCTGTCAGGTAGATTCGTCGTTTAATTGTTGTTCTCGTTGATCGCGGCGCAGTAGCCGGCGAGGCGTTGCAGGATTTCGTCTGCGGTTTTGTGCCAGATGAAGGGCG
This sequence comes from Gordonia prachuapensis, assembly GCF_036350515.1. NCBI lineage: Bacteria > Bacillati > Actinomycetota > Actinomycetes > Mycobacteriales > Gordoniaceae > Gordonia > Gordonia prachuapensis. The sequence goes on along the minus strand of NZ_JAZDUE010000010.1, from coordinate 12 downwards.
TGGGGTTGGTGT
>NZ_JAZDUE010000009.1:0-229819 GCF_036350515.1 Gordonia prachuapensis | reverse complement strand
CCAACTCGATCTTCGGTCGCCCACCTGCCATACCCCAGGATCCCACGCCCGAGCAGCCCGTTTGCCGCGCAACATCCCTCCGTTACAGTTATTTAACGAATTTATGGCGCAGGACACTAGCCGAGCGTCACGAAGGGCCGCTCCATCGTCACTCTTCGTGCGCCGCTTGGACAGCGAGCGAAGCAAGTCGATGTCACCGGCGATCAGAGCCTGCTTCTTGCGACGGGACCAGCCGTGGATACGCCGTTCGATGGCGTACGCGTCCGCGACGGTGTCGAGCTCTGCTTGCCACACGAGCTTGATCGGCCGTCGGGTGGCGGTGAACCCGATCATCGCGGAGCTGTGTTGTTGCAGTCGTGCTTCCAGGTCTCGCGTGCTTCCGACGTAGTACTTCCCGTCGGCACATTCCAGGAGGTATGCCCATGCCATCTCGTCATTGTCGGGGACGTCGGGCGGGTCGAGGCTCCGCGGAGTAACCTGTGGATTGCGGCGAATCGGTGTGTGCATTCTGTGGATGTTGCGGTGCCCTTCGTGACGCACGCTCCTTCGTCGCGGGCTCCTCAGGGACCAAGGGGTGCTCTCGCCGACGGAACCCCGTGAGAAGGTGGACGCATGGCGAAGAAGAGCAAACGAGGCAGCGGGCCACGACCGGGGAGCAACCGGGCCGAGCGGGTGGCGGCACGCAAGGAGCGTCAGCGGGCTGCCATGGCGCCGCCGCCGCGGCCGTTCGCGGGCCTCGCCGCCGAATGTGATCTGGTCGCGATGCGTGCCTTCCTGGCCTCCGCGACAGTCGATCTGGGCGCCGGCACCCTGAAACAGGGCGCCGACCGTGACGTCGTCCTCGCCAGCATCCTGCCGGGCGCCGTGCGTGCACTCGTCCGCAACACCGACGACGGCCCGCAGGGCATTGTCGCCCTGCAGACCGAGATGGACCCCGACGATGTCGAGCGTGAGATCGCCGACGCGGTCGTGTGGTCGACGCGGGCCGAGCCGGACGCCGACTACGTGCGCTCGGACGACCCGCCGGCGCTCGTCGACGTCATCGATCCGGACAGCACTCTCGACGTCGTCGTGCACGACGATTTCGCGTGGTGGTTCCCGCCGGGCGCCGATGTCCCGGCCGAGTTCGCCGACATGCTCGAACAGGCCAAGGATTCGATCATGCCCAGCGCCCGCCTGACCGCGAAGAGCGGGATCGGCGCCCCGTGGTGGGTCGACGCCGGGGAACGGGCGCACCTCCGATGGGTCCGGCCCGAACCCGAGGACGAGGTGATGAACGCCCTGGCCCGTCTCCATGCGGCGGGCCGACTCACCCTCGGCGAGGGTTCGCGGTTCGCCGGATCGTTCCGCACCCATGGACTGCTGGTCCCCGTCTTCGACCTCGACAACGAACTGCACCACGAGGAATGGTCGGCGGGACTCGATCAGTTCGACGACTGGCTCTCCGAGGCGTTGGCGGTCGACGGCGATCTGAGCACCGCGGAGGTGCGGTCGCGTGACGGCATCCGCGGGCGGCAGGTCACCCTGCGCTAGGTCAGAGGTTGCCGCCGGCGGCCGCGGGCGGTGTCGCGGACTCCGGTGCGGCGCCGTTGATCTCGCGCTCGACGAAGTTCTCCAGGTCGAACAGATTGCCCTGCGCGCGTTCGGCGATGGTCTGCAACGTGGTCATGGTGGCGACCTCCTCGACCTGCTCGGCGAGGAACCACTGCATGAACTGCTCGCCCATGTAATCGCCGGAGTCGCGCGCCGCGCGTGCGAGGTCGACGATCTGTTCGGTGACCGACTTCTCCTGCGCCAACGCCAGCTCGATCGGTTCGCGATAGTCGGCGAAATCGTTGCGGGGCGCCGGGACTCCGGGGATCTCGACGTCGACGTCGCGGTCGAGGAAGTACTGCACGATCATCATCGCGTGATTGCGTTCTTCGACGGCCTGGGCATAGAAGTGCTTGGCCAGCTGGGGCATGTCGTGGCTGTCGTAGTAGATCGCGACCGCGATGTACTGCTGCGCGGCGGCGAACTCGTTGCCGATCTGATCGTGCAACAGTTTGTGGAACACGGACTCACCGGTATTCGATGTCATGACACCAGAATACGAGCACGTCAAAAAGCTATTTCGGATCAGCGCAGCCTAACTGATTTGAGCCTCACCATATTTCGGAGGCGGATCGAATCAGCCGCCGACGACTCCGCCCTGTTCGGACAGCAGATCCTCGGGAACCGGCGCGCCCTTGCGGACGTACGTGAAGAACTGTTCGGTGGTGTCGCTCACAGCGAGGGAGGAGCCGTCGGAGGTGTACTCGTTGCCTCCCGTGGGAACGGTGGTGGTGATCGGATCGCCACGTAACGACCACGCCAGCCCGGCCAGGTTCCACAGATGGTCGCCCTCGTCGACGGTGACCGCATCCACCGCGGAGTTGACGAACGGTACGAGCGCGAACGGATTCAGCAACACCGCGGGGCTCGTCGCCTTCGCCATGAGCGCGCTGAGGAACTTGCGCTGGTTCTCGATCCGTTCCAGGTCGGCGTTCGGGAAAGCCCGCGTGCGCACCAGCCCGAGTGCCTGCTGCCCGTTCAGTTCCTGGCAGCCGGCGGGAAGGTTCAGGCCGGCGAGCGGGTCGTTGAGGGGCTGATCGAGGCAGATCTCCACCCCGCCGACCGCGTCGACGACCTGGTCGAACCCGCCGAACCCGATCTCGGCGTAGTGGTCGATGCGCACCCCGCTGAGCTGTTCGAGGGTCTGCACGAGCAGTTGCGGCCCACCGAAGTTGAACGCCGCGTTGATCTTGTGCGATCCCTGTCCCGGGACGGGGACGTACAGGTCGCGCGGGACGCTGATGAGCATGGCATCGCCGCTCGGCGGCTTGTACACCATCATGATGGTGTCGGTGCGGGACCCGTCGCTGTCTCCGGTGGACAACTCCGCGCGCTCGGCGTCACTCAGGTCGGCCCGCGAATCCGTCCCGACGATCAGCCAATTCGTGCCAGGGGTGTCGACCGGGCGTCCGGCATATGCCGCGAGTGCGTCGGTGCGGTGGAGCTTGCCGTCGTAATAGAAGACGAGGCCGACCGACGCGACCACCAGGAGCAGCAGCGCCACCAGTAGCAACCGGCCGACGCGAATACGGCGACGACGTCGTCGTGGTTTCGGCGTCCCGACCGGTCGTCCCGACCTGCTTCCCGGGCGTCGAGGCGGCGCGCCACTGCTGCTGCGCGGGGAGGAACCCGCGCGGTCGGGAACCGGGCGACGGGTGCGCTCGGCCGCCGGGATTGGCTCGGGCTTCTGGGTCGGCGCGTACCCCCGCCCGGCGCGGCCGGGTTCCGACGAATCCGACCATGCAAGCGGCGGACGATAACGGCCGTCGCCGGCCTGGCGTTCACGCAGATGGGCGGTCGGGCCAGGGGCCTGGGCCCCCTGTGGCCGCGCGTTCGGGTGCTGCGGCGGATGAGGTGGAGGTGGCGGCGCCGGACTGCGCTGGGGTGGACTGTGCGGGGGTGGCACCCGGTGGGTGCGGCCGGGCTCGGGATTGGGGGGCGGCATCCGCCGGGGCGGTGTGCCGCGACGAGCGGGGTCGCCGCCGCGCGGCGCCGGCCCCGGGGGGACGTCGCGCCTGCGCATCATCGGCGGCTCCGGCTCGTTCATCCCGTCCAATGTACGCATCACCGGGGGCATCCCCGCCGCGCCGCGTCCGCCGTCCACCGGCAGCCGAAAATCACCCACCAGCCATTGTGACAGTGAGTGTTGACACATAGGCGCGGCGATCCTAGTGTCGGAGGTCACAGCCGATTCCATCGCAGGAGGTGCGCGATGACGATGACATCGCAGGTGAGACAGGGCGAGACGTCGGGACGGGAGGTCATCTCTCAGCGCCTGATCAACGGATCGGTGAAGCGCTCCTATGATCCGGTCGTCGATCTCGACTGGGATCGCGGACCGGAACCCGACCGCTACTTCCTACCGCCGCGCGTGGTGACCCTCACGGGCACCGACCTGTGGGAGCGGCTCTCCGACGAGCAGCGCATCGAGGTGTCGCGTCAGGAACTCGCGAACATTCTCTCGGTCGGGATCTGGTTCGAGAACCTGCTCAACCGCACGTTGCTGGCGCAGTTGATGACCGCCGACCCTGCGTCGGCCAGCACCCACTACGCGCTCACCGAGATGGGCGACGAATGTCGGCACATGGTGATGTTCGGCCGGGCCATCGAATGGTCCGGGGCACGCCCGTACAACATGAGGTTGTGGGAGCGGGCGGTGATGAAGGTGCTGCCGAATGCGTTGCGGGGCAGTCTGCTGTGGGTCGCCGCGCTGGTCGGTGAGGAGATCTTCGACGCCCTGCAGCGCGAGATGCTCGACGACCCACAGTTGCAACCGCTGGTGGCGCGGCTGATGCAGGTCCATGTCGCCGAAGAGGCCCGTCACATCGGCTTCGCGCGCGACGGGATCATGCGGCGCAAGCCCACCCGTAGCCGGTGGGAAACTTTCGTCGCGGCCAACGGTCACGCGATCGCCGGTGTCCTGTTCCAACGGCTCTTCACCAACCCCGCCATGTACCGGCGCGCCGGGCTGGATGGCCGGGCGGCGGCACGCGCGGCGAGATCCAACCCGCACTTCCACGACGTTCAGGTCCGTGGGTTCGCCTCGCTCGCAGCATTTTTCGAGGATGCCGGACTGATGAGCAGGCTGTCCCGGTCCGGGTGGCGTCGCGGCGGGTTCCTGCCGTGACCACCGCGGCGTCGGTGGCGGTCTGTGGGCGCGGACCGCTGGCAGAGCGACTGCGATCCCGAATTCGGCGTTCCCCGTTGCCCATCGAGATCATCGACGACGGGCGTCGTGCGGGCCTGATCGTGCGTGCGGGTCCCGCACCCGCCGGAAGTTATTTGGGCCTGGTCACCGCCAGTCGGGAGGGGGAGGTGTTCCTCGATGACGCACGCGCCCTCGACTACGTGGTGGCCATGGTCGAACACCTCGCGATGTCGGGCGCGGTGAGCGTCACCGTGCGCCGTCCAATCGAGAACGAATGGGCGATGATCGCGAACCCGCGACGTCGACGCGCGCGCCTGCGCCGATTCCGGCCCGACGACTACGACTGGCCGGGTGTGGAATCCATCGACGACGAGGTGTTCGACGGCGCCGCGGCGATGTCGGCGGACGGCTGCGCCGACCTCGTGGTCCGGCTGCGTCTGGTCGGCCACCTCGATCCCCTGGACGGCCGCTATCACTGGGCCGGTACGGCTTTCGGTGACGAGATCCGACGATGGAAGGACGACCGGGTGCGCACGGTGACGGTGTCCGTCGACGGGCGTGAGCCGGTCGATGCGCGGCTGGCCGAGGTCACGCCGTCCGGGGCGGTGCGCATCGTCGGCGTCGGGGCCCCGCCCTATGTCCTCGACGACCTGATGGTGTGACCGCGTGTCGTTCGCCTGACCGAATCAGCCGAGTGCGTTCGTCGCACCGGGGCCGGCCTCCTTACGATCCCTGCATGAGCTACCCGCCGCAGTCCGGCCGACCCCCGACGGGGATGGCGCCACCACTCGATCCCCGCGTCCTCCGCCAGCGGGCCGGTTCCGCGCGGGGCGGGGCCGTGCTGCTGTGGGTCGTCGTCGGGGTGCTGCTCCTCGGCATGCTGGGCAACGCCACCCGATCGACCAGTGAGCCGATGGTGAGTGAGTCGGGTTCGGCTGCCGAGTCCGCGGGCCGCGTCATCGGCACACTCCTGATCCCGGGCGCAGCGGCCCTCGGCGCCATCATGCTGCACCGACGCCGCGGGCGGCTGCTCCGCCAGGCGAGTCAGATCGAGGCGGCGCAGCAGGCCTACGGGTACTACGCCCCGGGGTATCCGCAACCCGGCCCGATGGCGCACCATCCCCAGAACTTCCCGCCCCACAGCTTCCCGCCCCAGAATCAGCCCCCACAGCCCTATCCGCGGTATCCGTATACGCCGCAAGCAGGCCCGCCGCCTGCGTAGCGCGGCGTGTTGGAGAAGTCCCCTCATGACCGAAGCCCAGGACCGAGGTCCAGGACGTTGGTGGACCGCACTCGTCGTCGCGACCACGCTCGCGGTCATTGCTGCCTGCGGCGCCCTCCTGTGGACGCTCGTTCCCCCGACTGCGGATTTCGCCTACCTCGTCCTCGCGATGTGGGCGTTGCTCGGGTTCGCGGCGATCTGGTTGGTGTTGGCTGTGTTCGGATGCTTTCGGTATCGGCGATTCCGATTGTCTGCAGTCGCTCCGCTCGTCATCTTGGTCACGGTGATCCTCGCGGTGGCCGATGTTCCGTCACGGGTCGGGTTCGCGGTGTCGAGGCCCGCGTTGGAGGCCGCGGCCGATCGTTGCGACGAGTCACTCGACGAGACGAAGATCGGTGTCTACGAGGTGTGGCGAATCGAATCGGCGGATGGTGGATGCCGGTTCTTCATGAAGGGTGGCCTGGTCGACTCGGTCGGCCTCGCATATCTGCCGGACGGTCCGCCGACCGAGCGGTCCGGTGACGAGCGCGAGATCACCTATCGCGGGTTCGAGGATGAGTGGTATCGATTCGTCCAGCAATTCTGACGCTGGAGCCGCTCAGAGCGCGCCTTACCCCACCCAGCTCAGATGTTCGTGGAGCAGGGCGTAACCAACGAACGCGACGATGTCCATCACGGCGTGGGCGACGACGAGCGGCCACACCCGTGACGTGATCTGGAAGAACCGGCCGAAGACCAGACCCATCACCAGATTGCCCAGGCCTGCGCCCAACCCCTGATACAGGTGGTAGCCGCCGCGCAACACCGAACTGGCGATCAGCGAGCTGTTCTCCGAGGTCCCGAGCTGTCGTAGCCGGGTGATGAAGTAGGCGACGACGATGATCTCCTCCGCGGCAGAGTTGCCCACGGCGAGCAGGATCAGGATCGGCCAGCGCCACCACACGCCGTCGACCTCGCTGGGCACCAGGTGGGCGTTGACGCCGAGGGCACGGGCGATCGCGACCAGCGCGAGACCGGGCAGTCCGACGAGGGCCGCCAGCCCGAGGCCGGCCGGGATGTCGCGGCGCGGCCGCCAGCGCCCGAGGCCGGCGCGTTCGAGGAGACCGCTGCGCCACAGCAGGTAGGCGCCGAGGCCGCCGATGGCGAACAGTCGGAGTGCGCTCATCAACTGCCGGAGGAAGTCGATCCAGCCGAGATCGGATCGTGCCGGGTTGAGCGCGACGGTGCTGTTGCCGATGCCGCCCGCCAGTTGTGCCTCGATCAGCGACAGCGCCGCCGAGAGTGCGGAGAACAGGAAGGTGAGGACGCCGACGATGGCGAGTTCGACGATGATCGCGCGGCGTTCGATGGGGTCGGTGACGACCGCGACGCCGGTGGGGCGCCGGGGGTGCAGCACCGATCGCAGCGGGGCACGCATGGTGGCCACACTACGGTCGGCGCGCGAGATTCAGTCCGGGAGGCTGTTCATGAACGGGCATCCCGCGAGCGTGCGCAACGCCTGGGAGAGCTCGTAGACGTCGGAGACCGGTCGCGCGAAGGGCACGCGGACGTCGGAATCCCCGGCGGGGGCCTCGACACGGAACCGGATGCCGAATCGATCGAGCCCGAGTGGCCGCACCCGTCCGGACCGCATGTCGCGGGGGAGGCGCCGGGCGAGTTGACCGACGAGGTCGGCGTGATCGGCGTCGAGGTGAGCGATCCAGTCGCTCTCGAACTCCCAGAAGGGGTCGGGTGCGGCTCCGGCGAGTTCCACCGATCCGACCGACGCCGCGCCCGCAGAGGTGGCGATGACGGCGTTGTCGATCTGCAGACGCAGCATCGAGTACCCGTGCCCGAGGTCGAGCAGTCCGTCGTCGGGATGTTCGGCAGCGATCTCCACGGCGAGATCGCGTTCGAGATTGGCGGGTACCGCGTGCAGGCTGCCGTTCAGCCAGACCAGCGATCGGACGCGTTCGCGCAGGTCGATCGGTGCGCAGTCGGTCACCTCGACCATCGCGGCGAGCCCATCGGAACACTCGCCGGCCAGCGTCATGGCCTCCCCGTCGGTGGGAACCAGCAGGAATGCCTGCGACTCGAACAGATGGACCACGTTGACCGTCGTGGTCTCCGCGCCCTCCACCGCGAGGGTGGCGCCGCCGACCTGGCGGCACGCGGTCTGGATCAGTTCGGCGTCCGACGGACGGTCGGTGACTGCGTGCGTCATGCGTTCCCTCGCTCTCGGCAGTGCGGTGAAGAAGAAGGTCGATCTGGAATGAAGGTAACCCTAACCTAAGGTGGTGTCGGCTGTCCGTCAATCCTTCCGATCGCCACACGGGGCAACGACGGCCAGTGGGTCGATCGCTCGACTAGGATCTTGTCGTGACTGTGTTCGCCTATTTCGGTCCCACGGGAACCTTCACCGAGATCGCGCTCGACCGGCTGCTTGCCGACCGTCTGCCCCGGCAGAGCGCTCCGCGTCCGGCCGGTGACGTGCAGAAGGTCGCGGCGGTCAGTCCGGCGGCGACCATCGGCATGGTGCGCGGTGGTGTCGCCGACTTCGGGTGCGTCCCCATCGAGAGCTCGGTCGAGGGTGCGGTGCCGGCCACCGCCGACGCGTTGGTCCCGCCGGGGCCGGGTACGTCGGGCCGGGTGCAGGTCTTCGCCGAGGTGGTCCTCGACGTCGCGTTCACGATCGGCGCGCGGACCGCGTTGTCGCCGGTCGACGTTCAAACCGTGGCGGCCTACCCGGTCGCCGCCGCGCAGGTTCGTGAGTCCATCGAAAAGCTTTATCCCAACGCACAATTCGTCACTGCGTCGTCCAACTCGGCGGCCGCGGCCGACGTCGCCGCGGGCAAGGCGGACGTGGCCGTCACGACCTCGTTGGCGGCGCAGTTGTCCGGGCTGGTCGTACTCGCCGACGGGGTGGCCGACGCCGCCGACGCCTACACCCGGTTCCTGCTGATCGGGGCGCCCGCGCCCCCGGCCGAGGCGACCGGCTCCGACCGCACATCGGTGATCCTGGACCTGCCAAACGTCCCGGGCAGCCTGATGACGGCGATGGATGAGTTCGCTTCTCGCGGAGTAGATCTCACCCGAATCGAGTCCCGTCCGCGGCGTGATGTCCCGGGCTCGTACCGGTTCTACCTGGACGCGGTCGGCCACCTCGACGACGACGCCGTCGGTGAAGCCTTGCGAGCGCTGTACCGGCGGTGCGAACGGGTGGTGTTCCTCGGGTCGTGGCCCACGGACCGGGCGACCGGATCTCAACCACCAAACACCGCCGAGAGCGCTGCATGGTTCGAACGACTTCGTCGCGGGGAGGACGGCTAGTGGCGAGGCTCCACCTGGTTCGGCACGGAGAAACCACATCGAACGTCATGCGTCGCCTCGACACCGCGTTGCCGGGCGCCGCGCTGACCGATTTCGGTGTGCGACAGGGTGTCCGGTTCGCCCTCGAGAACCGGCCGGTGCACGATGTGGTGCTGCTCAGCTCGTTCGCGCGGCGAGCCCAACAGACCGCCGAACTCATCGGGTCGGTCTGGGATGTGGAACCGGCGGTCACCGCGGGCATCCACGAGGTGCAGGTCGGTGAACTCGAGGACCGCTTCGACGACGACGCGCACGGTGTGTTCAAAGAGATCGTCGACCGGTGGCATCAGGGTGATCTCGAGGCACGCATCCCGGGCGGCGAATCCCTGGCGATGGTCTACGACCGCTACCTCCCGGTGATCGAGGATCTCCGGAGTCGACATCTGCAGGGCACCGATCAGCGGGATGTGTACGTGGTCAGTCACGGTGCGGCGATCCGGTTGATCGCCGCCCGCCTGGCCGGGGTCGATCCGAGCTTCGCCGCAGGCACCCACCTACGTAACACCGGCACCATCGAACTCGAATTCACCGACGGCGGTTGGCACCTGCATCGCTGGGGCGCGGTGACCGGGCCGTTCGGGCCGCGGATCGACGAGCCGCTGGTCACCGACCCGATGGGGTGAGCCACCCCTCCGATGGTCGATTAGCCACCACCCCCCCCCGATGGTCGAGTAGCCACACCCTTCCGATGGTCGAGTAGCCGCTACCCCCCCGATGGTCGAGTAGCCACGAGGCGCTAGCCGAGTGGCGTATCGAGACCAGTTCTCGCGCAACTCTTTACGGGTACCTCACCACCGGTCTCGATACGGCGCCTCGCCTAGCGGCTCGGCCCCTACTCGACCAGCGGAAAGACCAGCGGGGGGAGGGGGGAGCGAGGGGCCGAAGGCGGAGGACCGCGCCGTCAGCCCCACCCGTTGGCGTGCAACCATTCGTCGCTGATGCCGAAGTGGTGGGCGATCTCGTGGATGACCGTCACCGCCACTTCGTGCACCACTTCCTCACGGCTGTGGCACATGGCGAGGATCGGGTCGCGGTAGATGGTGATCGTGTCGGGGAGGAATCCGCCGTACTCGTGGTCGCGCATCGTCAACGCCACGCCGTGGTACAGGCCGAGGATCGTCGGCTCCTCCTCGTTGAACGGCTCGACGAGGATCACCACATTGGACATGTTGTCGGTCAGCTCCGACGGGATGGTGTCCAGTGCGTCGGAGACCAGCCCGTCGAACTCGTCGTCGGACATGCGAACGGTCATCGGATCACCCCGCCGGTGCCGGCACTTCTTGCGGATTCGGCGCGATGCCCGGTGGCAGCGGGACCGGGGTGGGCAGTGCGCGGCCCGGCGGCGCCTGCGGCGGCGGGACCGGCAGTTTGCCGTTGATCAACAGCGTCGACCGCGCATCGCCGACCAGGGTGGCGAAGCCGCCGCCGTCGGGCAGTCCGAGGTAGCACACCACGGTGCGGCTGCCGGCGAGCCAGCTGGGTTCCGACAGCACCGACCACTGCACGTTGAGGGTGGTCGCGTCGAGCTTCGGCTTGCCGCCCAGGAAGCGGGTGGCCTGCACCGGACAGATCGATCGCAGGTAGTCGTTCTGCGCTTCGACGCCGGGCCACGGCCTCCCGGACAGGCTGTTGCCGAAACGCTGGGCGAGCACCACTGTGCCCGTGGTCTGGAAGGCATGCGGTTCTGTGCAGTTCACCGCGACACCGGTGGCCGCCTTGGTCGCCGGGTTGATGCCGACGCAGGTGCCGGGCGGCCATTGGAAGGATTGGTCCTGGTCGGCGACCCGACCCACGAACTGGTCGGCCATCCCGTCGGCACCGGTCTGCTGCAGGCCGCACCGCAATTCGCGTGCACCCTTGTCCCACTGCACCTGGGACGGATACATCATCCCGACCGAGAAGCGGCCCTGCGGATCGAGCCGACCGTCGAGGTAGCCGTCGACGATGACCGGGCACTGCTCGTCGCGGATGGCGGCGAATCGTTCGGTCCCCGGCCACGGAGCAGACTCGCCGAACTCGCTGCCCGGCAACAGGGCGGTGTCCAGCGGGCCCGCCACCTCGAATCGGTGCTGCTGGTCGCACGCCACCTTGCTCGGGTCCCCCGGTGCACCTTCCGGCCAGTCGAGACAGTCCCCGGGTACCGACTCGGTGAAGGCGTTCTCCGCGAGCCGCTCACCTTCGCCGATGTCCGTGCCGCCGACGCTGCCGCTGTCGTTGAACACACCCATCGCCAAGGCGATCGCACCGGCGACGATCGCGCCGATCACCACCGCCGCGAGGACCACCCGGACCGGGTTGTGCAGCAGTGAGCCGCGCCAGCCCTGCTCACGCTGCGGTTCGCTCGGTTCGTCGTCGGGTCGGGGCTCGTCGTCGGCGGGCACGTTCACCCAGTCGTCGGCCCCGTCCTTCGGGGTCTGGTCTTCGCCGTTCATCGGGATCCATCATGCCTGCTGTCACGGACCGGCAGTACCGTCTCTCGGCCTACACTCGCGTCCGATGAGTTCTGAGCACCCCATCCCCGACCAGCCCGACACCGACGGCCCGATCCCCGACGAGGTCGCCGATCTGGCCGGCCGCCTGTTCGACATGGCCCGGGCCGGTGACACGCCGACCCTGGCCGCCTACCTCGACGCCGGGGTGCCCGTCGGGCTGCGCAACCAGTCAGGCGACTCCCTGCTGATGCTCGCCGCGTATCACGGCTCCGCCGCGACCGTCGCCGCGCTGGTCGAGCGTGGCGCCGACGTCGACGCCGCCAACGACAAAGGCCAGACCCCGCTGGCCGGGGCGGTGTTCAAGGGCCACGACGACGTCGTCGAGGCACTGGTGCGTGCGGGCGCCGACCCACACGCCGGGACGCCCACCGCGGACGACGCCGCCCGGATGTTCGGCCGCGAAGACTACGCGCAGCTGTGGCGCTCGGGCCTCCAGTAGGGTTTCACACGTGATCGACCTGAAGATTCTTCGTGAGAACCCCGACCTCGTGCGCACCTCTCAGCGGACCCGGGGCGAGGATCCCGGCCTGGTCGACGCGCTGCTGGACGCCGACGCCGCGCGTCGGGCCGCCATCGTCGAGGCCGACGGGCTGCGGTCGGAGCAGAAGGCTCTCGGCAAGCAGGTCGGCAAGGCGCAGGGCGAGGAGAAAACCGCGCTGCTGGCCAAGGGCAAGGAACTCGCCGAACAGGTCAAGGCGGCCGTCGCCCGACAGCACGAGGCCGACGAGGCGGCCGCGACCGCACACCGGGCCATCTCCAACCTCGTCGAGGAGGGTGCGCCGGCCGGTGGCGAGGCCGACTACGTGGTGCTCGAGCATGTCGGCGAACCCCGCACCATCGATGAGCCGAAGGATCACCTCGAACTCGGGGAGTCGCTCGGTCTCATCGACATGGAACGCGGCGCCAAGGTCTCCGGGTCGCGGTTCTACTTCCTCACCGGGCAGGGCGCGCTGCTGCAGCTCGGTCTGCTCAACATGGCTGCGCAGAAGGCCGTCGCCAACGGATTCACCCTGATGGTCCCGCCGGTGCTGGTGCGACCGGAGATCATGGGCGGCACCGGGTTCCTCGGCGCGCACGCCGACGAGATCTATCACCTCGAAGACGACGACCTCTACCTCGTCGGCACCTCCGAGGTGCCGCTGGCCGGCTACCACGCCGACGAGATCATCGACCTCGCCGACGGACCGAAGCGCTATGCCGCCTGGTCGAGCTGCTTCCGTCGGGAGGCCGGCAGTTACGGCAAGGACACCCGCGGCATCATCCGGGTGCACCAGTTCGACAAGGTCGAGGGCTTCATCTACTGCAAGCCCGAGGACGCCGCCGCCGAGCACCAGAAGCTGCTCGGGTGGGAGCGCGAGATGCTCGCCGCGATCGACGTGCCGTACCGGGTGATCGACGTCGCCGGCGGCGACCTCGGTTCCTCGGCGGCACGCAAGTACGACTGCGAGGCGTGGGTCCCGACGCAGGGCACCTATCGGGAACTCACCTCGACCTCGAACTGCACCACCTTCCAGGCGCGGCGACTGGCCATCCGGTACCGCGACGAGAACGGCAAACCGCAGATCGCCGCGACCCTCAACGGCACTCTGGCCACGACGCGATGGATCGTCGCGATCCTGGAGAACCACCAGCAGCCGGACGGCTCGGTGACGTTGCCGCCCGAGCTCGCCAAGTTCGTCGGCACCGACGTTCTCGAGCCACGCTGAACCGGCGGATGCGATGAGTCCGAGCTGATGATGAGTCCGAGCCGATGACCGCCGGGATCATCATCGCGGTGATCGGCTCCTTCGCCTTCGCCGCCGCGGCGGTGCTCCAGGCGTTGGGCGCCGATCAGGTCGCGCAACGTGCGGCGGTGCGGGAGGAACGCCGAAAGTCCGCCCGCGCGCATCCGTCGGTGCGCTCGACCGTCGCGACCATGCTGACGGTGCCGTTCCTGGTGGGGTTCGTGTTCGACATCATCGGCTTCGTCGCGACGATCCTGTCCGCGCGCCTGATCCCGTTGTTCTTGTCACAGACCATCATCTCGGCCCGCCTGGTCGCCACCGCCCTGCTCGCGATGATGGTGCTGCACATTCGGCTCACGATGCGCGACTGGATCGCGGGCACCGTCGTGGTGGCCTCACTGGTGTTGTTGGCCGTGTCCGCGGGCAGCGAGGGCACCGTGAACGAACGATGGATGCATTGGGCGGTGCTGGTGGCCGGCCCCGTGCTGTTCGGCCTCGGCCTACTGTGTATGCGCATGCTGCACAAGCACATCGCTGCCGCCACAGGTCTGATGGCGGGCGCCGTGTTCGGTGTCATGGCGATCGCGTCGCGGATCGTCGACGGCCTCGACGAGTTCGACCTGGCCGCGATGTTCACCGATCCCGCTTTGTACGCACTGCTGTTCAGCGGCATCACCGGTTTCTACCTGTTCACCGTCGCCTTGCAGACCGGGTCGGTGAACGGTGCCGCCGCAGCGCTTGTCGTGGGGCAGACCGTGCTACCCGGTGCGGTGGGCATCATCTTCCTCGGCGACGTGACCCGGGCCGGGTGGGGACCGGCGGCGATTGTCGCGTTCGTCGCCGCCGTCGCCGGTGGTGTGGTGCTGTCGTCCTCGCGTGCGGTCACCGCGGTCGAAACCGCGGACGCGACGAACATGCCTGCGGGTTATGGACATCCGCCGCGGGAGGTCGGACGGCACGTCGGCTGAATCGGTCGATGTGTCCGAACTTCACCGGTTGCCAACATGAACTGTCGGTATGTGCGAATCTGGGGTGCATGAAAATCGCAGTCCTGGGGGGCGACGGTTTCTGCGGGTGGCCGAGCTCGCTTCACCTGTCGGCGTCCGGGCACGAGGTGACCATCGTCGACAATCTGGTGCGCCGCCGCGCCGACGACGAGTTGGGTGTGCAATCCCTGACACCGATCGAACCCCTGGACGTGCGGGTGGCGGTGTGGAAAGAGGTGAGCGGCCGCATCATCGACGTCGTCGACCTGGACCTCGCCCACGACTACGACGGCCTGCTGTCCATGCTGGATGACGTGCGACCCGAAGTCGTCGTGCATTTCGCCGAACAACGCTCGGCGCCGTACTCGATGAAATCCCCGGCGCACAAGCGCTACACCGCCGACAACAACATCAACGCCACGCACAACCTGTTGGCCGCGATCGTGCAGAGCGGACGCGATGTGCATCTCGTCCACCTCGGCACGATGGGTGTCTACGGCTACGAGTCGGTCCCGCTCGACCTGCCCGAGGGGTATCTGACGGTCAGCTACCCTGACAACAACGGGGTGATGCGGGACCGCGAGATCCTCTATCCCACAAGGCCGGGCAGTGTGTATCACCTGACCAAGTCCATGGATCAGTTGATGTTCCAGTTCTATGCACAGAACGACGGCGTGCGCATCACCGATCTGCACCAGGGCATCGTCTGGGGAACACAGACGGCGGAGACCGAACAGGACGTGCGGCTGATCAACCGCTTCGACTACGACGGCGACTACGGCACCGTCCTCAACCGGTTCCTGGTCCAGGCAGCCATCGGCTATCCACTGACCGTGCACGGAAGCGGCGGTCAGACAAGGGCATTCATCAACATCAACGACTCGATCGAGTGCATCCGACTGGCCGTCGAATCCGGTGACGAGGTCGGCAACCGGGTGCGGGTGATGAACCAGATGACCGAGACGCACAAGGTCGCCGATCTCGCGGAACTCGTCGCCGACAAGGTGGGTGCCCAGATCGACCACCAGGTCAACCCCCGCGCGGAAGCCGACGAGAACGCACTCACCGTCCGCAACGACCGACTTCTCGGTCTCGGCCTCGACCCTGTCCGGCTCGATTCGGATCGACTCACCGCGGAGATCGATCTGGGAAAGCACTACGCACATCGCATCGACATGAGCCGCATCCCGTGCCGCTCGTACTGGAACAGAGATCGCCAATCGGCAGCCGAGGAGTGACGGGTGAGCGACGACGAGAAATCCCCGGACGAGGATCGATCATCAGCTGACAACCCACAATCCGACAACCCACAATCCGACAACCCGCACCCCGAGGATCCGTCCGCGGCGAACCCCGGTGATGAATCGTCCGCCCAGCCGAGGGAACCGGACCCACCCGAGGACGAGTACTTCACCGGCGAACGCGGACGCCGGATTCCACGCGCTGCGCTGGTGGTGTTCGGCATCGCCCTGGTTGTCCTGCTCGTCTTCGTGTTCGCACGTCCGGGGTGGTTCACCCGCGATGTCGGCGACCACAGCCTGCACGTCCCGTCGGAACGCCACTTCGTGAAGTCGCTGGCCGGCGCCGGGCGCGAGGACGGCGTGTGGCTCACGGACGACTCGCCCTCGTCGAGCTTTCTCGTCACCTTCCCGGCCGATTCGCCGCGCGAAGAGACCCGGGTGCACCTGCAGGGTGATACCAAGGTCGCCGAGGACAGCATCGTGTTCCTGACGGTCCGGATGGACGGCCAGCAGGTGTTCAAAGAAGAACTGCCCCGCGGCGACAACGACCTCGACGAGTACATCGATGTACCCGACCAGATCGCGGCCGATGGACAGGTCCGCGTGCAGATGCGCGTCGACGGCGACCTCACCGACCAGCAGTGCACCGCCGACCGCAGTACGGGCATGCAGGTGCACATCGCCGCCGATTCCGTGGCCGAGGCGGCTCTGTCGGAGCCCGTACACACGGTCCGAGACGCGGTCGTGTCCTGGGACCGCGACGTCACCGTCGTCGTGCCCGACCAGTCCGACGAGTGGCGGACCGCGGCCGCGCAGATGGGGATCGCGCTGACCCAGGCCGGGCACGACGTGACCTTCTCCGCCGCGATGCCGGAATCCGACGCCGACGACGTGCTGCTGGCCGGACCGCCGGCCGGGCTCACCGACCTCGGGTGGACGGCGCCCGATCAGGCCGAGGGCGCTCTGGCGGTCGGTACCGTCGACGACACACCGGTGCTGGCCGCTACGGAGCCGGACGGCAGCGTGCTGGCATCGTTCCTCACCGAGAACCCGGTCGCCACCGCGGATTCCGCCGCCACCGATCCGCGATCCGTGCCGGCGGCGGCACCGTCGGGCAACGAGGTCGGAGTGGCGGCGCTCGGTGCCGACACGTCGGTCACCGACGTCATGGACACCCAGAACTGGCGGATGCGTTACTCACTGACCGACCTTCCGGGCGGTCGGCTGCCGCAGGCCATCCGGGTCGCCCTTCAGCTTCCGGCGACACCCGACGACCTCACCTGGGTGATGAACACCGAACTCAACGGCCAACTGCTGCAGAGCCGTCGGCTCACGCAGTCGACGGGTGAGGCCGTCGTCCCGCTCCCGGCAGCCGCGCAACTGCTGAACAACGACCTGACCATCTCGGTGCTGCGCGACCGGGATCTGGGCGGATGCGACGTCCGGGTGACGCCGTACCCGATGCAACTCCTGCCCTCGTCGGCCGTGCAGATGGGCAACGACCCGGGCGCCGGGTTCACCGCGTTACCCCGTGTCCTGGCACCGGGATTCGCCGTGCACGTCCCGGATTCGGTGGATGCCGACGCCATCACCCAACTCGACGCCATCGTCCCCGTACTCGCCACCTTCGTTCCGTCGCATTACAACCCGGAGTTCCGGTGGGGCGCAGCGCCTGCGCCGGGGCAACCGTACATCGTCGTCGGGGAGAGTCCGGGGGTGAACACGATGGTGCGCATCGTGGACGGGCGGATCGAGGCGGGCCCGGCCACACCCGCTCTCGACATCACCTCGTTCGAGACCGGCATGGTCATCCAGACCGCCACCGGGCCGGGCGATGCGCGAGGGTTGTCCATCCAGTACGCGGGCGCCCCCGGCGGCATGGCGCTACCCGCGTTCGGACGGGAAACGGCCGAGGTGGTGACCGCCCAGGGCAGTTTCGCGGTCAATCCCGACGGCAGCACCGTGCCCAGTGATCAGGCGAGTGCGGGCAGTCCCGGATGACCATCGCGCCGCATCCCGAACACGCCACCGAGGCGATCGCCGATCACTTCCGTTCTGTCGACAGCGCACCCAAGGGGTACGCGATCGACCGTCCGGCATCGGCGGTGAACGGGTTCCTCGTCACGTTCATCGGACTGACGATCATCGCCTTCTGCGTGCGAACCTTCATGGTTCATGGCGGATTCGAGGGCACGCCCCGCGATCTGGTCTTTCTCGGACATGACCGGGGCAGTGTGGTGTTCCCGCTGCGTCTGTTCGTCGCCCTGTTCTTCCTGACCTATGCCATGCTGGCGTACTCCAACATCTGGCGACGGCTCTACCTCGCCGGCTCGCTGCTCGGGAAATTCGCCGTCTTCTGCGTGGCACTCGACATCATCGGCTGGGCGCTCCACAGCGTCGGGATCGTGTCGATCTCCGTGTTCGCCGGGCAGATGATCTCCGGGCTCACAGCTCTTGCCATCTTCCCGCACACCGTCATGCGGCAGGCGCAACTGCCCGAGGAGGGTCCGCTTGCGAAACCACCTCCCCTGCCGCGCAAGGCCTTTCTGCAGTGGGCGGGATGCCTGGCGGTGGCGATGGGCGGGGCCGCGGTGGCGATGCACGTCCTCTACAACGTGGTCGGTGTCCTGAAGGAGTTCGCCATCCTCGGCGGCATCGGTGCCGGCGTGTTCCTCATGCAGCAGATCCTCGCCGTGTCCACCGCGATCCTCGGCATCCGGATGCTGCGGCGGTCGCGCGACCGGGATTTCGCACCTCCGATCGCGATTCTCGTTCCCGCGCACAACGAGGCGCACAGTATCGGGGCGACCATCGAATCGGTGGACCGGGGAGCCGAGACCTACCCCGGCGACGTCCGGCTCTACGTCGTCAACAACGCGTCCTCGGATGCCACCGCGCAGGTGGCCCAAGAGACGATCCGCGACTGCCGGTTCATCACCGGAGTCGTCCTCGACTGTCCCACCCCGGGCAAGGCCATCGCGTTGAACATGGGGGTGGATCACATCACCGAGGAGTTCATCGTGCGCATCGACGCCGACACGGTGATCGGCCCGGGCTGTCTGGAGACGGCCATGCGGCACTTCGCCGACCCGAAGGTCGGCTGCGTGGGCGGGTTGCCGATGCCGCTGGAGGAGAAGACCTGGATCGACAAGTGTCGCCTCATCGAGGTGTACATGCGACACGGCTTCTTCCAGGTGTCTCTCGACGGCTACGACGGTGTGATGGGCATCCCCGGGATGTTCGCGGTCTATCGACGCAGCCAGCTGATCTCGGTGGGCGGCATGGTGCAGGGCATGAACGGCGAGGACACCGACATCTGCATGCGCCTGGCCGCTGCCGGGTACCGCAGCGTCGCCGATCCGACTGCCGTCTATTACAGCGAAACCCCCGTGTCCTATGCCCACCTACGGGAGCAACGCACCCGATGGTTCCGCAGCATCTATCACCTGACCGCACGCAACCGCGGTCTCGTGTTCGACGGCCGGACAATGATCGGGACGTTCGTGCTCCCGTTCAACCTCGTGAACGCTGCTCGTCGCGCCATGCTGGCGCCACTGCTGATCTACGCGTTGATCGCCTACACGATCTTCGGAACCACATTCACCACGATGCGATGGCAGCCCGTCGTCGCCACCCTCCTCGGGATGTCACTGATCCTCACGGTGATCGTGTGTCTCATCTATCGCGCCAGGTCGGTCCGCTATGTCCTCCACTACCTGGGGTTTCGCGTGCTACGCAGCTATTTCACGCTGGGCTCCGCGCT
This sequence comes from Gordonia prachuapensis, assembly GCF_036350515.1. Classification (NCBI taxonomy): domain Bacteria; kingdom Bacillati; phylum Actinomycetota; class Actinomycetes; order Mycobacteriales; family Gordoniaceae; genus Gordonia; species Gordonia prachuapensis. Next base: position 210,302 of record NZ_JAZDUE010000009.1, on the reverse strand, counting down.
GACGCTGATCTATCCGCCCATGCATCCGAAGATGCCGAGGTTGCCGCGCCGCGCTACGCGATGACCGCAGGGCTCACCCGCCCGACGTCTCGATCTCACCGTCGAAGGCGAACGGGGTGTCGCCGGGTTGGCAACCCTTGACGTCCGCGGTGAGCATCGGCATGCCCACACCGACCATGTCGCTCCCGCCGTTGGTGCCCTCACGGACGGTGATCTGCACAGCCGCGACGTCCACGAACTGTTCGGGCAGGCCGAACGGCGCGACGTCACTGATGGGATACACGAGCGAGGCGGTGTTGCCCTGCACGTAGATGCACGTGACGGGCCCGGTGACCTCGATCGGAGTCGGATCGGCGCCGTTGAGGACGGTCGCCTTGTAGTCGCCGGTGGTCTCGCCGGATTCGGCCCGGTCGCCCTGCGCCTCGATGCGCAGCAGGTGGATGGTGGGGGTGAGCTGCAGGTCGCCCTCGATCGACAGGGTCGCCGGTTCGACGGCTGGTGCGGTGCCTGCGGCCATCGTGGCGGAAGCAACGGCCAGACCGGACGCCGCGACGACGGATGCGGCGAGGCGAGCTGATCTCCTCATGAGGTATCTCCTTCTCGAGCCCCCGGAGTTTTCGCGTCCCCACCCCTGCAGGGAGTAACCCGACTCCCGCCCTCTCAACCGTAGGACGTCCGGTATCGCCCCGAAAGGGCGCGGATGAGCCCCGCCGGGCCGATACTGATGCGGTGATCATCGGGATCGTCGCCGCGGTCGTCGCCGCGTTGGCCTACGGCACCGCATCCGTCCTACAGGCCCACGGAGCGCAGAGCATCACCGAGCCGCCGCCGACCGGCGGTGTGGGGACGGTGACGGCGACCCGCACCCCGACCCTGCGGTCGACGGTGACCGCGATGCTGACGATCTCGTTCCTCGCCGGGATCGGCCTCGACGCCATCGGCTTCGTCGGTAACCTGGTCGCCGCCCGCGACCTGCCGCTGTTCCTCGCACAGCCGATCGTCAGTGCGAACCTCGTCGTCACGGCCGTACTGGCCGCGATCTTCCTGCATGTGCGACTACGCACCCAGGACCGTGTCGCGATCGGTGTCGTGGTGGTCGCGCTGATCGTGCTCGGGATCGCGGCCGCCGACGAAGGACACGGTCACGACGCCACCTGGCTGCACTGGTCGGTGCTGCTGGTGGGTGCGGCGCTGTTCGCCGGTGGGCTCGCGTTGCTGCACTTCGCGGGCGGCCCCCGAACCGCGGCCATCGCCGGCCTGTTCGCGGGTGCACTGTTCGGGGTGATGGCGGTGGCGGTGCGCATCGTGCACGGACTCGATCCGTTCTCGCTGACCGAGATGCTCACCGACCCTGCCGCCTACGCCGTGGTCGGCTGCGGGATCTGCGGGTTCTACCTGTTCACGGTCGCGCTGCAGACCGGGTCGGTCAACGGTGCCGCGGCGGCACTCGTCGTCGGGGAGACGGTGGTGCCGGGAGCCGTCGGGCTGGCGCTGCTCGGTGACGCGACCCGCGCCGGCTGGGAGCCGGTCGCGGTGATCGCATTCATCGCGGCGGTGGTGGGTGCGGTGGTGGTGGCGTCGTCGCCGGCCGTGCCGCAGGGATGACTCAGGTGCGGTGCGTCTCGGCCAGAGCCGCGATGATCGCGACCAGCATCTCGACGACCGTCTCCTGGTCGGGCCGGTGCGTGCTGCTCGCCCACCGGTGTCCGGCGGCGGTCAGCGCACCGATGAAAGCCGCTGCCTCGTAGGCGAATCCGAACCCCGTCTCATCCGGGCCGAGGATCGCCGCAGCGGCACCGTCGAAGAACGCGGTCCACTCCTCACGGGACCGCACCCGGTGGCCCTCCACTCGGGCGCTGACACCGCCGACCTCGACGAAGGCGATGCGCATCCGCCGTGGATCGGCCGCGACCGAGTCGAAGAAGGCGGCGATCGCCGGCCGGGCCCGATCCGCGATGGTCGCCGCAGGGTCGTCGACGCCGGCGAACGCGGCGGCCACTGCCGCCCGGGCCTCGGCATGGATCATGTCGTACACCGCGATCAGCAGATCCTCACGGCTGTCGAATGATTCGTAGAACTGTCGCCGGGACAGACCGGCCACCGAACAGATCGCGGACACCGTGCCACCCGAATATCCCTGCGTCCCGAACACCTCGAGGGCCGCGGACATGAACCGCTCGCGTCGATCGGCGCGGCGTTCCGTCATCGGGCGGCCCCGATAAGAGCGGTGTGTCACAGGGTCTCTCGAGTTCTACTGTTGCCTCGTCTACTGCGGTTTCGTCAGGATTCCAGGCGCTGTGCGCGCAACTCGTGGCCCTTGGACGTCAGGCAACGCCCAGAGGCCAGATCCCACTGCCAGCCGTGCAGGTTGCACGTCAGCTTCTCGCCCTCGACGACACCGAACTTCGACAGATCGGCCTTCAGATGCGGGCACCGGCGCTGCATCTCCCAGCCGTCCTTGACGATCGACGCCGAATCGTCGTGTGCCTCGGCGAACCAGCCGTCCGCGTAGGCGATCCGCTCATCGGTGAGGCATTTGAAGAACGTGTACAGGTACTCGTTGTAGCCGCCGATCCGCCACGTGGTGAACCGGGTGGACAGGAAGATCGTGTTCACCCAGTCGGGTTCGTCGTCGCGCAGCACTGTCCGCACCAGCTCCGGGGCAATCCGGAAACCGTAGCGGTACTTGCCCTCTCCCTCTTTCGGCTCCCGCACGATTCGGTTGGGGAAGTCCAGCACCACCGTCTGCTCGCCCATCACGAGCCCCACGGGATAGCCGATGCCGTCACAGATCAGGTCCGACTGCGCCATGATCGGCTCGAAGAGCTGACGCAGCGGCTCCAGCAGCGATTCGCCGTCGTCGACGGCCCAGGTGGCCTTCTGCGCGGCGATGACCGGGGCGAACTTCTCCTTCATCTGCTCGAGGTAGGCCTGCTTGTGCTCGCCGAACACCTGCTCGGGCGGATACGGATGGGCGACCTCGTTGAGTTCGGAGCCGGTGAAGTCGGCCACCGAGCCGGACACCATCATCAGGCCCCGGTGGCGTTCACCGTCGTCGGTGCCGTGGATCGTCATCTGCTCCAGGAACGTGGCCTGGTCCGGGAAGATCGACGTCACGTCGCCCGGCCGCGGATTGTCCTCGTTGTCTGCGACGCCCGATCCGAAGTCGTTGAGCGCGAACAGATCCTCGTCGAGAAACATCGGCGGACCGGCGGACGGCACGACCCAGGTGGCACCCACCTGCTCGATGTAGGAACGCGCCCGGTCCATGCCGCGCTGGCGTTTCTGCGCCGCGAAGTTCGCCTTCGACTTGCGCGGGATGTCGTAGACCATCGGATACCAGATGGCGCCCGAGTACTGCAGCAGATGCACATCGACGTGCCCGAACGCCTCGGAGATCACGTCGAGATCGATCGGCCGGGCGTCGTTCATGTTGAAGCAGGTCGTCTCGCCGTCGGAGACGATCAAGCCGCTGTCGCCGATCGGACCGTCCGCGGGGGCGCGCAGCGCGACGATCATCACGTCCAGGGACCCCTTCGGGCCGCTGACCGTGGTCTTCACCGAGTCCTCGGTCTCCACGAACTTGTGGAACCCCAGGTTCTCCAGCTCCCGTTTGAGATCCGGCACCGGATAGTCGGGCAGCAGGACCGTGGCGTCCTTGTTGATGTTCTCCCGAAGGTTGCGCTCGTCGAAGTGGTCGCGGTGCAGATGCGAGACGTACAGGTAGTCGCAGTCGCCGAGCGAGCGCCAGTCGAGTTCCGAGTTGTCCGGGAACGGCACCCATGACGCGAAGTAGGCAGGGTTGACCCAGGGATCGCAGAGGATCGAACCGGCCGTCGTCTGGATGTGGAAACCGGCATGGCCGACGCTGGTGATCTGCACGGATGGCCTTTCATGAACTGTGCGGTTCGTGACGATGCGCTGGGCTGCGCGGGTGTCGCTCGAACTACCAATCTAACGACCGCGGCTACGTGATGTCGTGGGCCATTGGGCCACTGTTGCCGTCAGCCACTCGTCGACATCGGTTTGGGTGCGTAACCGGACCACAGGTGTCCCCGCGGCGATCATGCGCTCCATCCGTGCACGCATCTCCGGATGCTTGACCCACGTCCACCGAACGATGTTCCGCTCCGGGTCCCAATGAAGCCACCACCAGGGACTTTCGCGGTTTCCGTGCCACAACTCGCGGCGGAGAAGCCCACGTCGGACGGTACGTGTGACGATCCGTCGCATGGTGGTGCATCGGGAGTGGGGTGTGGTGTGACGAGGTCGTGCACGATGTCCAACGCTTCGTCCAGGTCACGCAGGGGCCAATCGGCGTCCCAGAACACCGCATCCAGTTCGAGCCGCGCAGGTCGAGACGGCCGTATGCAGGGGGTCACCCGGCCGTCGCGGACGATCTGGGCTCTGGCCTAAGCTCGACGCATGGAACCGGTCTACGACGCTGTGATCACCACCGCACGCATGTTGTGGCTGGCCGAGGGCTTGAAGTTCAAGGTGTCGGGCGTGGAGAACGTCCCGAAGGACGGTCCCGGCGTGGTGGCGATCAATCACACGGGCTACATGGACTTCACCTACGCCGGGATTCCGGCATTTCTGCAGGGGCGCCGCAAGGTTCGGTTCATGGCGAAGAAGGAAGTCTTCGACAGCAAGACGAGCGGCCCCATCATGCGTGCGCTGAAACACATCCCGGTCGACCGGTCGAGCGGCGCGCAGAGCTACCAGACCGCCGTCGAATACCTCAAGCGCGGAGAGCTCGTCGGTGTCTATCCGGAAGCGACCATCAGCCGCAGCTTCGAGCTGAAGGCGTTCAAATCCGGCGCCGCGCGAATGGCGCTGGAGTCGGGGGCACCGATCATCCCGACGGTGATCTGGGGTGCGCAGCGGGTGTGGACCAAGGGGCATCCGAAGAACCTCGGCCGCAGCAACGTCAAGATCATGATCGGTGTCGCCGAACCGATCGAACCGACCGGCGACGCGGAGTCCATCACCACCCGCCTGCACAAGGTGATGAGCGAGAAGCTGCTCGAACTGCAGGACGCGTACGGCGAGCACCCGCAGGGAGAGTTCTGGGTGCCCGCGCGGCTCGGTGGGTCGGCCCCCACGCTGGAGGAGGCCAACCAGATGGACGCCGACGAGCAGGCTGCGAAGGCTGCCCGGCGGGCCGAGCGGGAGGCCGGCGGGCCCAACCCGGGCGCCGATTCCTGACACGTCGGGCAGATAGGCTTGCCGGTATGGAACCGGTCTACCGGACGCTCGAGGTCATCGCACATGGCCTCGTTCGGGCACAGGGCCTCGACCTGCGGTTTTCCGGACTGGACAACATTCCGCGCGCCGGTGGCGCCGTCCTCGCGGTCAACCACACGAGCTACGTCGACTTCCTGCCCGTGGCCCTCGGGCTGTACCGGGTGGGGCGGCGCACGCGGTTCATGATCAAGTCCGAGGTGATGGACGTCGCGATCATGCGGTTCCTCGTCAACCACACCAAAACCGTGCCGGTCAACCGGTCGGCCGGGTCGGATGCGTATCGCCTCGCCGTCGAGGAACTCCGGGACGGGGAGATCGTCGCGGTCTACCCGGAGTCGACGATCAGCCGTAGCTTCGAGCTCAAGGAGTTCAAGACCGGCGCCGCGCGCATGGCAGGCGAGTCCGGGGTGCCGATCGTCCCCGCGATCGTGTGGGGCGCGCAGCGACAATGGACCAAGACCGATACCGGCACCCGACAGATGGGGCGCAGCCGTCTGCCGGTCGCCGTGAGGTACGGAGCGCCGCTGCACGTCGGCGCCGACGAGGAGCCGCAGTCGGCCACCGCACGACTGCGTGAGGAGATGACGACGTTGTTGCACCATGTGCAGGACGAGTACGGCCCACACCCGCACGGGGAGTTCTGGGTACCGGCGAGGCTCGGCGGATCGGCGCCCACGCCGGAGCAGGCGCGCGGCATCGAGGATGCCGAGGCCGCCGCCAAGGCCGCGGCACGCGAGCAGCGGGCGAAGGGCGGCAAGTGACCGAGAATCACACGGACAACAAGACTTTCGGCCCGCCGACGCTGATCGCGTCGGATGTGGACGGCACGCTGATCGACGACGAGAACCGGGTGTCGCGACGCACGATCGACGTGCTCGGTGCGGCGGTGACCGCGGGTGTGGACTTCGTCCTGGCGACCGGCCGACCGCCACGGTGGATCGCCGAGATCACCGATCAGTTCGAGAACACCGCCGCTCACGTCCGCTACGCGGTGTGCGCCAACGGCGCGATCCTCTATGACGTCGAACACGACCGGATCATCTCCGCCGCAACACTGGACCCGGACACCCTGGAGAAGCTGGTCGATCACGCATACCGGCAGCTGCCCGGCTGCGGCATCGCCGCCGAACGCGCCGGCAGGTCGGCCTACGACGCCGCCACACCGCCGTTCGTCGCGACGTCGGGCTACCGGCACGCCTGGCTCAATCCCGATCACATCGAGGTGGGCGACGACGAGGTGTACGCCGCGCCGGCGGTGAAACTCCTTGTGCGCCAGCCCGGTATGCGCAGCGACGAGATGTCGGCGGCCCTGAAGGATGCGGTCGGCGGGCTCGCCCAGATCACCTTCTCCACCGACAACGGGCTCATCGAACTGGCGGTCCCGGACACGCACAAGGCATCCGGGCTGCGTGAGATCGCCGGCCTGGGCGGCCTCGACACCTCCGCGACCGTGGCCTTCGGCGACATGCCCAACGATGTGGAGATGCTGACCTGGGCCGGCCACGGCGTCGCGATGTCGCACGGACATCCGGCCGCCCTCGCCGCCGCCGACGAGGTGACGCTCACCAATAACGACGACGGTGTCGCTCGGGTGCTGGAGCGGTGGTTCGGGTAGGCGGTCCGGTCGTTGGTTAAGTAGCCGCGCGAGCGTGGGCGGGGGCGCTCCTGTCGCCGGTTGAGTAGCCGCGCGAGCTTGCGAGCCGTCGCCCCTGCTCGCTGGTTGAGTAGCCGCGCGAGCCTGCGAGCCGGCCCCCTATGTCGTTGGTTGAGTAGCCGCGCGAGCGTGCGAGCCGGCGTATCGAAACCCCCGTGACCTGCACGAACCAAACTTGTCAGACCCATGTCGTAGCTTGGTTGTCAGCAGGAACGAAACGATGTTGATGCCGGCCGAACCGTAGGGTTTCGGGCCTTCTTTCAGAGATATGTGGGACGCAGTTCTCCTGCGCTGTCCTTAGCTGTCTCTGAAAGGTGTTTATGGTGTCGGGTCCGGGGTGGGCGTTGTCGTCGTGGTGGCGGGATCCGTCACCGTGGCCCGACGTGCCGCCGATCTTCACCGGCGGCCTCGACGCCAGCGACGTCGCGTCGACTGACACCAATGATCTGATCGGCGCCCTCGTCTCGGATGTGCGCGGGGAGGCGTTCCTGGCGTGGCACCGCTACCAGATCGCCGCCCAACTGCATGCCCGTCTGGTGGGTGCTGAGCCGTCGGATCACGACTTTCTCCTGGTCGACGGCCTCGCCGATTGCGCCGCCCGGGTCGCGTTGGGGTTGGGCATCGGACAGGCCGCCGCCGAACGCCTGATCACTGAGGCGATCGCGCTACGTGACCGACTGCCGCAGGTGTCGCAACGGCTGCGGGACGGCCGGATCAGCGCGGCGCTGATTCCGACGATCATCTCGCGTACCGACCTGGCCGACGGCCAACCCTATGCGGCGTTGGTGGATGCCGAGATCGCCGCCGAACTCGACGCGCACGCCGGGGGCTGGTCGGCGCACCGGCTACGCGACATGACAGACCGCATCGTGTTCCGGCACGACCCGGATGCGGTGCGGGAACGCCGCCGACGCGCCCTGGACGCGCGCGGTATGCACACGAAGAACAAGCCGGATGGGATGGCCGAGATCTCGGCGACCATGGCCGCCGAAAACGTACGGATCGCCGCCGCCGCGGTCACAGCCCTCGCCAACTCGGTGTGCGAGTTCGATGAGCGCACCCGACAGCAGCGAGCCTCGGATGCGATGTTCGCCCTGCTGTCCGGCACCCGGTTCGAGTGCACCTGCGGGCGCGCCGACTGCACCGCCGACATCCCCGTGCCGGGTACGGTGCCGCCGGTCGACGCCAAAGTGGTGGTGCACGTGGTGGCCGATGAGTCCACCCTGAACGGCACCGCGCAGCATGCGGCGTTCATCGCCGGGCACGGGGTGATCTCGGATGAACATGCCCGCGATCTCGCCGCCCGCCCCGATGCGGTCATTGCGCCGTTGGTGCCCGAGGGCACCCCCACCAACCCGGACGGCACCATCACCCTGCCGGCGCATCTGCCCTCGGATCCGTACCGGCCCTCGGCGGCCTTGGACCGGTTTGTGCGGGTGCGTGATGGCTACAGCGTGATCCCCGGCAACGGCACGTCGTCGTTTGACGCCGACCTCGATCACGTCCACGAGTACGACCACGCCCATCCGGAGCGGGGTGGGCAGACCGAGCCGGACAACCTGAACGCCAAAGACCGCTTCTCCCATCTACTCAAGACGTTCGGCAGGTGGGTGGATGAGCAGTACCGCGACCGGCGCGGCCGGCTACGGACGGCGTTCACCACGCCGGAGGGACTGATCATCGAGGGCGAACCGGACAATCTGGAAACGATGTTCCCCGGGCTGCGTCGCATCCGGTTCGCACCACCGGACCCACCGCCGCCGCGGCGGTCGGGCACCGATCCCGAACCGCCACCACCGCCACCATCGACGCCCGAACCTCCCACCCGATCCACACCCCGGGTGGCGGCCAAACATGCCCGCCGACAACAAGAACGAGAACGCAACCGACAGCGCCGACAAGAGGAACAGAGCCGACAAGAGGAGGAGAGACGAGCGGCGGAGGGACGACAAGAGGAGGGTGACGACTCCGCCTGACTCAGGCTCCCGTACTCAGGCTCCCGTACTCAGGCTGCGGGCGGAGGTGCGGGTGCCGGCGGCGCCGGCTCGGCAGGCGGCGGTGCGGGCGCGGGCTCCGCGGGAGGCGGAGGCGCCGGTTGCTCCTCCGGCGGTGCCTCCTGCGGTGGGGCCGGAGGCGGTGCGCCGCCGACCATCGCACGGATCGGCCCGAGTGCGGCGTAGCCGTGCTGGCCCGGGCAACTGGTGCTGTTGTAGTCGCGGTGGCCGCTGATGGTCGGGAGGTTGGTGACGGCGCCGGCCGGGAACTTGCTGCCGCTGAACGGTTCCGCGGTCAGCTGGGCGGTCGCGTTGGCGTTGATGCCGGCCTTGCCCAGGCGCCACCGCAGGAAGTTCGCGACCGAGTTCACCATCGCCGGCGGCGGCACCATCTCGTCCAGGTTGCCGATCATCGAGATGCCGATGGTGTCTTTGTTGAATCCGCCGGTGTGCGTGCCCTGCACGTTCTGGTCGAGCCCGCCGAACGCGCCCTCGAAGATCTGTCCGTACTTGTCGACGAGCACGTTGTAGCCGATGTCGCACCAGTTCAGGGTGCGTGCGTGATACGCGTAGATGCCGCGCACGATCTCGGCCGACTGCTCGGGTGTGTAGTCATTGCTGCCGGCGGTGTGGTGCACGATCGCCGCCCGCGCGGTCGGCGAGTACTGCGGCTGCGAACAGCGGGCGGATTCGTCGGCACCCCACTGGGCGCGTCCGACCACCGACGGGCCACCCAGCAGCGGGGTCAGCAACGACGATCCGAGCGACAGCAGCCCCTCGGGGCTGATCAGGTTCGCAGACAACGCCGACAGGGCCGTCGTCACCAGCTCGGTGACGATCGTGCTCGCCGACCCGATGCCCAATTCGGCAACGCCGCCGCCCTGCGGCTCGGCCGCCGGGATCGCCAGACCCTCGTCGGTGACGGCGACCTGGACCTCCTTGGCGTCACCCACCCACACCGGTTCGGTGCCCATCGGATGCTCCGCCGACACCGGGTGCGTCGCGTCCACCGGGTCGAGTGTCATCCACTCACCCCACGACCCGTCCTTCTCCTTGGCCCGCATCATCATCGACGCATCGACGGCACGGTCCCAGGTGAACGCGACCATCTTCAGCGGTTCGTCGCGCACGATGTGTTTCACCGCAGCGCCGACCTCGCGGCCGTCCGCCATCCGCGGCGGCTCGGGTGGCGCGGACGGTGCGGGTGACGCCTTCCCATCGGGGGCGCGCTCTGCCGGCGGCTCCTTGGGTGCCGGCTTGGGTGTCGACGAAGGTGCTGGCGAAGGCGCGGGCTCGGACGTCGGCGCCGGATCGGATCCGGGCTCCTCGTCCGCGTCAGGTGGTGGCGGCGGTGCCGCCGGCTGCGACTGTTGCGGCACGTCGGGCAGATCGAATGCCGTCGGGTCGATCTCGGGCAACCGCAGACCCGCCGCGGCGAGACCCGACTCGGCGATGTCGACCACCACGGACGGCACATCGGCCAAACCGACCTGATCGATGGTGGTCGGCGGGACCTCGCGGTGATTGTCGGTGGGGCGCGGGTCCGAGCCGGTGACGATGATCGCGAACGGGCTCGCGACGATGGCGGCAGCGATCGTCGCGAGAACGAACGACGGCCTGGGACGGGCGTTGGGACGAACTCGGCGCATGGTTCGCCATCGTGCTGGCCGACTCCTCGAGGCGACGACGGCGCACGCCGCTTCTCAGCAACCCGTGATGTAGTTGTTATCTAGTGTGACGAATGTGGCGTCGGTGCAAACCCCCCTTTGGGGGGTGTCGCGAACGTCCCGGTCTCGACAGAGTGTGATCTACCCCTCAACTCATCGTTGATGTGACCTACCTCCGGTCCGGGTGCGCCGAGGCAGACTCGCCTCGTTCCTGTTGAGAGCAAGGACAATTCATGACGACGACCCCGACAGCACCGACCTCACCGGTCCCGAGAGAACCGGAATCGACCACCACCGAGCCGCCACGGACGAGCCTGCGGCGCGTCGCCGCCGCGAGCTCGATCGGCACCACCATCGAGTTCTACGATTTCTTCATCTACGGCACGGCCGCCGCGCTGGTGTTCCCGACCATCTTCTTCCCGGCCGCCGACGACGTGACCGCCACGATCGCCTCGTTCGCGACCTTCGCCGTCGCCTTCTTCGCGCGCCCCGTCGGCGCCGTGCTGTTCGGGCACTTCGGCGACCGCATCGGCCGCAAACGCACCCTCGTCTGGACGCTGCTCATCATGGGTCTGGCGACCGTGGCGATCGGTCTGCTGCCGGGCTACGAGACCGGTGTGTTCGGCTTCGCCGAATCGGGCATCGGCATCCTCGCGCCGATCTTGCTCGTCGCCCTGCGTTTCCTGCAGGGCTTCGCGGTCGGTGGTGAATGGGCGGGCGCGACCCTGCTGACCGCGGAGTACGCCCCCGAGGGCAAACGCGGGATGTACGCGATGTTCCCGCAGCTGGGGCCGGCATTCGCATTCTTCTTGTCCAGCCTCACCTTCCTGATCGCCAATCTGACACTGGGCGAGGCGAGCTCGGCGTTTCTCGACTACGGCTGGCGGATTCCGTTCATCCTGTCGTTCGCGCTCGTCGCGGTGGGTCTGTGGGTGCGCCTCGCGGTCGCCGAGACCCCGGTGTTCCGGGAGACCCAGCGTGCCCAGGAGATCCAGCGCACGGAGGCCCACGGAAAGGGGGCCCACGGAACGGATGCCCAGGCGGTCCTGCCGTTCGGTGACGCCGTCCGTCACCAGTGGAAGGAGATCCTGATCGCCGGCGGCGCGCTGGCCAGCTTGTTCTCCCTCTTCTACATGGGCACGGCGTTCCTGACGAACTACGGCACCAAGACCCTCGAACTCTCGCGCACCTTCGTGCTGACCTCGGGTATGGCGGCTGCGGTGGTCTTCGGACTGTCCACCGCCGCGTCGGCCATGTGGTCGGACCGGATCGGCCGACGTCGCGTGATCATGACGTCGTGCGCGCTCGCCGTGCCGTGGTCCCTGGTGCTGTTCCCGATCCTGGAAACGGGCGGCGGTCTGGCCTTCCTCATCGGCCTCCTGGGCACGCTCCTGATCTTCGGGATCGCCTACGGCCCGGCCGGAGCATTGCTGCCCGAACTGTTCGAGGCCCGCTACCGCTACACCGGCGCCGGGATGGGCTACAACCTCGCGGGCATCTTCGGCGGAGCGATTCCGCCGCTGATCGCCGCGCCGCTGATCGCGGGTCCGGGTGCGATCTGGGTCGGCGTGATGCTGGCGGGGCTCTCCGCGGTCAGCGTGGTGTGCACCCTGGTCATCGTGGAGACCAAGGACCGGTCGATGCAGGTCGACGCCGCCCGTTGATCATTCCGCCTGCTGGTCGGCCTTCGTCAGGATGACGTACTGCGCGGATATCTGCTGGTAGGCGTCCTGCGGGCTCGGCGACGACACCGAGGCGACGTATCGGCCGTCCTGCACCAGGCAATAGAAGAACCGCTCCTTCGACTGGCAGGTGGCGATCGGCAACCCCGGCGGGCTGTCGATGTCCTCCCACCCCTGATTGCGATTCGACGAGAGAAACGCCTCGACGATCTGCCGTCCGCCGTCGGACGTCTCCGCCCGATACACGGTGGAACGTTCGACGGCGTTCGCGGTGGAACCGGTCTCGGTGAGCACGTTGTAGTCGGTCACCGGATCGCTGCTGGTGTGGGCCATCCCGCGCGGACCGTAGACCGCACGAACGCTCCCGCCCGGCACACCGGTCGCCGCGTCCGCCAACTCCTCGTCGGTGTAGGGCAGCGCGTAGATGAGGACGTGGTCCTGGTCGATCTGCGGTGCGCTCGAACCCGTGATGCCCTGCGCGGCGGCCTCCGCGCGGGTGGGGGTGGCCGGGAACCGGTCGATCAGCGGTCCCTGCAAGCCGATCGCCTTGCGGATCGTGGGTTCCAACAGGTCCTGCTGCTCCGGGGTCGTCTCGTACCACTGATAGAGCACGTAGGTGTCGCGCGGCGTGAACGCCAGGATCTGCCGGTCGCCGCCGCTGTTCGTGCGGACGACGAGGGTGCCCGGCAATCCCGGCAGCGTCGACGGTCGGGTGCTGCCGCCCTCGGCGGCCGCCGCGGCCATCTGCCGTGCGGCGGCCTCGGCATCGTCGGCCGTCTGGTAGCGCAGCACCATGTTGTTGAGACTGCGCTTGTTGCCGGCCCGCAGGTTCTCGTCGGGTGTGGAGGCCGTGGACACGTAACCGCCGAGCATCGACCGGTTGGCGGGTACGTCGGCCACCTCGGGTGAGAACACCAGGCGAAGGTTGCCTCGCGTGGAGATCACCATGGTCGGGATGCCGCTCTTGGTGAGGTCGGCGTCGATCTCGAACGGCACGACGACAAACTGCGCCATCCGCTGTCCCTCGATCTCCAGGATGTTCTCCTCGGTCGCCGTGCCGAACTCCGCCCGCGGCTCGGTCGGGTAGGCGCCGGTGTCCAGGGCGGCGACGTCGATGGACGGCTCGGCCGCCGTCGAGTCGAGCGCGTCAGTGGTGCTCGGTGTTCCCTCCACGGTGCAGCCGGCGAGTGCCACAACCGCCGCGACCACCCCCAGCCACCGCGCTGCCGTCGGTACACGCTTCATCTGCCGGCTCCCTCTCGCCACACGGCGGCCCCTGGTGTCGGATCGGCCGCTCACGGTTGTCATGCTCATTCGACGCATCGGCCGCGGCGTGATGTTCCCCGGGAGGGCATCCGGTGTCCGGGTTGCAGATTAGTGCACCGAAGGAATGACCAGCGCACAATTCATCTCGGTAGACTACGGGCCCGGCGGACACCGGAGAACCGTGCTCTGCTGTTTCCGTGATGTACGACGACCGGGGGAATGTCATCGATGGGTGAGTCCGCACCGCAGGCAGCGGCCCCCCGGTCCGCGTCGTCGGACGCCGCCCCGGTCGTCGACGGCGCGGTGAAGGTGCTCCGCGCCTACCAGATGGACGCCCTGGCCGACGTCGCCGTCGCCAAGCTGAACCGCGGCGTCCAGGAACGCACCGTCGTGGTCGTCGGCGAGGTGCAGCGCGGCAAGAGCTCCCTGGTGAATGCGATTGTCGGACAGAGGGATCTGTGTCCGGTGGGCGTCGACGTGACATCGTCGGTCGCACTGAGCGTGACCCCGGATCCCGCGCTCGAATCCGCGACCGTCGCCGAACTGTTCTTCCCCACCGGCGCCCGCCGTATCGACGCCACAGAGGTGCCGCAGTGGGTCACCACGACGGGTGCCAAGGTCTGCGATCCGCGTGTCGAGGAACTGCCCACCGCCGCGGCCGTGGCCGTCCGCGACGCCCGGATCGACAACGTCACGCTGGTCGACACCCCCGGCGTCGGCGGCCTCGACTCGGGGCTCGCCCGCCTCGCCGCGCAGTCCGCCGAACAGGCCTGTGTGCTGGTTCTCGTGTGCGACGCGTCGTCGCCGCTCACCGCGCCGGAGATGGAGTTCGTGCGCGAGTCGACCGCGACCGTCGACTCGGTGATCGTGGTGGTGACCAAGACGGACAAGAACCTGCGGCGGTGGCGGGAGATCGTCGCCGAGAACGAGCAGATCCTCGTCGCGCAGCTCGACCGTCCGGTCACCGTGCTGGGCGTCTCCAGTCTGCTTGCGGTGGTCGCCGCCGACGCGCCCGACCCGGCGATCCGGGCGCGCTTGGAGAACGACAGCGGGATCACCGCGCTGCGTGCGGAGATCGTTCGTCGCCTCGACGCCGCCGCCGAACTGCCGCATCTCGATGCGGTCCGGACCTGCCTGGAGGGACTGCGGGTGGTGCGGGCGAAGGTCAGCCGGGAACTCGACGCCGTCCAGGAGGGCGCGGCCGCGCTGCCGGACCTCACCGCGGACATGGAACGCCTGTCGGATCTGCAGGAACAGTCGCGGCAATGGGAGCAGTACCTCGCCCGCGACCTGACGCTGCTGCGGCAGTCGGCGGTCGACGACCTCGAGCGCCGGCTCGACGACATCCGCGACAAGTGGACGAACTACGTGAACACCCACGGCATGGCGGTCCTGCGACGCAGCGCGCAGAAGTTCACCGCCGACATGCAGACCGACCTGCAACTGGCGATGGCGGAGACGGTGTCGACGTTCCTGCAGCGCCTGCACGACGAGATCATCGCCCCCCGGTTCGCCGACGATCCGACGGTGTGGGAGGAACTCAGCACCCGCATCGTCGCGTCCATGCAGGGCAAGCGGATCGAGACCCATCAGGTGGGCAGCAAACGACACGGCCTGCTGGACCCGACGCTGCTGACCATGGGCGTCGTCGGCGGGTCGTCGTTGGGCGGACTGCTCGGGCTCTCTGCGCTGATGGGTGTCGGCCTGGTGGTGGGCACCGTGTGGGTGGGTGTGAATCTGAGCTTCCGGGCGATCCGCGCCGGCAAGACCAATCTGCTGACGTGGCTGCGCGAGACCATCGCGACCACGAAGGGCGCCACCGGTCGGCTGCTGGAAAGTGCGGTGGCGCAATCGCGTCCGGAGATAATCATCCGCTACCGCGACTACCTGCGGACCAACATCGAACAGCTGCAGAAGACGATCAACGAGGTGCAGAAGGCCGCGTCGGCCGACGCCGCGGCACGCGAGAAGTCGACGCAACGGCTCACGACGAACCTGCAGATCGTCGACAAGCGGATCGCGGCGGCCGAACAACTGATGGCGGGTGGCCGGTCGTGACGCACCCCGATCCCGTCCACGCGACGCTTGACCGCGGCCTTCATCAGCTCGCCGCGCTCGGCGGCGACCTTGCGGCGCATGCGAACTCGATCGGCACCATCCTGTGGTCGCCGCCGCGGGTGGTGATCGTCGGGCGACTCAAGGCCGGTAAGTCCACACTGGTCAACGCGCTGATCGGGGCGCCGGTGGCCGAGACGGCGGCGCTGGAGGCCACCAACACCGTCACCGTCTACCAGGACGGTTCGCCGTCGCGCGCCGAGGTCGTCGGGATGGACGGCCGGCGGCATCCGATGGCGGTCGGTCATCACCAGCAGCGCCTTCCGCTGCCGCTGGCCACCCCGGACATCGCATATGTGGACCGGTGGCTGCCGTCGGCGGCGTTGCGGCGGCTGACGCTCATCGACACACCGGGCCTGTCGACGCTCACCGTCGCAAACGACGCCGCCACCCGCCGCGCCATGATCGACGGATTCGAGCAGACCCGCACCGCCTCGATCGACGCCGACGCGGCGGTGTTCCTGTTCGACGCCGCACCCCGCACCGACGAGATCGAATTCCTCTCACAGCTGCCGTTCACGCCGCTGAACATGCTTGGGGTGCTATCCCGCGCGGACTCGTTCGGCGAAGGCGCGCTCGGACGGCGCGACCCGCTCGGACACGCAACGGAACACGCGGTCCGCATGGCGCAGCAGCTGACGGAGACGGTCAGTGCGGTGGTCCCGATCTCGGGCCTGATGGCGCAGACCAGCCACACCGGCATGCTGACCGAGCAGCACGCGGCGGCCCTCGCCCGGCTGCGGGGCATGCCCACGCTCGAGGTGATCCGCACCTTCGACACCGACGCCGCCGACGAGGTCCTGCCGCTGGCGACCCGCATCCAACTGCTCGCGCTGCTCGGCGAATACGGTGTGCTCAACGGACGCGAAATAGCCGCCGGAGGCGCGGCCGCACTCAACGCCTGGCTCACCGATCGGTCCGGTATCGGCGGGCTGATGCGCGCGCTGGACGCATCCACCACGCGTTTCGCGATTCTGCACCGCGCACACCGGATCCTGGCCCGGCTCGACCAACTGGCGTTCACCCACCCGGCCCGCGACCGCATCCGGTCCTTGGCGGCGCAGCTGCGGTCGGCGCCGGCGCTGCACATGGTGACCGTGCTCGAGGACTACCAGCGGATGCTGCGCACCGACCCGCGGGCCGCGGTCACCGACGAACTGCGCACCGTGCTCACCGCCACCTCGCAAGCGGGGCATCTCGGACTGCCCGACGACGCACCCGCACAGGCTGTGTCGGCCGAGGCGTCGCGCCGGCTCGCCGCGGCCCAGCAACGGTCGCTGGCCACCGGTTCCGCTGCCGAGGACGCCGCCATCGTCACGCTGATCCGGACCTACACCGCCTTGACCGCTGCACCTCACTGACCCCCAGACCTCACTGAACCCCTGAACGAGGACCCGACACCCATGACATTCGCCGCCTGGACACTGGCCATCGATTTCGGCACGTCCAACTCTGCCGCAGCGCATTCCGGCGCCACCAGCGGCGGGATCGAGACCTTGTCGTTGTCGCACACCAGCAACCTCATGCCGTCGGCGGTGTATGTCGCCGGGCCCGGTCGGATCACCGTGGGTGACGCGGCCATCAATGCCGCACAACAGAATCCGGCGGGGTTCGTCGCCTCCCCCAAGCGGCTGATCGGGGCCGATCCGACCTGCACTGTCAATGGGCAGACGATGCCGACCTATGCGTTGGTGTCGGCCGTGATCGGGGCGATCGTGGCCCGCGGCAAGGCAGCCCACGCGGGTGCGCCCCCGGCCCAGGTGGTGCTCACCCATCCGGAGGCGTGGGCCCATCAGCAGATCCGCGTCCTCATCGACGCCGCGGCCGCCGCCGGAATCCACCCGTCACGGATCACCACCATCTCCGAACCGCGCGCCGCGGCCGCCCACTACTCACGGTCACACGCGATGCAGCCGGGCGCGCGGATCGCCGTCTTCGACTTCGGTGGTGGAACACTGGACATCGCGGTGCTCACGGTGACGGCCCACAACTCGTTCGAGGTGATCGCGGCCCGCGGCGACAACGGCCTCGGCGGCAAGAACCTCGACGCGGTGATCGGCCGCTGGGTGTCCGACCGGGTCGCCGACCGCGACCCGGATCTCGCGAACTGGCTGAGCCGAGAGGCTCCCGTCGACGTCGTCCAGAGTCTGCAGGATTCGATCCGGCACGCGAAAGAACTACTGTCCGAGGCGCCGTCGGCCACCATCACGGTGCCCACCCCGACCGGCCGGACCACCCTGCAGATCACCCGCGACGAATTCGACGAACTCATCGGCCCCGCGGTCGGGCAGGCCATCCAACTGACCCGCGCCGCCCTGTACGACGCGGGCATCACCCACCCCACGCAACTGACCGCGCTCTACCTCACCGGCGGCTCCTCACGAATCCCGCTGATCCAGCAACGCCTCCACGAACTCGGCCCGGTCGCCACTCTCGACGACCCGAAAACCGTTGTCGCACAAGGCGCACTGGTGACCGCAATTGCCGAGGCGACGCCGCGGACGAACGAACGGCCGACTGCGGTTCCGGGCGCCGCCGACCTCATGCCGCCGCCCCCGGCATCGGGCCCACCCTCGGGTCCCCGCCCGGCCGGGCCTGCGCCGTCTCGCCCCCAACAGACTTCTCCCTCGTCCGGGCAGCAGAAGGGCGGACGACGGTGGGGCCGGATCGCCGCAGTCGCCGTCGGGGTCGTCGCGGTGATCGGCATCGGTGCCGGGGCCGTCGCGCTGATGACTTCCGGCGATGAGGACCCGAATCCCGACATCGCCGCGGAGTCGAGCGCCGCGGGCGGGACCGGTGCCGGGGCGACCGGGGCCGGGGCGACCGGGGCCGAGGCGACCGCGGCAGGGGAGACCGGCAAGGACGGAGGCCGCATCCTCACCGACGACGCCGATCTGATGGCGGCTCTTCCGGGCCCGCTGCAGGCATCCGTGGACAACTGCCGCAAGACGGGGTTCAACCAGAACGACGCGGTCGAGATGATGTGCGACATCGCCGACGACGGTTCGCTGGCCGAACTCGGGAGTCCCGATGCGCTCAGCTACTTCATCATGTTCCACGTCGACGACAACGAAGCCGACAGCATGATCGTCGACATCCGCAACGGCATCTACTCCAACGGCGACGGCGAGCTGGTGGAGGATGCCAACCGGGTGTCGGCCGCCGACATCGCGCCGCGACCGGCCACCTCGGACTACAAGATCGACTACGCCAACACGTCGTCGGGCCTGAACCTGAAGGTCTTCGGTGTCGCCTCGGTGGAAGACGGTCGGACCTTCCTGACCCGCTCGGGACTCATGTCCTGACTGCAGGATGTCCTGACCTGGCGATCCATCCCGGCGGGAACATCTGCGGCTGCTGCCTGCGTCTGATCCCCGACAACAGCAGACGCCCTCGCCGAGCGGGGGACGACGAAAGGCAGCAGCGATGTCCGACAGCACCAGCACCCCCGGCACCAGCACCCCCACCACCGAGAGCGCGGCACCCGAGAACGCCGCACAGGGCACCACGCACAGCGCCGTCGACATCGACCGCGACGGTAACGCCGACGTGGTGCACGGCACCACCGCCGAGGGCACCCCGATCAACACCTACCTCGACGACAACGGCAACGTCGTGCTGGTCGAAGCCGACACCGACGACAACGGCACCTTCGACACCCTCGTCTACGGCGGCCCGGACGGCACCACCATCGTCGAATCCGACTCCGACGACGACGGTTCCGCCGACGTGGTGGCGCAGCTGTCGGAGACCGGCGACGTCATGCAGATCAATCACATCGAGGACGGACAGGTCGTGTCGTCGGCGATCGACGTCGACGGCGACGGCAACCTCGACGTGCAGTTCGTCGACACCGACCGCGACGGCGGGTACGAGACCACCGTGATGGACGCCGACAACGACGGATCTCCGGACACCGTGGTGACCGACACCGACGGCGACGGACAGGCCGACAGTGTCAGCTACACCGGGGGCGACGACACGACCCTCGACGCCCCCGACGCATTCTGAACCGCCGCGGATCACCCACGTGATGACCACGATGATCCGCGGGACCGTCACCGTGGGGGACGCCGTCCACGGGCTGGGTGACGAACCGCAGCTCACGGTCGGGGCGGCGCCGGAGAACGACGTGGTCGTCGACCACCCGCTGGTCGCCGACCGACACCTGCGCATCGAGTGGCGCACGAACAGTTGGTGGGTCACCGCCGACGATCCGGCGACGCCGGCCTACGCGGCCGGCGTCGCGGTCACCGAGATCCTCGTGACCGCGTCCACGCAGATCCGGCTCGGCGACCCCGATGACGGCCCGACCCTGTGCATCACCTTCACCGACGACGAGCCGGGGCCACCGCGGCTGCCCGGCGCCCCCCATCTGATGCCGATGCGCCACGACGACCACGGCACCGCGATCACCCTGCACGGCATCCTCACGATCGGCCGCACCCCCGACAACGACGTCGTCGTCGACGACATGCTCGCCTCCCGCCGGCACGCCCGGATCGTCGCGCAGGCCGACGGACAGCTGATGATCGAAGACCTCGCGAGCAGCAACGGAACCTACGTCGACGGTCACCGCACCGCGCGGGCCTGGCTGGCCGATGATTCGGTGATCACCATCGGCAACAGCGATTTCGTCGTCCGCGGAGACGTCCTGGTGCGCGGACAGACGCCGAGCGCAGCCTCCGACGGACTGCACGTGCACGGCATCGGCCTGACCGTCGACGGCGGCACCACACTGCTGCGCGACATCGAATTCACCGCGCGCCCAGGAACACTGACCGCCGTGATCGGGCCGTCGGGGGCCGGCAAGTCGACGGTGTCCCGGGTCGTCGCCGGCCTGTCCACCCCGTCGGCGGGTCTCGTCACGTTCGAGGGACGCGACGTCCACGGCGAGTACGACGCCCTGCACACCCGGATCGGGATGGTCCCCCAGAACGATGTCCTGCATCGTCGGCTGACCTTGCGGGAGGCGCTCGGCTACGCAGCCGAACTGCGGCTGCCGCCGGATCTGTCGGACGGCGATCGCGACCGGGTGATCGCCGGAGTCCTCGCCGAACTGCACCTCACCGAGCATCTCGACACCCGCGTCGACAACCTGTCCGGCGGACAGCGCAAACGTGCGTCGATGGCGATGGAACTGCTCACGGGGCCGTCGTTGCTGATCCTCGACGAACCGACCTCGGGCCTCGACCCCGCGCTCGACCGGCAGGTGATGGGTGCGCTGCGACGTCTCGCCGACGCCGGACGCGTGGTGCTGGTGGTGACGCACTCCCTGACTCATCTCGCGATGTGCGACCAGGTGCTGCTCTTGGCGCCCGGCGGCCGTACCGCGTTCGTCGGTCGGCCCGACGAGGTGCCCGCCGCGATGGGCAGCGCGGACTGGGCGGAGATCTTCGCGTTCGTCGCCGCGCATCCCGGCCTCGCTCACCAGCGCCACCTCGATCGCACGCACCGCGCCCCGTCGGTGCCGATCCGCCGGCGTACCGGGGCGGTGGTGTGCGCACCGCAGGCAACCGCAATCGAACAGTGCAGCACCTTGATCCGCCGTCAGCTACGATTGATCCTCGCCGATCCCGGGTACCTGGCATTCCTCGGTCTGCTGCCGGTGGTGCTGGGCCTGCTGACGCTGATCATCCCCGGCTCGAGTGGTTTCGGCGTCAACGAGGCGACCGACACCGCCGGTGAGGCGCTGCAGATCCTGGTGATCCTCGTGGTGGGAGCGACGTTCATGGGAACCGCGCTGACCATCCGGGACCTCGTCGGCGAGCGCGACATCTTCGAGCGCGAACGTGCGGTCGGTCTGCGGCCGGGAGCCTATCTGGCCGCCAAGATCACCGTCTTCTCCGGTGTCGCCGTCGCACAGACCGCCGTCATGATGATCATCACGTTCGCGGGCAAGGGAATTCCCTCGGCCGGGGTGCCAGGTGCGGCGCCGCTGGGATTGTTCTGTGCGGTGGCCGCGCTCGCCTGTGTGAGCACCATTGTGGGACTTGCCGTCTCGGCGAAGGTCTCCTCGGTCGAACAGACGATGCCGCCGCTGGTGGTGTTGGTGCTCGCGCAACTGGTGTTCTGCGGCGGACTGTTCCGACTGACCACCCCGGTCCTCGCCCAGTTGTCGTGGCTGTTCCCGTCGTACTGGGGCTATGCGGGCGCGGCGAGTGCGGTCGACCTCAACAGGATCTCGCCGCTGGCACCCCAGACCGACGGCGCCGCACTCTGGGAGCCCACCGGCTCCAACGTGGTGCTCGCCTACAGCGCACTGCTGCTGATCTCGACGATCCTCGTCGTCTACACCGCCTCACGCCTGCAGCTCGACCGCCGCCGCTGAAGGATTTAATCAGGCGCACAACAAAGTTCGTCCCCCGGGGTCGATACCCGGGGGACGAACGGGGTGTGGAGCCGAGGGAGGAGGCGGCGTCAGAGGACGCTGTCGTCGGAGCCGTAGCCGCCCTGGCCGCCGCCGTAGGAACCGTCCGGACCGGAGTAGGCATCGGCCTGACCGTCACCATCGTTGTCGGCGGCAAAGGTGTCGAGCTCGCCGTCGCTGTCGGAGTCGACGGCGACGTAGTCGACGCGACCGTCCCCGTCCCGGTCGTAGGAGATCCGGTCGTAGACGCCGTCGCGGTCGGTGTCCTCGAGAACGGTGTCCGGCCGGCCGTCGCCGCTCTGGTCGAGGGTGGTCGCCACGATCTGTCCGTCCTCGACGGTGTCCACGCGGGTCAGATCGCCGCTCTGGTCCACGTGGGCGATGGTGTCGGCGCGGCCGTCGCCGTCCTCGTCGTGCGCCACGATCGTGGTGCCGTCGGCGGCGGTCGCGGCCGCGGTGTCATACCGGCCGTCGCCGTCGGTGTCGGCCTGGACGAGCGAGACGTTGCCGGCGGCGTCGTAGTGCACCGCGATGTCGTTGCCCTCGGCGTCGGTGGTGTAGCGGACGGTGTCCTGCTGCGAGGTCGGGTCCTGCTGCCCGGTCGGGTTGGACGCAGTCGAGTCCTGGCCGGTGGGGTTCTGGTTCATGGAGCGCATCTCTGATGGCCTTTCTGGTCTGTGTGGTCGAGCCTGTCGTTCGTCTGATGTACCCGGGTGGTGGAAATGTTCCCGGAGGTTTCGGACCGCGGATCTCGGCGACGGCGTCCCACGGAGATGACCGGCGGTTGTGCGGAGGAACAAAGCGGTCGGGCCGTAGCATCACATAAGGGACCGGCCACCGCGAGGTGGCGACACCGGATTCATCCGATCGGAGGGCAGCACATGCACGAGGAGGAGCCGTCCATCCTGGCTACGCTCGGCATCGACCCCGCCACCGCACCCCCGCCGCCCGACGACGTCTGGAACGGCGCGATGCAGGCCGCATTCGATCCGTCGGCGACGGCCGACCCCGACACCGTTCCCGACATGGACGACACGCCACCGGCGGACGGTGACGACGACGAGATCATCGTCGAGCCGGCGGTGGACAACGAGCCGGGGGATACCCACCCGTCGCCCGCGCTCGACGACGACACCGGTGACACCGAGTACCGCGACGCCGACCTGGACAGCGGCGACACCGAGGGCAGTTCGGATGACGTCGGCGGACACATCCCCGATGCCGGCGACCAACCCGACGACGACCACTACGATCTCTGACGTGGGGTGGGGGATCTGATGGGTTGGTGGACGTGACCGACGAGGCGGCGCTGCTGATGCAGGCGCGCGAAGGCGATCAGCATGCCTTCGCCGAGATCGTGGGCGCGCACCGGAATCATGTGTGGGCGGTGTGCCTCAACATCTGCGGCAACCCGCACGACGCCGAGGACGCCCTGCAGAACACGCTCGTCGCGGCCTGGCAGAACCTGCACAAGTTCCGCGGCGAGGCCCGCTTCTCCACCTGGCTGCATCGCATCGCCGCCAACAACGCGCTGTCGGTGGTCCGGCGCCGCAAGACCAACACGCAGATCACCGATTTCACCGATCCCGAGCAGCCGATCCAGCTCTCCGACGACGACGAGGGGCCCCGGTTCGACGAACGCCTCGCCCTGCGAGATGCGTTGCGCGACGCGCTGTCCCAACTGCCCGAGGACTTCCGCGAGGCCATCGTGCTGCGCGAATTCGGCGACATGACCTACGCGGACATCGCGGTGCATCAGGGTGTCGGCGTGCAGACCGTGAAGTCGCGGCTGAACCGGGCGCGCACCCAACTCGCCGAGATCATGCGCGATCGGATGCCGGCGTAACGCCGCGATTTTGCGATCGATCAGCGGGTGTCGAGCACGGATGTCATTGCGCCCGCGATGATCTGACGATCGCTGGTGGCGATCATCAGGCCGCGCCTGCTGGCCTGGGCGACGATCATGCGGTCGAACGGGTCTCTGTGCTCCCACGGCAGCCGCCCCGCCATGGCGGCATCGGCAGAATCGATGGGCAGGTCGACCGCACTCAGTCCGGCCACGGTTGCGTCCCAGGCGGACAACAGCGGGTCCGCGTCGATACGACCCAGGCGTGTCTTGATCGCCAGTTCCCACGCGGACACCGCCGATACGAAGAGCTCGTTCGTCTGGTCGGCGAGGATGCCGCGAGCCCGGTCCGACACGCGGTCCGGTGCCGACACCAGCCACAACAGCGCGTTCGTGTCGAGCAGGATCGCGGTCACCTGCCGCCCTCCGGACGTGGCAGCCCCTCCCATCCCGACAGTTCGGTGTCGGGCAGGGGCTCGTCGAAGTCATCCGGTACCACGACGTCGGGCAGCTGTCCGAACGTCCGAGGGCGCGACGTCACCGGCGACAGCACGGCCACCGGCCGCCCGTGACTGGTGATGGTGACGGCGACTCCGGTCCGCTCGACCTCGGCGAGTACAGCATTGAGCCGCGACTTCGCCTCGGTGCTGGTGATGGTCTTCACGGGAACGAGGCTACGCCGATACGGACTAGTCGGACTGGTTCGAAAAGTCCATCATGCTGCCCGGTCCACTCGATGCGCGGTTGTTATCTCCCTGACTGGACGCCATCGACAATCGTTAACTACTGTCACAACAGTCACACGAGTAACACTCGCTGCGCCCACGGAAGGTACCGAGCACGTTGGTGAACGTACGCCCTCGGCACGCCAGGACCCGATCGCTGTCGCTCGCCGCGATCGGGCTGCTGCCTGCGCTGCTGGTCGGCGGTCTGCTGACGGCTCCGCGGGTGCTGCACGACGACGTGGTGTTGTCAGCGGGCTCCGAAGTCGTCCTGATCGGGCACGGTCACGGACACGGTCGTGGGATGGGGCAGTGGGGCGCGTACGGCTACGCCCAGAAGGGTTGGTCGGCGACACAGATTTTGCGCCACTATTACGGCGGCACCACCGCGGGGAAGGTGGACAGGCCCGAGATCTCGGTCATCCTGACCGGAAAGAACTCGGTGAATGTGCACGCGGACGCCGGGATGCGAGTCGGTGGCCAAATGGTGGCTCCCGGACAGGCGGTCAGCCTGTCCGGGGGTACCGCCACCATCCGCAACGGATGTGGCGGCGGTGTCGTGCGATCGGTCCCGGCCCAGTTCGTCGAACCGATCAACATGGGCCCGAGCCGGCCGCCCGCCGAGTTCCTGAAGTACTGCGGGTCCAATCAGGCCTATCGCGGCGCCCTCGGTTTCGACGGCGGACGTGCGGCCAACCGCATCCACATCGACGACTACGTCAAAGGCGTGATCCCGAAGGAAAGCGTTCCCGGGTGGGCCGATTCCGGTGGCCTCGAGGCACTCAAGGCCCAGGCGGTGGCGGCCCGCACCTATGCGCTGGCGGCGATCGCGGGTGGCAAGCGGATCGACGACACCCAGAACTCCCAGGTCTACGGCGGAGTCGCCGGTGAGGACCCCCGGACCAACCGTGCCGCCGACGAGACGGCCGGCCAGATCCTGTTGCAGGGCGGCAAACCCGCGTTCACCGAGTTCTCCGCCTCCACCGGCGGCTACTCCGCGGGCGGCCGCTTCCCCGCGGTCCGCGACGACGGCGACACCGTTTCGCCGAACCACAACTGGACCGCGACCATCAGCGCCGGCAGTGTCGGATCGGCCTTCGGCGTCGGAGCGCTGCGGGCCCTCGAGGTCGTCGAGGCCAACGGACTCGGCGCCGAGAACGGCCGCGCGATCAAGGTGCGCGCGGTCGGGTCCGGCGGCACCGTCGAGGTCAGCGGCGAAGAGGCGCGCACCCGTCTGCAGCTGAAGTCGTCGTTCTTCTCGGTGCGGGGTCAGGCGTTCAAGCCGCGGATCGTCACACCGCCGACCGGACCGGACAGTCCCGGCGGCGCACTGGATCTCGGGAGCCTGATGGCGCTGCCCGAGCGGCTGCTGCCCGGGTCGTCGCAGTTGTTGTCGATCGGCACCGACGCCATCAACGGCAGATTCGACGAACTCGGCGGCATCACCGGCCCGCTCGGCCAGGCGATCGGGGTGCCGAACCTGACCCCCGACGGCAACGGTGTCATCGCGCTCTTCCAGCGCGGCATGATGTTCTTCAGTCCCGCCACCGGGGCGCACGCGCTCGTCGGCGGAGGCCTTGCCGACTACCTGGCGGCCGGTGGTCAGCCGGTGAAGGGCTTCCCGGATCGGGATCGGTTGCGCTGAGGCGAAGTTACGCCGGCCCGGCCTCGATGATCTGCCGCGCGACCGTCGCCAGCTTGGTGTTGCTCTCCTGGGACAGACGCGCCAACAGTCGGAACGCCTCGTCCG
Source organism: Gordonia prachuapensis (assembly GCF_036350515.1). NCBI lineage: Bacteria > Bacillati > Actinomycetota > Actinomycetes > Mycobacteriales > Gordoniaceae > Gordonia > Gordonia prachuapensis. The sequence goes on along the minus strand of NZ_JAZDUE010000009.1, from coordinate 183,989 downwards.
CATCGACCCGATAGCGCTCCATGATCATGCCCTTGGCCTGCCCGATGATGTCGCGCGAACTCAACGCGGTGAGCAACTGGTCCTTCTCCCGGACGGCGGAGAACGCGCTCGCGCAGTGCGCGGCGAACAACTGGCCCACCGCCAGCGCATCCGGATCGAACGCGTGGGTGGTGGTGCTCAGCAGGTTCAGTGCGCCGAAGTCGTGGCCGTCGATGTAGAGGCAGAAACAGGCCATCGACGCGATGCCGAGTTCGGTCGCCGCGGCGGCGTACCGGGGCCAGCGGCTCTCGTGTCGCATGTCGTCGATGATGATCGTGGTGTCGTCGACGGCCGACCGTACGCACGGCCCCTCGCTGAACTCGCGCTGCAGGGCATCCGACTTGCCCGCGAGGTCGCCGACGACGACCGGGGTCTCGATCTGGCCGCCCGTCACCAGGGTGACGCTGGCGTACTCGCTGCCCGGTACGGACGCGACCGCGGCTTTGGAGATGCGGCGCAGGATGGCGTCGGAGTCGTCACCCTCGATGCGGAGTTCGCGGACGATCTCCGCCATTCTCGTCGTCTGTTCCTGATTCATCTCTGCTCCTCCGCCCCGAACTCCGCCCACCGCCGACCCCACCGCCAACCTTGCGGCGGGTGCACCACTGACCAGATCAGCCTACGAGATTCTCACGCTGAGCGACCGACGGTCGGGGACCGACGGTGAAGACGTCGAGCCGCAGGTCGGCGTCGGAATAGCCGGCCACGTGATGCAGCGGCGACGCGATCAGCCGATCGTGGACGTCGTCGCCGGACTGGAGATAGTCGGGCACCTTGCGTCGCCAGTGCACGGCGACCACCTCGCCGTCGGGTGTCAGGGCATCGGACAGGCGCTCGACGACGCCGTCGACCTCATGCGGGTCGAGGTAGTACAGCAGCTCACTGAGGACGATCAGGTCGAAGCGCCCGTCGGGCCAGTCGGCCACCAGATCGCCGGTCCGCACGCTGACCCGGTCGCCGTAGACCGCGAGACGGTCGGCGGCCAGCGCCGTCGCCCGCGGACTGAGATCCAGGCACACCAGCTGGTCGCTGCGCAGGGCGAGCTCGGCACTGAGCACCCCGATAGAGCAGCCGGGTTCGAACACGCGGTGATATCGCTCGGCAGACAGCGCGGCGAGAGTGAGCGCGTACTTGCGACGCTCGTAGAACCGCTGCGTGAAGCCCCACGGATCATCGCTGTGGGCGTACATGGTGTGGAAGTAGCCGTCGGGCATGGAGCGCGACGGGGACGGGGCCGGCTGTGGGGTCGGGGTACCAGACGGCTGGGTCATGCGAAGACGAACTCCCTGGTGCGGGTGAGGTGGGCGAGGACATGCGGCGGGAGGATCGCCGCGTCGGCCGGGTCGTCGGACAGGGGCCGGACCTGTGTGTCGAAGGCGCCGATCGCGGCGTGCTTGATCGCCAGGATCGTCGGGTCGATCATGTGGGCGCGCAAGCGATCCCACGGGATGGTCGAGTCGCCGGGAACCGCCCAGTGCCACATCCAGATCGGGTACATCCACAGCGGCAGCCCGCGACGCCGGGCGACCTCCTCGACGCTACGGCCGACCGCGTCGTGGTCGGGGTGACCGTCGTGCGACCACACCGACAGCAGGCCGGTGCGCGCATCGGGTTCCTCGTCGATCACGGCATCGACGAGCCCGGCCATCGTGTGGTGCTGCTCGGCGAGTGCACCGTCGGTCAGGCCACACCACCGCGGTCGCGCCACGCCAAGCAGGTCGGTGGCGGTGTCGAGTTCGACGTGCCGGCGTTCGGCGAGTTGCTCGGGCGTCATCGTGGGAGAGCCGGGATGCGACGCCCGGCCGTCCGACATGCACACGATGACGACCTCGACGCCGGCCTGCGCGGCGGCGGCCATGATCCCGCCGGCACCGAGCACCTCGTCGTCGGGGTGGGCGCCCAACACGATCAGCCGCTCGACGTCGAGGGTCAGCTCCGGCCACGGACTCGACACGTTGAGCCAGGCCTGCCAGGCGTCCTCGCCGGTGCCCGTCGCCGACACCGGTGTGCCGATCAGCCCCGGGGTCGTCGGCTCCCCAGGGGTCGGTTTCTCAGCGGGATCGATCACCGACATGACTGCTCTCCCGCCCCGTCGGACCCGTCTCGTCGGGCGGCGCATTCCTGTGCGGCGAGCCGCCCGAGCGTCACGAGATCCCGGTCGGCATGCGACTGCCGGATGTAGACGCCCAGATCGGCCACCGCCTGTGCGTGCTCCCGGTCGTGCACCAGCGGTGACGGGCCGAGCGCGCGGTTCACCCGATCGATGACGCCGGTGGCGACCTGCTCGATCGACCACCGCACCTGATGGGCGAGACGCCGCGCCATCACCTCGTCTGTCGGGGCGGCGTCGATTTCGGCGGCGGCGTGGTCGAGCAGCGCCTGCCCCTGGGCCAGCAGGGCGTCGACGGCACCGACGTGCATGAGCGTGATGTCGTCGGACCGGTCGGCGGCGGCCGTGTACAAGGTGTCCGCCACCTTCTGGGCCCCGCCGAACCAGCAGGCGGCCACCCCGATCCCGCCGTGCCAGAAGCCGGGCCGGTTCAGGTAGTCGCCGGGAGCGCCGACCGGGCGGGCCGGGGCGTGGTCGAACCGTGCCGTCCCGGTCTCGGTCGACCGCATCCCGGTGGCGGCCCAGCCGCCCCGCTCCGGCCACACACCCGGTTGGGTCAGGTCCACGGCGAACAGCCGGCGAAGCTCGCCATCGCGGGCGGTGACCAGCGCATGTGTGCAGGCCGCGACGCCGGAACACCACGGTTTGGCCCCGGTGAGCTCCCACCGGCCGCCCTGACGCTCCGCTGTCACCGTCGGCTCGGGTGGCTCGGCGGCCCAGACTCCCCAGAAGTCCCCGGGGGCCACGCGCTCGCCGAGGATCTCGGCGAGGATGGCGTCGGCGTCGAGGTGGGCCTCGACGAGTCGGCCGACCGCGATGCCGTCGCGGCACCGCTCGGCGAGGATGCGCAGCCGGCGTGCGGTCTCGCCGTGGCCCGGCAGCGGCGCGTCGAGGACCTTCTCGGCCACGATGCGCTGGGCCAGCGCGGGAGCGTTGCACATCATCGGGACACCTCCGAGTTCTCCGGGATCTTCCGCGGGTCCGCGGGCGTGCCTGCCAGGATTTCCAGTCGCCGCAGGTAGTGCGCGAATCCGGCGTCGGTGCGGCCGTCGCGGCGGGTGGAGGTCGCCACCGGGGAGCGCGGGCTGCGGCACACCCGCGCACCGGACGACAGCAGGCGACGGACGATGTCGACGTCCTCGTCGCCGGTACGTGCGGAGAAACCGCCCACCCGTCGGTACACGTCGGCACGCATGCCCAGGTTGGCGCCGTGGACGTGATGGTGTCCCTCGTCGGCGACATACCGGTCGGCGAACATGTCGGCGACGGTCGTCGGCCAGTTGTCCCAGCCGTTCGGGACGACGGTTCCCACGAATGCGTCTGCGCCTTCCGCGGCGGCCGCGAGATGGGTCACCAACCAGTCCGGTGGCACCTCGGAGTCGGCGTCGGTGGTCGCGAACCAGGTCGTTTCCTCCCAGCCGGCGTCCCGCTCACGCCGTGCCGAATGGGCGAACCCTTCCCGACGCGCCACACCGACCGACCGTGCGCTGCAGGTCAGGGTTGTGACGTGCGGTGACACGACCCGCCAGGACGCATCGGTGCAGGCGTCGAGCACCACGATCGTCTCGACGTCGACGGCCGGCGTACGGGCCGTGACGACCCGGTTTGCGACATCAAGGGCGGCCAGACAGGAAGGAAGGAGGCGTTCCTCATTGTGGACGGGGACGACCACCACAGCACGGGTGATCGGTGAGCGGTCGCGACGAACGCGAGAATCGGACAGCGAATTGGACACCGGGCGGCCCCTGACGACGGTCGATGGACGTGCGCCCGGGTGTCTGCAGGCCGATAGGTCAAAAGATTACCCAGCCGACGGCGTTCCCACACGGGCGGGCGGGAGAGCACACTCCTGCGGTCATGGCCCCGCGCGGCCGTGTGCACGGCGATTCCTCAGGTTCGGTCCGTTACCCTGAACTCCCGTGGCAGGAAATGGTCAGGACCCGAGCAACCGGGCGGACGGCACCGCCGTCGACCTCATCGTCGTCGGCTCCGGCTTCTACGGATTGACGGTCGCCGAGCGCGCCGCGACCCAGCTCGACAAGAAGGTGCTGGTCCTCGACCGGCGCCCGCACATCGGCGGCAACGCGTACTCCGAACCCGAACCCACCACGGGTATCGAGATCCACAAGTACGGCGCCCACCTGTTCCACACCTCCAACAAGCGGGTGTGGGATTACGTCAACCAGTTCACCGTCTTCACCGGGTACCAGCATCGCGTCTTCGCGATGTACCAGGGCCAGGCCTACCAGTTCCCGATGGGCCTCGGCCTCGTGTCGCAGTTCTTCGGCCGCTACTTCAGCCCCGACGAGGCGCGCGCGCTGATCGCCGAGCAGGCCGCCGAGATCGACACCGCCGACGCCAAGAACCTCGAGGAGAAGGCGATCAGCCTGATCGGCCGTCCCCTCTACGAGGCGTTCGTCAAGCACTACACCGCCAAGCAGTGGCAGACCGACCCGAAGGAACTGCCCGCCGGCAACATCACCCGGTTGCCCGTGCGCTACACGTTCGACAACCGCTACTTCAACGACACCTACGAGGGTCTGCCCGTCGACGGGTACACCGCGTGGCTGGAGAAGATGGCCGACGACGACCGCATCGAGGTGCGGCTCGACACCGACTGGTTCGCCGTCCGCGACGAGCTACGGGCGCAGTCGCCGGACGCACCGGTCGTCTACACCGGCCCGCTGGACCGCTACTTCGACTACTCGGCGGGCCGACTCGGCTGGCGCACACTCGATTTCGAGACCGAGGTGCTCGACACCGGTGACTTCCAGGGCACCCCGGTGATGAACTACAACGACGCCGACGTGCCCTACACGCGCATCCACGAGTTCCGGCACTTCCACCCGGAGCGCAATTCCTACCCGTCGGACCAGACCGTCATCATGCGCGAGTACAGCCGATTCGCCGAGGCCGACGACGAGCCGTACTACCCGATCAACACGCCGGAGGATCGCGAGATGGTGTCGGCGTACCGCGAACTCGCCAAAGCCGAGACCGCGCAACAGAAGGTGTTGTTCGGCGGGCGGCTCGGCACCTACCAGTACCTCGACATGCACATGGCGATCGCGAGTGCGCTCACCATGTTCGACAACACCCTGGCACCGCATCTCGCCGACGGCGCGCCGCTCGACGCGGCGGCGGGTGACCGATGACCGAACTCATGAGGCGGAACAGATGACCGTGACACCCGTGAACCAGTCCGACATCCCCGCCGCGGGGTCCGGCCCGTCGAAGGCCGCCGCGTTGCTGCAGCGGGTCATCTTCCCCCGAGCGGGCGAGCCGATCGACGTCCGGTCCCTGTATGTGGTGGAGTCGCAGAACAATCCACGCCGCGCGCACGCCCCGAGCCGGACATCGGTGTTGCTCGGTGCCGAGTCCGAGGTGAGCTTCGAGACCTACTTCAACGCGTTCGCCGCCGCCTACTGGCGCCGCTGGAGTGTCCTCGAGTCGGTGGTGCTGCGCGTGGAGGTCCTCGGCACCTGTCGGGTCGACCTCTACCGCTCGAAGATCGACGGGTCGCGCATCGCGATCGGCGGCGACCTCATCGACACCGACGAGAACGGGCGCGGCGTCGCGGAATTCGAGCTCGACCTCGGACCCTTCGAGGACGGCGGCTGGATCTGGTTCGACATCACCACCGACACCGACACCGAGATCGTCGCGGCAGGTTGGTATTCGCCGATCGAGGCAGCTTCCGGCGACGACACCAAACGAGTCACGGTCGGCATCCCCACCTTCAATCGGCCGACCGATGCGGTCAACGCACTCGCCGCCCTCACGTCGGATCCGTTGGTGGACGAGGTGATCGACGCGGTGATGATGCCCGACCAGGGCACCCGCAAGGTGGTCGACGAGCCCGGCTACGACGAGGCGGCCGCGGCACTCGGCGATCGGCTGAACATCTTCGACCAGCCGAACCTGGGCGGCTCCGGCGGTTACGCGCGCATCATGTACGAAGCGTTGCGGCGCACCGACTCTCCGTACATCCTGTACATGGACGACGACATCATGATCGAGCCCGACTCGATCCTGCGGGCACTGGCCATGTCGCGCTTCGCCAAGTCCCCCATGCTCGTCGGCGGCCAGATGCTCAACCTGCAGGATCGCAGCCACCTGCACTGCATGGGTGAGGTCATCAACCGCGAGAAGTTCATGTGGACCGCGGCACCGTTCGTCTCCTACGACCACAACTTCGCGAAATACCCACTGCGCGACCGGGAGAACTCCAAGAACCTGCATCGGCGCATCGACGTCGAGGGCAACGGCTGGTGGATGTGCATGATCCCGCGGCAGTGTGCCGAGGAGATCGGCCTGCCGATGCCGCTGTTCATCAAGTGGGACGACTGGGAGTTCGCGTTGCGCGCGGCCAAGGCCGGCTACCCGACCGCCACCGTCCCGGGTATCGCCATCTGGCACATGGCCTGGAGCGACAAGGACGACGCCATCGACTGGCAGGCGTACTTCCACCTGCGCAACCGGCTCGTCGTCGCGTCGCTCACCAAGGACGGCCCCATCGACGGCATCCTGAAGTCGATGGTCAAGGCGACCGCGAAACACCTTTTGTGCCTGGAGTATTCGACGGTCGCGATCCAGAACGAGGCGATCCGCGACTTCCTCGCCGGACCCGACCACATCCGCAGCCTGCTGCCGACCGCGTTGCCGAAGGTCGCCGCGATGCGCAAGCAGTACCCGGACGCGGTGGTGTTGCCGTCCGCGACCGAACTGCCCCGCACCAGCGGTCAGGCCACCCACCTGGGCACCAACATCCCCGAGGGTCGGGTCGCCAAGCTCAAGTCGCTGACCGCGGCGCTGGTCCGCAACGCCAAACCCGCCGACCCACGCCACCACGAGGTGCCGCAGGCGAACTTCCCGCCGATCGAGGCGCGCTGGTTCAGCCTGGGCCGGGTCGACGGGGTCACGGTGACCACCGCCGACGGCCGCGGCGTGGTGTACCGCAAGCGGGACCGCGACAAGATGATCGCCCTCGCCAAGGAGTCGGCGGGTCTGGTCCGGGAACTGAAGGACCGTTTCCCGGACATGCGCGACACCTATCGGGCCGCACATCAGGATCTGACGAGTCAGGAGAGCTGGGCGCGTGTCTTCGGAATCGACTGAGTCGGTGCAGACGCCGGTCGTCATACCGCCGGCCACCGGTGAGGTCGCGGCGTTGCTCGCGGTGCAACGGGTCGTCGCGAACCGACCGGGTGTCGTGTCGGCCGCCCGCGGCATGTCGCACTTCGGTGAACACTCCCTCGGCTGGCTGGCCATCGCTGGCGCGGGTGTGCTCGCGACGCGTCGTCGTGGGGACAGCACCGCGGTTCGTCACTGGGCGGAGGCGGGCGTCGGGGCATTCGGTGCGCACGCCGCCTCGGTGATCATCAAGCGGGTCGTGCGACGCAAGCGCCCCCACGACGAACGCATCGCGGTCGGGGTGTCGACGCCCAGCAAGCTGAGCTTCCCGTCGTCGCACGCCACGTCGACGACGGCCGCGGCGATCCTCATCGGGCGCGCCGCCGGACTGCCGCCCGCGGCGCTGCCCGCCGTCCTGGTACCGCCGATGCTGCTGTCCCGGCTGGTCCTCGGCGTGCACTACCCCACCGATGTCCTCGCCGGGGCGGCCATCGGTGCCGCGAGCGCGGCGGCCGTGGTGGCGGGTGACAGACTGTTCGCGACGAACGTCGCTACGAGATGAGCCCGAGGACATGAGCGAAGAGCCGATCGAGCACGACACGGTGTTGGCACCGCCGAAGAATCTGGCGACCGGACTGATCAAAGCGGTGCGCCCACGGCAGTGGGTGAAGAACGTACTCGTTCTCGCCGCGCCGCTGGCCGCAGGCAGCGTCGGCGACGGGGACGTACTGGGCCCGGTCGCGATCGCATTCGTCGCGTTCTGTCTGGTGGCGTCGAGCATCTACCTGATCAACGATGCCCGCGACGTCGAGTCCGACCGCAACCATCCGACCAAGCGATTCCGTCCGATCGCAGCCGGTGTGGTGCCCGTGCCGCTCGCCTACGGCCTCGCGACCGCATTGGCCATCGCGTCGCTGGGGATCTCACTGATCGCGAACTGGGAAACCGCGGTCGTCATCGCGATCTACCTCGGCATCCAGCTCGGCTACTGCTTCGGCTGGAAGAACCAGCCCGTCATCGACATCTGCATCGTCTCCTCGGGCTTCCTGCTGCGTGCCATCGCCGGCGGTGTCGCCGCCGACATCGAACTGTCGCAGTGGTTCCTGCTGGTGATGGCGTTCGGCTCGCTGTTCATGGCCGCGGGCAAGCGCTACGCGGAGCTGCAACTCGCCGAGCGGACCGGCGCCAAGATCCGCAAGGCGCTGCAGTACTACACCACGACCTACCTGCGATTCGTGTGGACGCTGTCGGCGACCGCAGTGGTCGTCTTCTACGGTCTGTGGGCGTTCGACAACGCCGACACGAATGTCGCCTACTCCGTGTCGATGGTCCCGTTCACCATCGCGATCCTGCGCTACGCCGTCGACATCGACGGCGGTCAGGCCGGCGAACCGGAGGAGATCGCGCTCGGCGACCGCGTCCTGCAGTTGCTGGCGGTCGCCTGGCTGGTGTGCGTGGGTGTCGCGGTCTATGCAGTCTCCTGAGGTGCGAACCCCCGGGTCCGACAGTTCTGAACGGGCCGATTCCGAACGGGCCGACATCGAACCGGCAGACAGCACCGCGGAGCCCGACGACACCGAGCGGCGTGGCCTGCGGGCCTGGGGACCACGACAGTGGGTGCCGGTCATCAGTTTCCTCGTCGGGACGGTCACCGTCACCACGTTCTTCACGATCGGTGTCTGGCAGCGCCGCTGGATCGCCGACGACGGGCTGATCGTCCTGCGCACCCTGCGCAATCTCTTCGCCGGAAACGGCCCCGTGTTCAACATCGGCGAACGCGTGGAGGCCAACACCTCGACGGCGTGGACGTACCTGCTCTGGTTCTGGGCCGAGGTCACCGACGGTCAGCTCGAGTACGTCGCGCTGTGGGTCGCCCTGGTGCTGTCGGTCTCGGCGATCCCGATCGCCATGTACGGCAGCGCCCGCCTCCACCGCACGCGCCTGGGCGGGCTCACCGGCGACGGCTGGACCCTGTTGCTGCCGTTCGGCGTCATCCTCTACATCGCGCTGCCACCGGCGCGCGACTTCGCGACGAGCGGCCTGGAGAACGGCCTCTGCATCTTCTGGATCGCCGTCCTGTGGTGTCAGCTGGTGGCGTGGAGCCGTCGGCCCGGCCGCGCCGCCTCGCGGGGCCAGCAGGCCGCCACCCTCGCGCTGGCGTTCACCGCCGGTCTGGCGCCGCTGATCCGCCCCGAACTGACGATCCTCGGCGGGCTCGTGCTGATGCTGCTCGTGATCGCCCCCAACTCGTGGTGGATGCGGATCGGGATGGTCGTCGTCGCCGCGGTCCTGCCCGTCGGGTATCAGATCTTCCGGATGGGCTACTACGCCCTGCTGGTGCCGAACCCGGCCGTCGCGAAGGACGCCAGCGGCGCCAAATGGCACCAGGGCCTGCTCTATGTGGCCAACCTGTTCGGGCCCTATGTGCTGGTCCTGCCCGCCGTGCTGGTGATCCTGGCCGGCGTCATGCTCGTCGTCGGACGGCGAGTCGCCGAGCGCGGGGACCCCGCATCTGACACCCCTGCAGCCGACACCCCCGAGCGTGAGCAGATCTCGTGGCGCAGCCGTATGGGCCGGTGGTCGACGGCGTTGCAGACCCCCACCGCGGTGGTCGTGACGATCCTGGTGGCCGGACTGATCGGCGGTGTCTACTGGATTCGCCAGGGCGGCGACTTCATGCACGGCCGGGTCCTGCTCGCGTCGCTGTTCACCCTGCTGCTGCCGCTGATGGTCCTGCCGGTGACCATCCCGGCCCACGTCGGCCAGGCGTTCCGGCGGAGGCCCGCGACGGCGACGGACGGTGACGGTGAACCCCGTCGTCGGGTCCGGCTGCAGCTCGCCGGCTCGGCCGTCATGGGTGCGTTCTGGGTGACCACGGTGGCGTGGGCCGCGGTGTGCAGTCAGAACGTGTTGCCCAACGCCGGCATCGACATCGGTCGCAGCGGCATCGTCGACGAACGACGCTTCTACGTCACCAACATGGGCAACACCAACCCGGTGACCGCCGAGGACTACCTCGACTACCCGCGGATGGGCGCGATGGCGGAGTGGATCGAGCGCTACCACGACGAGGGTGGCGTCGTCCTGCCGTCGTTCAACTACGACGAGTGGTACATCGCGAAGCTGCCCGGCGACATCGCACCCGAGGACCGCATGCTGACGGTCTACTTCCTCAATCTGGGGATGACCAGCATGAACGCACCGCTCGACGTCCGGGTCATCGACCAGATGGGCCTGGCCTATCCGCTGGCGGCACACACCGAACGGCTCGAGGACGGTCGCATCGGCCACGACAAGGTATTGCCGTCGGAGTGGGTGGTCGCCGAGGCCGGCGCCTTTCCGCGCAAGCCGGTCCTGCCGGGATATCTCGACGAGGACCTGGTGCGTCAGGCGGAGGTCGCGCTGCGGTGTCCGGAGACCCGGGACCGGTTCGATTCGTACGAGGCGACGTGGACGTGGGAGCGGTTCAAACGAAACCTCAAGGAGTCTTTCGTCTGGACCGACTACCGGATCGAACGGGAGCCCGAGTACGAGATCCTGCGGTGTGGTCTGCAGATGCCGCCACGGATTCACCCGAAATGATGTTCCGGTTCCTGAGGAGCGAGCTTGCGAGCGTCTCGAAGGGCTCGGTTTGCCCGGACACATCTCGAATCGGTAACGTTCGCGCGGACTTGGTCGATAGATCAACGTGACCAGGACACCCACGCCGCTTGTCGCATAACGGCTCGCCGACGGACCGATGTGAGAGCAGTCACAGCGTTTGTCAGCGAATTGGCTATGCAATAGGCTCCCGAAACGGTGCCAACAGCCGAATTTCGGCTGATCGGCGAGTGATTCGCACAGAATCACCCACTGCGCCGAGGTGCTTTCGGGGGAGGACCAGCGGCCGGGTGTCGTAGCAGGATTCGGCGATGGGGGAAGACGTCCCCGGTCGTCGGATGACAGAGGGAGATATCAGTCGATGCGTGAAGCTGCTGCCAGTCCGCGAAGGGCCGGGTGGGCGCGGAACCGATTCGTCGCCGCTTTCATCGCGATGGCGACCGTGATCGGGCTGGCCGGTGTGATCGGTGCCGGTGATGCGGCCGCTCGGGTCAACGGCACCCAGGTCGGCAAACAGGAGTTCTGGGTCAACGGTTGCGGTATGCCGAACGTCAAGGTTCGTGCGTGGAAGCGCCCCGGCAACTACAAGACCGCCATCCTGCTCGACGGTATGCGCGCCCAGTACGACTACAGCGGCTGGGAGATCAACACCAACGTCCAGGAGATGGTGCGCTCCGGCGTCAACGTCGTCGAGCCGATCGGCGGCCCCGCGAGCTTCTACTCCGACTGGGATGCCCCCAGCAACTTCAACAATCAGCCGTACCGCTACACGTGGAACTGCGTCATCACCAAGACTCTGATCCGAGAGCTCGATCGTCGCGGCTTCCGCGGGCCGAGCGGCCGCTATGCCATCGCCGGACTCTCCTCCGGTGGTAACGCCGCCCTCGTCATCGGCGCGCAGAACCGCCACAACTTCGACCGCGTGGCCTCGCTGTCCGGCTACAACTTCCTCAACGCACCGGGCATGCGCACCGCGCTGCGTCTGGCGATGTTCGACGTCGACCCGAAGCCGTGGAACATCGACAGCATGTGGGGCCCGCCGTGGAGCCCGCGTTGGATCTCCAACGATCCGTTCATGAACATCAACCGCATGCACGGCATGAAGGTGTTCATCGGGTCCGGCAACGGTCTGTTCGGCCAGTACAACTCCCTGCCGAACGTCTTCGACGACCTGTTCAAGGGTTCGACCCTCGAGGTCCTGGCCTTCACCCAGGCCAAGGCGTTCGAGGCCGCCGCATTCGTCCAGGGTCTGCCGTTGATGACCTACTACTCGAACGGCACCCACGCCTGGGGTTACTGGCAGGACATGCTGTGGAACGCCAAGAACCGAGGCTTCTTCCGCTGACCGTCTGACGGCTGCGGTCCACGGCACAAGCGGGGCCGAGCCACTTCAGTCACAGAAATCCCACGCGTAACAGCGTGGCGCAACCAAAACAGAACGCCCTACGTGTAAGAAACACGTAGGGCGTTCTGTTGTCTGTGAGGTTGTTGTGACTTCTGGGGAAAGAGTTACACACTCACCTGGTCGAACGTCGTCAAACTCAGGTGGTGTGAAGGAGTCAGAGGGTGAACTGGCATGGGTTTCGGCACGTCGTGACGCGCAGGACGTGGGACACGACGTGTAGTGAACGGGGGCGGAACACCGGGACCGCCCGACGATGGCTGACCGGAGTCGCGGGAGCCGCGGCGACGGTACTGGTGCTCACCGCACCGGTCGTCCCGGCCGGTGCGGCACCGGACGACCCGCCCGGCGCGCCGGCGGTCCAACCGCCCCCCGCCGCCCCGGAGTCCGCCGCGCCGCCACCCGCGCCGGTGCCTGCGGCTGCCACCGAACCCGCCCGGGTGACCAACACGTTCTGGTACACGGATCGTCGCGTCGCACTGTGGGTCCACTCGCCGGCGATGAAGACCAACATCCAGGTGCAGATCCTGCTCGCCCGCGACTGGTGGTCCAAGCCGAAGGACAAGTTCCCGCAACTGGTCACTCTCGACGGCCTGCGGGCGCAGGAGGACCAGAGCGGCTGGATCATCAACACCGACATCGAGAACTTCTACCGCGACAAGAACGTCAACGTGGTCCTGCCGATCGGTGGTGAATCCAGCTTCTACACCGACTGGAAGGAACCGGACAAGGGCAAGAACTACCAGTGGGAGACCTTCCTGATCCGGGAGCTCCCGCCGATCCTGGAAGGTGACTGGCGCTCCACCGACGTCCGCGGTATCCAGGGCCTGTCGATGGGCGGTTCGGCCGCGATGATGCTGGCCAGCCGTAATCCGGGCTTCTACAAGTACGCCGCATCCTTCTCGGGCATCCTGCAGATGACCTCCTACGGCATGCCGCAGGCCATCCAGTTCGCGCTGCGCGACGGCGGCGGCTACGACTCCATGAAGATGTTCGGGCCGCCGAGCGACCCGGCATGGAAGGAGCACGACCCGTATCTGCACGCCGAGAAGCTGCGCGGCACCAGCCTGTACGTGTCGTCGGGCAACGGCCTCGTCGGGCCGCACGACAGTCCGTCGGACATCCCGCTGCTGGCCACCAACTACTCCGGCGTCGGACTGGAGATCCTGAGTAGGGTCACCTCGCAGCAGTTCGCGATCAAGCTCAACCAGCTCGGCATCCCCGGACAGGCGGTCTACCGGCCGTCCGGTACACACACATGGCCGTACTGGGAGTTCGAGATGCAGCAGTCGTGGCCGCAGGCCGCCGGCGCGCTGGGGCTGATGAACGACCGGCCGATGTGCAAGGTCGGATTCCCGAAGGCCTACAACGTGCACAAGGAGACGCTGGGCGAATGCCTGACTCCGGTGTACGGAGTGCCGGGTGGCAAGGCCCAGGACTTCCGCGGTGGCCGACTGATCACCGGACCGAAGGGACCCAAGATGGTCGGTGGCGGCATCGGCGGTGAATACGTCGCGGCCGGCGGCCCGGGCGGCAAGCTGGGTCTGCCGACCAGCGACGAGATGCCCACCCGCGACGGCAAGGGCCGGGTGAACACCTTCCAGAAGGGCCGGATCGTCTGGACGGCCGCGGACGGCGCGAAGGTCACCCGCTGATCTCAGGCAACGGCGGCGGCGCAATCTGAGCGGGACCCGTCGCCGGTGCTGAGACTTCGCTGAGGAATCGGAACGTTTCTGCTGGTCGGGCGGGTCGCGCCGCCGAAGTCGGACCGTGGAGGCTGTAGCCTGACCAAGGGCGGATCGCCAGCGAGCGAGCCGCGGCAGGTGTGAGAACCGGGTCGGTGACGATGACGTCGCCGGTCGGGCGTGACGAGGAAAGTGACGATGACCCGAAAGTTTCTGCAACTCGCGATGATCGCGGCGGGACTCGCGCTGACAGTGGGTTCGGTGTCGGCGTGCGCCGACGATTCGACGGCCACCGCGCCGATCACGAGCAATCCGGTCACGACCACGTCGATGTACTCGACGTCCCCCACCTCGGCCGACGAGTCGGCCTCGGCGTCGCCCAGCGCGACCGCGGATTCCGACGACGATCGCACCGAGGAGACCACCCGGGAACAGGAGTCGGACTCCGGCGCGCTGCCCGCGACCGCGCCGAATCCCGAGACCGACGTCCCGCAGAACTTCCCCGGACCCGAAGGGCAGGAGGTCGGCCCCAAGGGGCAGGCCTACCTCGCGCAGCTGAAGGCCGAGAACGTCGAGTTCATGGGTGACACCGACAACTCGGTCGCGCTCACGATGGCCGAGTACGTGTGCAACGAGCGGAAGAAGGGCACCGACCCCGTCACGGTGAAGGCGTTCGTCACCGCCTCGGTCGGCCCCGGCACCGAGACCGTCGCAGAGGCCAACGCCAAGGCCGACAAGGTCATCAAGGCCGCCGACCAGCATTACTGCTGACCCGTGAACGCACGAAGTGCGCAGCGCCGCAAGCGGCGACTGCCGAAGATCCTGCTGTTCCTCGGTCTGCTCGCCGTCGTCGCGATCATCCTGATCGTGGTGCTGGTGGTCGTGTTGCTGCAGCCCGGTCCGCCGCGCCTCCCGATCGGACCGGACGACACCACCAGTGAGCCGAGGCAGCGGCCCGACGCCCAGTCCGCCGACTGCCCCGACGTCCTGACCCTCGTCATCCCGGGCACCTGGGAGTCGGCGGCCGACGACGACCCGTACACGCCGACCGCGAACCCGCAGTCGCTGATGTTGCGGGTCTCGGGTGCGATCGCCGACGAATACCCGCAGTCACGCACCAGCGTCTACACCGTGCCGTACGTCGCGCAGTTCCGGAATCCGACGAACCTCGGTGACCGCCAGCGCGACTACGACTTCTCCCGGTCACAGGGCTACAAGCGGGCCGCCGGCAAGATGATCCAGACCAACCGCGACTGCCCCTTGACCCGCTACGTCATCATGGGCTTCTCCCAGGGGGCGGTGATCGCCGGCGACCTCGCCAGCAACATCGGCAACGGTCGCGGCGTGCTCGACCCGGCCGATCAGGACCTCGTCCTCGGGGTCGGGCTCATCGCCGACGGACGCCGACAGCCGGGCGAACAGAACGACATCGGGCCGTCGCCGAGCGGGGTGGGCGCCGAGGTCGCGCTCGCCGGGATGGGGCGTCTGGTGCCGGGCATCACCATGACCGGTCCCCGGGACGGCGGCTTCGGTGAGCTCCAGGATCGTGTCCAATCCATCTGCGCCCCAGGTGATCTGATCTGTGATTCGCCCACGGTCACCAACCCGGTCCGGGCGGTCAGCCAGCTGGCGGGGGCGATCAACAACCCGGTGCACGCCATGTACGCGACCACCGACTACTGGTCCCTCGACGGCGCGTCGGCGACGCAGTGGATGTACGGCTGGGCCGATCAGGTGATCGCCGAGGCGCCGCGGCCGGCGCACTACTGAGTTGCCCACCTGGTCCCTGAGGAGGTCCGGAGCTTGCGGAGGGCCGTCACGAAGGGCCGCCCTTCGTGACCCTTCGTGACGCTCGCAGGCTCGCTCCTCAGGGCGGCGCGCTCGCAAGCTCGCTCCTCAGGGGTCGGGGGAAGCTCCCTCCTCAGGACTCGGATGACGTCGGTATCCCCTGACTGCGCGTCAACGACGCCTCGTCGTCGCTGACGAGCCCGAAGGACACCAGCGGCCGGGGGTACACCGCATCACCCAGGTAGGCGGCCGCAACCGCCATCCGGTTGGCGCCGCGCGGCAGCGAGAACAGGTGATACGCCCGCGTGACCGCCTTGGCCGCATACCCCGAGAGGTGGATGCCGACGGGGTTGGCGACGGCGAACCGGGGTCCGAGGTCGACGACGAGCCCGAGATCGTTGTGGCGGTAGTCGGTGGCCGAGCCCACCCCGATGCCGGCGAGCACATTGCGTGCGACGACCTTGCCCTGCCGGACGGCGTGCTGCGCGGTCGGCGGGGTGATCGCGTCGTCCTTGGTGACGTCGGGCACGGCAGCCGCGTCGCCGGCGGCGAACACATGCGGATGGCCGGGCACCGACAGGTCGGTCCGCACCTTCAGCCGCCCCTTCTCCGCGGGCAGGCCGAGCGACTCGATCAGCGGGCTGGCCGCCACACCGGCCGCCCAGGCGACGGTGCGGGTGGGAACGGTGGTGCCGTCGCTCAGTTCGGCGTGCTCGGCGGTCAGCCGGTCGATCGTGGTGCCGAGCCGTACGTCGATCCCGCGGGAGCGCAGCACCTCGAGGACCTTGTCACCCAGTTTCTCGCCGACCTCGGGCATGACCCGATCGGCCATGTCCAGCAACACGAATCGGACGTCCTGTGGGTCGAAGTCGCGTTGCCGGGCGACCTCGTCGGCGAGGGCGCGCAGCTGTGCGGTGAGTTCGGCTCCGGCATACGAGGCGCCGACCACGACGACGGTACGGCGGGCCTTCGCGATCTCCGGATCCGTTTCCCGGCAGGCGAGTTCGAGTTGCTCGAGGAGTTGATCGCGCAGATACAGCGCCTCGGTCGTCGTCTTGAGGCCACGCGCGTGCTCGGTGAGTCCGGGGATGTCGAACAGCCGGGTGACCGATCCGGGCGTCAGCACGAGGCGATCCCATTCGACGGTTTCGGCGACTCCCTCGCGGTTGCGTACCTCCAGCGTGCGGCCGTCGAGATCCACTTTCTCCACCCGGCCGGCCACCAGCTGTGCGCCGGGCAGGGCCTGCGCGAGTGGGACGGCCACGAAGCGCGGGTCGAGCAGTCCGCCGGCGACGTCCGGGAGCAGGGGCGTGTACAGCATGAAGTCGTCCGGCGAGATCACGGTCACCTCGACCGGGTGGTCGACGTCCGAGCGCTGATGGCGCAACAGGCGCCGGGCGGTCTCGAACCCGGCGAAGCCTGCGCCGACGATGACGATGCGTACGGCACCTCCGGTGCGGTCGACGGGTTGGGTCGGGTCGACAGGTTCCGTCATGTGCACTTCCTGTTGTGGCGGTTTCGCGTCCGGTATGTCCGTACCCGCAGCGGGCCGGGGCAAACACGACGTGGCCCGTTTCGTTTGGTGGCGTGGTGGCGCTGCATTACCGTGATTGGGCTACCGATGCACGCGACGCGCAGCATGCGCACCAGGGACGCGCACCATGCGCATGAGGAGACGGTGAATGAGCCAGACCGGAGTGAGCGAGACCGGGAACCTGCGTGCGTTCCGTTTCGGCGCCGGTGGTGAGGGCAACAAGGACGAGGGCGGAGCGCGCAAGTTCGTCAAGCTCGCGCAGACCGCCGAGGAGTACGGCTACGACACGTTCGCCGTCCCCGATCACCTCGGCAACCAGGTGGGGCCGATCGCCGCACTCGGCGCCCTCACGCAGGCCACCTCGACCATCCGGCTGGGCACCTCGGTACTCGCGAACGGTTGGCGGCATCCCGCGCTGCTCGCGAAAGAGGCCACCACGATCGACGTGCTGTCGAAGGGTCGGCTCGAGCTGGGCATCGGTGCCGGGTGGATGAAAGAGGAGTTCGACAAGGCGGGGATCGAGTTCGAGTCGCCGGGCACCCGCATCCGTCGCCTCGACGAGGCGCTGACCATCCTGGATGGCCTCATGCGCGGGCAGACCGTGGACTTCGCCGGCGAGTTCTATCAGATCAGCGGACTCGAGGGCTCGCCTCGACCCCGGCAGGGCCCCCGGCCGCCGATCGCGGTCGGCGGCGGCGGTCCCAAGATGCTCGCGCTGGCCGCCAAGCACGCCGACATCATCTCCGTCGCGCCGTCGACGACTCGCGACGGCAAGATGCGGCTGTCGGACATGACCATCGAGAAGACCGCGGAGCGGGTCGCCCGCATCCGCGACGTCGCCGGGGACCGGTTCGACGACATCGAACTGAACTGGACCATCGCGGTGATCGTGATCACCGACGACCGGGAGGCCACGGCGGAGATGGCTCTCAAGGCGCTCGATCAGGGCTACCCGCCCAACATCGAACGTGACACCGATTTCACCGTCGACGACGTGTTGCAATCGCCATACCTCGCCATGGGCACCTTCGAGGAGATCGCCGATCAGATCCGCGAGGTCCGGCGGCGGACGTCGATGTCCTACGTGGGGGTCTTCCCGACCCAGATGGACGCGTTCGCGCCGGTCATCCAGCTTCTCAAGGGAGAGTAGGATTGCGACGATCTGATCGCGTCCGACTCGGGGGACGGGCATCGACACTGGCCACGCAGTGCTCGTGACCGAATTGCGTGAGGGCGAAGGTCGGATTGGCGATCATGAGCATTTCGAACGGATAACAATTTGGACTACCGTGACCGCGGTAGCAACGACGGGCGTGGAAAGCGTGGGTCGATGACATGACGGGGGACATGTCACCAGCCGGGGGAAGGAAGACGCGCGGTCCACGAGGGGGCCACAGGAGTAACGGATGTTGAACACAGAATTTGAGCAGTTCCTCGACGAGAACGGGCAACTCCACTTCACCGAGGACGCCACGCTCGTCGACTATGTCGAGCGCAACGTACGCGACGAGGCCGACACCCTCGCGTACCGCTTCATCGACTACAGCCGCGAGCGCGACGGCGAGGCCCAGGATCTGACGTGGGCTCAGTTCGGCAAGCGTCTGCGTGCGGTGGCTGCTCGTCTACAGCAGGTCACCAAGCCCGGCGACCGTGTCGCGATCCTCGCGCCGCAGTCGCTGGAGTATGTGATCGGGTTCTTCTCCGCGCTCTACGCCAGCAACGTCGCCGTTCCGTTGTTCTCGCCGGACGAGCCGGGCCACACCGACCGTCTGCACGCGGTGCTCGCCGACTGCGCGCCGACCGCCATCCTCACGTCCACCAAGTCCGCCGAGGCGGTCCGCGATTTCTTCAAGCCGCTGCCCGCCAAGGAGCGGCCCCGGGTGATCGCCGTGGACGCCGTCCCGGACTCGGTCGGCACCAGCTGGGTCCCGCCGGTGGCCGGCAAGGACCACAACAAGGACACCGTCGCGTACCTGCAGTACACCTCCGGCTCGACCCGTGTACCGGCCGGTGTCGAGATCACCTATCAGGCGGTGGCCGCGAACGTCCTGCAGATGTACGACTGCATCGAGATCGACCGCAACGCCCGCGGCGTGACATGGCTGCCGATGTTCCACGACATGGGCCTGCTCACGGTGATCCTCCCTGCGCTGGGCGGCAAGTACATCACCATCATGAGTCCGCAGGCGTTCGTCCGTCGCCCGGGCCGCTGGATCAAGGAACTGGCCGCCGAGGCCGACAACGCCCCCACCTATGCGGCCGCCCCCAACTTCGCCTACGAGCACGCTGCGGTACGTGGTCTGCCGAAGGACGGCGAACACCTCGACCTGTCCAACGTCATCGGCCTGATCAACGGCTCCGAGCCGGTCACCGTCAGTTCGATGAAGAAGTTCAACGACGCCTTCGCGCCGTACGGTCTGCCGAAGACGGCCATCAAGCCCTGCTACGGCATGGCCGAGGCCACCCTGTTCGTCTCGGCGACGCAGCGCGAGAACGAGGCCAAGGTCATCTACGTCGACCGCGACGAACTCAACGCCGGCCGGTTCAAGGTCGTCGATCAGCATGCGGAGAACGCGGTCGCCCAGGTGTCGTGCGGGCAGGTCGCACTGAGCCAGTGGGCCGCCATCGTCGATCCCGAATCCTCGACCGAGCAGGCCGACGGGAACGTCGGCGAGATCTGGTTGCACGGCATCAACATCGGCGCCGGCTACTGGAACAAGCCGGAAGAGTCCGAGGAGACCTTCCGCAACACGATCGCCCATCCGCTGGCCGACGGCAGCCACACGGAGGGCGCGCCCGCCGACGCCATCTGGATGCGGACCGGCGACTACGGCGTCTGGCTCGACGGTGAGCTCTACATCACCGGCCGGGTCAAGGACCTGGTGATCGTCGACGGCCGCAATCACTACCCGCAAGATCTCGAGTACAGCGCCCAGGAGGCCAGCGAGGCGCTGCGTCCGGGCTTCGTGGCCGCCTTCTCGGTGCCGTCGAACCAGCTGCCGCCGGTGGTGTTCGAACAGTCCACCAGCGGTCTCACCTTCGACGCCGACGACGCGTCGGAACAGTTGGTCATCGTCGCCGAACGCGGCCCCGGCAAGAAGCAGGATCCGCAGGAGATCGCCGACACCGTCCGCGCCGCCATCGCGCAGCGCCACGGAGTGATGGCACGCGACATCCTGATGGTCCCGGCCGGGTCGATCCCGCGCACGTCGAGCGGCAAGATCGCGCGCCGCGCCACCCGCACCGCCTACATCGACGGCAGCCTGCGCGGCGGCTACAAGCAGACGGCGTTCCCGGACGCCGAGTAGCGACAATCCGTTCCCTGAGGTGCGAGCTTGCGAGCCACGAAGGGTTCCCCGATCAGTAGTCTGGAAGCGATGTCTGAACTGAATACCGACGAGTCCAGCACCAGCATGGACGACGAGTCGAAGGCGACCGGAACCGCCGGCGAGACGGCCGGCGATCTCACCGTCGCCGAGCTGCGGGACTGGCTGCGTACCTGGGTTTCCGAGGCCACCGGTATCCCCGCCGACCAGATCTCGGACGACCGGCCGATGGAGGAGTTCGGACTGTCCTCGCGTGATGCCGTGGCGCTGGCCGCCGACGTCGAGGACAAGACCGGCGTGATCCTGACCGCGACCGCGGCCTACAACCATCCGACCATCGCGATGCTGGCGAAGCGGATCATCGAGGGAGACCCCGACGAGGGTCTCGACGACGGCGCGGACACCTTCTGGCAGCGGGAACGCAGCGCCGACGACGACATCGCGATCGTCGGGTTGTCCACCCGGTTCCCGAAGGCCGGTCACACCCCGGAATCGACGTGGGATGCGCTGATCAACGGTGTCGACGGCATCAGCGACCTACCCGACAACCGCTGGACCGAGTTCAAGGCAGACGCCCGGATCGCCGACGCCATCGCGTCGGCGAACGTGAAGGGCGGCTACCTCGACGATGTGAAGAGTTTCGATGCGGACTTCTTCCAGATGAGTCCGCGCGAGGTCGAGATGGTGGACCCGCAGCAGCGGCTGGCCCTCGAACTCACCTGGGAGGCGCTCGAACACGCCCACATCCCGGCCTCCGACCTCAAGGGCGGCCCGGTCGGTGTGTTCATCGGCACCTCGACCAACGACTACCAGATGCTGGCGACGCTCGGCCTCGGTGAGGGCGCCGAGGAGACCGCGGCCTATGCGTTGACCGGAACCGCGACCTCCATCGTGGCCAACCGGGTCTCCTATTTCTTCGACTTCCACGGCCCGTCGATCGCGGTGGACACCGCCTGTTCGTCGTCGCTGGTCGCAGTGCACCAGGCCGTGCGCAGTCTGCGATCCGGTGAGAGCTCGGTCGCGCTCGCCGGCGGTGTCAACATGATCATCACGCCCGCGGTCACCCTCGGTTTCGACCAGGTCGGTGCGCAGGCCAAGGACGGTCACATCAAGGCGTTCTCCGCCGACGCCGACGGCATGATCCGGGCCGAGGGCGGCGGTCTGGTCGTCCTCAAACGCATGTCCGACGCCCGCCGCGACGGGGACCGGGTGCTCGCGGTGATCTCCGGGTCCGCGGTCAACTCCGACGGCCGCTCCAACGGCCTGTTCGCGCCGAACCCGGAAGCGCAGGTCGAAGTGCTGCGCGACGCATACCGGGACGCCGCGCTCGATCCGCGGACGGTCGACTACGTGGAGGCGCACGGCACCGGCACCATCCTCGGCGATCCGATCGAGGCCGACGCGCTCGGCCGTGTCGTCGGCCGCGGCCGCGTGGTCGGCGCACCCGCGCTACTCGGCTCGGCGAAGACCAACTTCGGTCACATGGAGTCCGCCGCGGGTGCCGGCGCTCTCGCCAAGGTGATTCTGGCCCTGCAGCACAACACGATTCCCGCGTCGCTCAACTACTCGGGTCCCAACCCGTACATCCAGTTCGACGCCAACGGACTCAAGGTCAACCAGGAAGCCGGCACGTGGCCGCGCTACTCCGGGCACGCCATCGCCGGTGTCTCCGGGTTCGGCTTCGGCGGCACCAACGCCCACGTCATCGTCCGTGAGGTGCTGCCCACAGACCTGGACCCGGCAGCCCCCACCGCTGGTGGAGACGCTCCCACCGCTGGTCGAGTAGCGACGAGCGGCAGCGAGGAGCGTATCGAGACCTCGAGACCCGACGACATCGACGACCTCGACGACGACGAGTACCTCACCGAAGCCGAACGCGCCGTCCTGGCCGCGCAGGCCACCTCGGACACCGCTCCCGCCGAAGAAACCGAGAAAGACCCCGCCGAGGGTTTCGCACCGTGCGCCGCCGACGGATCGGTTGTCCCGCTGGTTCTTTCGGGTTTCCTGCCTTCGCGCCGCCGCAAGGCCGCCGAGGATCTGCTGGCATGGCTGGAATCCGAAGCGGGACAGTCGACCCCGCTCGCCGACATCGGACGTACGCTGGCCCACCGCAACCATGGCCGATCCCGCGCCGTGGTGATGGCGCGCACCCATGACGACGCCGTCACCGGGGTCCGGGCCATCGCCGAGGGCAAGAGCAATCCCCTTGTGTACTCGGCGGATTCGCCGGACGCCGCGACCGCCGTGTGGCTGCTGTCGGGCTTCGGCTCCCAGCACCGCAAGATGGCCAAGCAGCTCTACACCGAGAACCCGGTGTTCGCCAAGTACGTCGACCGCGTCGACGAGTACGTGCAGAACGAACTCGGCTACTCCATCGCCGAGATGTTCCTCGACGACGAGCAGACCTACGGCATCGAGACCAGCCAGGTCGGCATCTACACCATTCAGGTGGCGCTCGCCGACACACTGCGCCACTTCGGCGCCGAACCCGGTGTGCTGGTGCCGCATTCGATGGGTGAGGCGTCGGCCTCCTACATCAGTGGCGGACTCTCGCTGGAGGACGCGACCCGAGTCATCTGTCAGCGCTCGCGCCTCATGGGCGAGGGCGAGTCGATGCTCCAGGGCGACGACATCCGCCTGATGGCGCTCGTCGAGTACAGCGCCGAGGACATCAGCGATGTGCTCGTCGACTACCCGGACCTCGAGATCTGTGTCTACGCCGCGCCGACGCACACCGTGATCGGTGGACCCGAGTCGCAGGTCGACGCGATCGTCGCCCGCGCCGAGGAGGAGGGCAAGCTCGGTCGTAAGCTGCAGACCAAGGGCGCCAGCCACACGTCGCAGATGGACCCGCTGCTCGGCGAACTGGCCTACGAGTTGACCGGCATCGAACCGCTGCGGCCGACCGTCGGCTTCTACAGCTCGGTTGATCGCGAGACCTTCTACCGCCCCGGACATGAGCCGGTGCACACCATCGACTACTTCACCAAGGGCCTGCGGCACAGCGTCTGGTTCAGTCAGGCGATCTCCAAGTCGGTGGAGAACGGGCACCGTACCTTCCTCGAGCTCTCGCCCAACCCCGCGGTGCTGATCTCCGTTGCCGCCGTGACCTTCTCGGCCGGTCTGCATGACGCGGAATTGGTGGAGACGCTCAAGCGCAAGGAGGACGAGAGCTACGGCCTCGTCAACGCGCTGATGAAGCTGTACGTCCACGGACACCCGGTGAACGTCGGATCACTGTTCGGCACAGGAGAATTCGGCGACGTCCCGCGCACCCGCTTCGAACGCCGCGAGTTCTGGCTGAAGGCGACGATCAGCGGCGGCGGGTCGGCCGGATCGGTGCCGGGTTCGCATGTCGCGCTGCCGGACGGCCGGCATGCCTGGGAGGTGAGCGCGTCGGCGGTCACCGATCCGCGCGAGTTGGTCCGCGCCGCGGCCGCTCAGGTGCTGAGTGATGCGGCAGTCGGTGCAGCGCTCACGCACGCGTCGGTTCCCGGCGACGGCACCCTCACGACGACCCTCAGCCCGCACCCCGGCGGTGCGTCGGTGACCGTGCACAGCAAGGAGGACAAGAACTTCCGGCTGGTGTTCGAGGCCGTCGTCACCGGCGGTGACGTTCCCACGGAATCGCCTGTGCCGGCTGTGGAGTCCACATCCCCCGCCGCCGTCTTCGCCGACGACCGCGTGGTGACCGAGGACGAGGTCGTCGACGACATCGACAACAAGTGGTCGCCGGAGTCCGGCGAGACGGTGGAGCAGCGGCTGGCGATCATCGTCGGCGAGTCCATGGGGTACGACCCCGAGGACCTGCCGCGCGAGATCCCGCTGATCGAGCTGGGCCTGGACTCGCTGATGGCGGTGCGGATCAAGAATCGTGTCGAGTTCGAGTTCGACATCCCGCAGCTGCAACTGCAGGCCATGCGGCAGGCCAACCTGGGCGACGTGGTGAAGTTCGTCGAGTTCGCGGTCACCCACCGCGACCAGCTCGACGATCTGGCCCAGAACGCCGCCGGTGGTGGCGAACTCGACACCGCGGCGCTCAACGCCTACATCGATGAGCAGAATGCGAAGGATGTCGCGGAGGGTGATCCCCCCGCCGATTCCCCCGCTGATCCCCCCGCTGGTCGAGTAGTGACGAGCGCTAGCGAGGAGCGTATCGAGACCAAGGAGACCGACCTGTCCGACGCAGCCGCCGTCGCCGACGCCACCGGCTCCGACGTCCCGCCGCGCGATGCCGCGGAACGCCTGACCTTCGGTGTTTACGCGGTGGTGACCAAGAAGTCGGCCGGCGGCGTGTTCAACAAGCTTCCGGTGCTCGAAGAGGATGTGGCGCAACAGCTCACGGATCGTCTGAACGAACGTACCGGCGGTGACATCGACGTCGAGGACATCCTCGACTCGGAGACCATCGAGGAGATGTCGAACTACGTCCGCGAGTTCCTCGACGCCGGCGCCGACACCGACGGGTTCATCCGCTACCTGCGGCTCGTCGACGGCAAGAAGAGCTACGACCCCACCGCCGGCGACCCGGTCCCCGCGCTGCTCTTCCACCCGGCAGGCGGCAACACCTCCGCCTACGAGGCGCTGCTGAAGCGTCTTCCCGACGATCAGCCGGTCATCGGTTTCGACCGCGTCGAGGGTTCGATCGAAGAGCGTGTGCTGCAGTACATGCCGCGTCTGCGGGAGATCGCGCCGCACGGTCCGTACGTGCTGATCGGATGGTCCCTCGGCGGCGCACTCGCCTACGGCTGTGCGCAGGTGCTGCGGGACGCGGGCGAAGAGGTGTCCTTCGTCGGCCTGATCGACGTGGTGCGGCCCTCCGAACCGGTGGTGGAGACCCCGGACACCAAGCGGGCCCGCCTCGAACGCTGGCGCGACTTCGCGATCCGCACCTACGACCTCGACGACGACATCCCGATCCCGATGGATCGCCTGGTCGAGGCCGACGACGAAGAACAGTTCGCCATCATCATGGAGATGATGTCGATGTCGGGCACCAAGATCCCCGGCGGCATCATCGAACACCAGCGCACGTCGTTCCTGGACAACCGGGCGCTGACCAACATCGAACCCACGAGCTACGACGGCAAGGTGATCCTCTACCGTGCCGACAAGATGCACGACGGAGCCATCGAGTTGGAGCCGCAGTGGGCGAACATCGACGAGGACGGCCGCTGGGGCGAGGTCGTGGATGATCTGGAGATCATCCACATCGGTGGTGATCACCTGTCGATCGTCGACGAGCCGTACATCGGACGGATCGGTGCGGATCTCACGCAACGCCTACGGACCGTGGGTGATTCGGCGAGGTCGGCGGAGAGGAAGTAGGCAGCATCGTGACGGAATCGACTGTGTCGGAAACGGCTGGGACGGGAACGACTGCGACACAAGCACCCGCGACCGGGACCACCGCCGAGAAACTGGCGGACCTGCGTGAGAAGCTGGAATCGGCAAAGGAACCCGGCGGCGAGAAGGCGATCGCCAAGCGTGCGGCCAAGGGCATCTGCTCGCCGCGTGAACGGCTGATGATGCTGTTCGACGCGGGCACGTTCGTCGAGATCGGTGCGCTCGCCAAGATGCCCGGCGCCGCCCATTCCGGCTACGGCGACGGCGTCGTCACCGGGCACGGACTGGTGCACGGTCGCCCGGTCGCCGCGTTCTCCCACGATCAGACCGTTTTCGGCGGAACCGTCGGAGAGATGTTCGGCCGCAAGGTGTCCGCGCTGATGGAATGGGCCGGCAAGATCGGCTGTCCGATGGTCGGCATCAACGACTCCGCGGGCGCCCGCATCCAGGACGCCGTGACGTCGCTGGCCTGGTATGCGGAGATGGGGCGCCGCAACCTGCTGCTGTCCGGACTCGCTCCGCAGGTGTCGGTGATCCTCGGAAAGTGCGCCGGTGGCGCGGTCTACACGCCGGCCAACACCGACATCCTGGTCGCCGTCGAGGACAAGAGCTACATGTTCGTCACCGGCCCGGATGTGCTCAAACAGGTCAATGGCGAGGACATCTCGGCCGAGGACCTCGGCAGCGCCCACAACCAGGCCCGGTGGGGCAACATCCATCACGTCGCGGAGGACGAGAAGTCGGCCTTCGACTGGGTGCGCGAGTACCTGCAGTACATGCCGTCGAGTGCGTATGAGCAGCCGCCGGTGATCAATCCGGGGCTCGAGCCGGAGATCACCGAGTCCGATCTGTCGTTGAACGCGTTCATGCCGGACAACGACAATGCCGGCTACGACATGCACGACATCATCATCAAGCTGTTCGACGACGGGGCGTTCCACGAGGTCGGTGAGTTGTTCGCGCCGAACATCCTCACCGGTTATGCGCGCGTCGACGGCCGGTCGGTGGGCGTGGTCGCCAACCAGCCGAACGTGATGTCGGGCGTGCTGGACACCGATTCGTCGGAGAAGGCCACGCGGTTCGTGCGGATCTGCAACGCCTTTCGCATCCCGCTGATCTTCCTGGTCGACACCCCGGGCATCCTGCCGGGTCTGGCCGAGGAGCAGAAGGGCACCATCCGGCGTTCGGGCAAGTTCCTCTACGCCTACGTCGAGGCCGATGTCCCGAAGGTGACGGTGGTGCTGCGCAAGGCCTATGGCGGTGCGTACGCGGTGATGGGATGCAAGCAGCTCGGTGCCGACATCAACCTCGCCTGGCCGAGCGCCAAGATCGCGGTGATGGGTGCCGAATCCGCCGCGGCGGTGCTGACTCGGCGCCAGACCGAGGGCATGTCCGCGGCCGAAGCCGACAAGGTGCGTCGCGACTTCATCGACTTCTACAACACGATGATGGCCACGCCGTACCTCGCCGCCGAACGTGGCTACATCGACGCCGTCATCGAGCCCGCCGAGACCCGGCTACAGCTGCGAAAGGCATTGGCGCAACTGCGCGACAAGACCGAATACCGGACGCCGCGCAAGCACTACCTGATGCCGATCTAGCGCCCACGCTTCAGTCGAAACGCCGCAGGATCGAGTGCACCGCCTGCGTCACGGTGAGCCGGTCGTAGCTCTGCACGAAGTCGAATGTGCGGTCGAGATCGCTTGCGCCGCTGTGGAGATCGCGTGCCGATAGTAACGCGGCGAAATGTGGTCCGAGGACGGCGACGTTCCATTCGTTCACCAGATCGTCGTCTGCGTCGAGCGGGGCGCGATGGACGTTGCCGTCGCGCACGTCGGGGAGGCCCACGCCGTACACGCCGGCGAGACCGGTCTTCTCCGACATCGCGCGCCACCGCTCCGCGGTGCGCCGGGTGAAGTGGTCGGCGTGCTGGAAGGTACCGAGAACGATCGACGCGCCGCCGATGGCGGCTTGGTGCTCGAGTGCCTTGCTCATCTCGATGAGCAGCCGTTTGTCACCGAGTCGCGGCGTGAGCGACGCCGAGGCGATCGCATACGGCGTCTGCTGGTCGGGCGCGGGTGTCGACCACACCGGCATGTCCGGGAGCGGAACGATGGCCGACGTCGACAACGTCGACGGATTCTCCACCGACGGATAGAGGGCGCCGATCCCGAAGGACGCGCCCATGGTCATCGCGATCACCCGGCGCGACTCGTCGTCCACGCCTTCGGCCACCACCACGGCCCGGCTGCGTTCGGTGTGCGCGGCGAGTGTGTGCGCGAGCTGAGCCGACTCGGGATTGGAGTTCTGGCTCAGCAGATCGGCCGAGGTGACCACGATGTCGGGCTCGATCAGCGTCAGCAGCGTCGCCGCGTGGTCGCTGCTGCTGAGCCCATCGACGCAGATCACCTTTCCCGCCGCCCGTGCCCGGGCCACCCGCGCCAGGGTGCGCTGGGGGCTGCGTTCCACCGCGCTCGGCAGCACGACCATCACGTGCCGTTCGAGGGCTTCGACGGTGTCGTCGCCGAGGTCGTCGAACAGTTCGAGATCCATGCCGACGAGCAGGGGGAGGATCTTGGCGACCGATTGGGCGCGGGCTGACCGGGCGAACTCCTGGCGCCGGCGATCGAGGACGTGATGCTGTTCCATCAGCCGCGCGGCCCGGCGCAGCGCATCGGCGGTGCCCAGGCGGGTCCCGGAGGGTCCGCGGAGCTGCAGCTCGACGGCGGCGAGTGCACCGTCGCTGAGCCGGCAGACCGGCGCGAACTGCATGTGGAGCTCCAGATCCTCGAACAGGGTGAACCCGCCCTCGGTTGCCGATGCCTGCCGGACCTCGGGTGTCATGCGGAAACAGCGATCATCGGGCGCCTCCCGTCGGAGCCGTAGCTGGCTCCGAGATGAAGTGGGAGGATGCGGGGTCTTCACATCCTGTGCAGGGCAAACGTGCTGCCTGCGGCCAGGATAACAAAGGTCGTGGGCAGTCCCCGGGCGAGCGGGGACGCCCCGGCGTCAGCCGGCCGAGCGTGCGGCGTCGGCGGCTTCGGTCTCACTGGTCCGGCCGGCGTTGGCGAGTTCGCCGGTGTAGCTCTCCAGGTGCGCGCGGACGAACCACTGGAACTTCTCGAGCTCGGCGGTCTGGCCGATCAGGATGTCCTCGGTGATCGGGTCCAGCTCGCCGACCTTCTCGATCGCCGCACGGTGGGAGGTGATGAAACCGTCGTAGACCAGGTCGAGGGCGCCGAGGTGTGCCTGGGCGGTGTCGCGGCCGATCGAGTAGTCACCCCACGAGCGGTCGTCCTCGATGGCCTTGGCCGTGCCGCGCGGCGACGAGCCCAACGTGGCGATGCGTTCGGCGAGCGTGTCCGCGTACCCGCGCACCAGGTCCACCTGCGGGTCGATCATCTCGTGCACGCCGATGAAGTTGGCGCCCACGACATTCCAGTGGATGTGCTTGAGCGTGAGATGCAGGTCGTTGAGCGCGCTGAGGCGCTCCTGCAGGCAATCGGACACGGTGGTGGCCGAGTCGACGGACAATCCGGGAGCGGTGAAAGTGGTCATGAACCCGACGCTAGGGACCGCGGCCGTGTGCAACGAGTGGCGATCGTGATCGGCAACCCAACCGAGACCGATGGTCACGGAACGGTAACGGGCAGGATTGGATGGCGCCGGTCAGATGACGGTGGTGCCGACCAGGCGGCCGATCGCGAACGTCACGATCATGGCGAGCGCGCCACCGATCACCACCCGCACCATCGGGCGCCACGGACGCGAACCGCCGAGCGTCGCGCCCGTCGCGCCGGTCAACGCCAAGGCCAGCAGGACTGCCACGAAGGCCACCGGGATGCGCCACGACGGGGCCGGCACGAGGATCGCGATCAACGGCAGCAACGCGCCGACAGTGAACGAGATCGCCGATGACAGCGCCGCCTGCCATGGGCTGGTCAGCTCATGGGGATCGATGCCCAGCTCGACCTCGGCGTGGGCTTCGAAGGCGTCGTTCTCGGTGAGTTCGGCGGCGACACGGCACGCGGTCTCGTGGCTCAGGCCCTTGGCCTCGTAGAGACCGACGAGCTCGTCGAACTCCTCGTCGGGTTGCTCCGCGAGCTCCCGACGCTCCGTGGCCAGCAGGGTCTCCTCGCTGTCACGCTGCGTGCTCACCGAGACGTACTCGCCGAGCGCCATCGACACCGCGCCCGCGGCGAGGCCGGCGACACCGGCGGTGAAGATGGCGCCGCGATCTGCGGTGGCGGCGGCGACGCCCACCACGATGCCCGCGGTGGACACGATGCCGTCGTTGGCGCCCAGGACTCCTGCGCGCAGCCAGTTGAGCCTGTTCGCCAGCGAACCACGGTGCGGCTCGTTGCGGTGCTGGTGCTCGTGGTCGACGGACATGGGTCAACTCAACTGGCGCAGCATGATTCATGCAAGCAAGGCAAACGTTGCCTCAGTACGGCCGTCACCCTTCGTGACGCACACTCACTTCGTTCGCGTGCTCCTCAGGGGTCGGCAGGGACGCGAAGGGCCTCGCCACCTGCAGTGATGCAAAAATGCATGTTAGCATGCACATATGCCCAAGACCGTGCAGATCCGTGACCTCGAGGACGATGTCTATGCCGCATTGGCCCGTCGCGCCGCCGAGGAAGGGGTCAGCGTGCCGGAGCTGCTCCGACGGGAGGCGACCCGGTTGGCGGCACGTCCGTCGGTCGCAGAATGGTTGCGCCGCACCGGACGGCGCCCGTCGCAGATCTCGACCGCCGACGCTTTGGATGCGCTCGACGACTGGCGAGGGCAATGGCCCGATGCTGGTCGTTGACGCTTCGTGCCTCTTCGAGGTGGTCGCCGACACCCCGCGGGCCGAGGGCATCCGCGCGCGCCTCGCATCGGACACCGACCATGTCGCTCCCGAGGTGATCGATGTCGAAGTTCTCGGAGTCATTCGCGCGCAATATCTTCGAGGGAGGCTGGATGCCACGGCGGCGGCGCTGGCCGTCGACGATCTCCGTGACTGGCCGGGCGAGCGGCACTCACATCGATGGATGCTCGACAGAGTCTGGCACCTGCGCGACACGGTCCGCGGATGGGACGCCTTCTATGTCACCCTGGCCGAGGCCATGGACGCCACCCTCGTCACGATGGACGCCCGTCTGGCACGGGCCCCCGGGCCGCAGTGCCCGATCGAGGTTCTCGGTGGGCAGCCACTCATCGGGTGATCGTCAGAACACCTTCACCCCGAGCCGTCTACGCAGACGCAGATCGACGATGTAGACCGACATGATGGCGCGCATGAGGCGTCCGGTCGCCGGGTCCAGCTTGCGGGCCAGGTCGAGGGCGCGGTCGAGGCGACGGTCGTCCCGAGCGCTCCACTGCCAGTGCATCATGTCGCGGAACTCCGGCGGCAGACCCGCTTTGATCAGATACTTCGACTGCCGGCCGAGGTAGCGGTGCACCAGCGCGCCCGCTGTGCCGATCCGCTGCTCCAGAAACGACAGGTCGGAGAGCTGCTGCAGCATGTCGCGTACCGGCGGGTCGATGGACATGCCGGGGACCTGGGCATCCCAGTACTCCTGCATTGCCTCGTAGCTCGCCGGCCACTGCTCGGGAGCCACGTTCAACGTGGTGCCCAGCCATCGGGAGTCGGCGACCACCCGTTCCTTCTCGGCGGGGCTCAATGGGCCGTACAGCAGTTCGTACTGGTCGATGAAGTACTTGGTCAGACAGACGGCGACCCAGAGCTGCAATCGAGAGTCGTTGCCGCTGTAGGTCACCGGACTCTGCTCGGTGGAGTAGACGAGCGCGTGGATGCGCTGGAGCTCCTCGTTGACGAACTTCTTGTCCTCGTCGGTGCCGAACAACGCGACGGCGAGGAACGTGCCTGTGGTGCGGCTGCGCTTGATCGGATGCTTCATGGCGCTACCCGACTCCACGCGGCTCTCGACGACGCCGTACCCCACCTTGGGGTGCGCCAATTGCATGATCACGTTGGCGCCGGCGATGGACGGCCCCAACCCGGTGACCAGGTCGCCGGTCCTGCGCACCGGACGTCGGCGCCGCGCGGGCGCGACATCGGCGACGTGCTCGTGCTGATAGTGATCAACGACCGTCATGTCCCCATCATGGCCGCAGATATGAAATTTTGCGACGGTAGCCGACACGAACCGCAACACGACCACAACGAAACCGTGATGGTCCGTCGGTCCGGTCAGTACCCGCTCGACCGCATCGGCGCCGGGTTGTACAGCGCGGACCGTCGCTCCTCACCCAGGTCGAGCTCGGCCGCCGGGGCCGGGTCGATCTCGTCGAAGCGTTGCAGGCCGCCCCAGTCGCGACCCCAGTTGTTGCGCAGATAGGTCGGCAGCAGGGTGGGTGTCAACATCGCCTCGGTGATGCCGAGCGGGCCGCCCGCACGTCCCGACATCCAGGTCTGGCTGTTCTTCCGGGTGGCCTCGGCATCGGGCATGATCCGCCACTGCGGCACCTCGAGCACCCCGTCGGACACCTTCATCGGCTGTTGGCAGGGGAAGACGAGCCCGGGCAGCCAGTCGATGAACACCGGGTCGGTGGTGCCGACGACGTCGTTGAGGGTGCGCAACTCGGTGACCCGCGGCGGGGTGATCGCCACCCATTCCGACGGCGCTGCGGCCGTGTCCCGGACCTCGACCCGTACGACGTCGGCGCGCGGTGGGGCATCGGCCAGTGGGTACCGCAGGTTGCGCCAGATCGGTACCTCGCCGATGTCGATGGGCGACATCGTCCCCACCGGGGTGACCGACCCGTCGGCCTCGGTCCGCCCGAACTGAACGGTCACCTGCTGGCCGGCCTGTCGCACGCCCAGTCCGTCGACGGCCTCGACCGAACCGGCCACGGCGATGGTCAGCAGCGGTGCGTCCGGGTTGCGGTCGGGCAGCTGGTACCAGTCGGTGGTCAACGACCCTGTGCCGGCGGGTGATCCGTAGCTGCCCAGCACCGGGGTGTTCGCGGGGTTCAGGCCGAACGGCAGGCGCACGGTGGAACCGTTCACGCCACGCTCGCCCTGACCGCCCGCGGTGCCGCCCTGCGCGGATTCGCTTGTCTCGGTGGATTCTTCGGCACCCGCGCCCGTCTGGGCGGTGTTCTGGGCCGACGTCGTCGCGGAGTCCTGCTCCTCGGTGGAGTCGATCGACAGTCGGTTCGGCACGCCGTTCGGGGTGAAACCGGCCGGGTCGGTCGAGCCGGCCAACGCATCGGAGATGTCGGGCGCCGGCCGGCCGTCGACCGCGGCGGGGGCGAGCAGTCCCAGGTTCGGGTCGGCCTCCACGAGCACGTCGTTGGCCAGCGCGCACTCGTTGCCGGTCAGGGCGCGGGCGTTGGACTTCAGCCACGACCAGCTGTCGCGCTGCTCGTAGGCACCCTTCACGAAGGAGGCGACCATGAAGATCACCATCAGACCGGAGATCACCGGCAGCGGCGAGAACTTCAGCCGCGACAGCCACCCGCTCCCGCCGCGGGTGCGGGTCTGCTCGTCGACGTAGTCGTCGCGGAAGTGGAACCAGAGGCCGACCAGGGCGGTGATCACCGCGACCGCGAGAATCGCCCAGCCCACCTTGATCCCGGCGATGGACGGCGGGCGGTCCCACCACGGCACGCCGAAGCTGCCGACGAACCACCAGCCGTTGGTCCCGGTGAACGAGATCGCGGTGACGGCAAGAACCGCTGCGGCGAAGAACGTCCGGTTTCGTCTC
Organism: Gordonia prachuapensis; assembly: GCF_036350515.1. Classification (NCBI taxonomy): domain Bacteria; kingdom Bacillati; phylum Actinomycetota; class Actinomycetes; order Mycobacteriales; family Gordoniaceae; genus Gordonia; species Gordonia prachuapensis. Next base: position 150,308 of record NZ_JAZDUE010000009.1, on the reverse strand, counting down.
GACCGCAGGATCGCCGGCGCCATCATCGCTCCCGCTGCGGCGGCGAGGCCGGCCGCGATGCCGGCGTACACGCCGAAGTGGTGGGTCCACTTGGTCGGGGTGAACGAGATGAAGAACATGGTGCCGAGCGTGACGGCGATGAGTCGCCAGATCGGGGCGCGGGACACCCCGTTGGGATGTTCGCGGCGTAGGAGCCGCAACAGCACCACCACCAGGCAGAGGATCATGATGAGCACGCCGAACCGGCGCGCCAGGGTGCCGTCGGCGGTCGGCAGGATCAGGTAGTAGTAGCGCACCGGCTCCGACCACCATTCGAGCGTCGGCCCGACGTCGGTGGCGACCCGGTTGCCCTCGATCAGCGGCATCAACGGCTGGTCGTAGAAGATCTGGTACAGCACTGCGGTTCCGGCCGCGAGGATCGGTGCGAGCATCGGCAGCAGGCCGTCGCGGGTGCGGCGGGTGACGAGGGTCTTGATCACCGGACGGATACCGGCGAGCAACGCCGCGACCGCCATCAGCCCGCCGGGTGCGAGTGCGAGGGTGAACGCCGCGACGACGACCGCGACGGCGTACGGCAGCAAGCGGCGGGTGGCGATGGCGCGCTCCACGCAACACCACGTCAGCAGCGCGCCGACGGCCTCGGCGGGTTCGGGTCGCAGACCGTTGTTGTACGGCAACCAGATCGCCAGGAACACGAACGCCGCCGACCACACCGCCGGGGTGCTGGTGCGCACCGCCCGACCGAGGCGGGGGATCACCTCCCGGCTGATCAGCCACCACCCCAGCAATCCCAGCAGGAATGCCGGCAGCCGCATCCACGGTGCGGCCAGGCTCACGTTCGTCATCGCGGAGATGACCTGGAAGTGCCAGCCGAACGGGTCCTGCGGCACGCCGAAGTAGCGGAAGTAGTTGTCCGCGTAGCCCGCTTCGCCGGCGATGCGGCCGACGGTGAAGTTGTAGCCGTCGTCGGAGGTGTTGGCCCCGCCGATCCACCAGAACGCCAGGATCGCGAACACCGCGATGTCCGGGCCGCGGATCGTCCACCATCCCGACGGCAGGAAACGCTTGTGGCTGCGGCCATCTCGCCGGTCGAGCACACCGAGCGCGATCAACGAGAGGATCGTCATCAGGATGCCGACCACGATCACCGCGAGTTTCAGCGCGGTGGGCGTGCTGACGTACCGGGTGTCGATGGTGGCGTGGAACGAAAGTCCGTCACGCGGAGCGGTTTCCGGCAGGTCGGTGTAGACGCCGATGATCTGCGGGCGCATCTCGTGATCGGGGACGGAGAACGCGTGCAGGCCGTCGCCGGACACGTTGTCCACGCTCGCCCGAACGCCCTCGCCGTCGGCGTGGAACGTGATGCGGCAGTCCGGGTTCGCCTGCGCCGCTGCGCGGGGCGTGTTGAGGATGACGACGTCGCGGTCGGTGACGAGCAGTGCGTCGGCGGTGGCCCGGATCATCAGGGCGCGGGCCGCTGCCTGCTGGCCACCCTCGGGGACGGTCGACAGCAGCATCCCACCGTCGGCGGGCAACTCGGCGGCCAGCGTGCAGGGCACCGACACGTCCATGTCGATCGGCACATACGACACGAGTGGCGCAGCGACGCTGCCCACGCCCTCACCCTGCGGCCAATCGAGCTCCGCGGTCGACTGGTTCACCGGCGTCAGCGGCGTGACGATCGCCATCAGGAAGCCGAGCAGGCCGGCGACCACTGCCACGATCTTCGCCGTGCGTGGGGTGACGCGCGAGGGTCGGGTGGTGGAGGCCGGCCCGGTCGGAGAGGTGGGCCCGGTGGAAGTCTCAGTCATCGGATTGCGGCTCCACCCTGATCGAACCGGTACGTGACCAGCCCCATCGCGTCGTCTGCGAGGTGTCGACCCGTACGTCGGCCGCATCCGGTTCCAGCGGCGTCAACCGTTCGAGCGCACCCCATTCACGGGTCCAGTCGTCGCGCAGGTACGTCGGCACCGCCTGCGCCGACGTCGTCGACTCCGAGATCGACAACAGACCACCGTCGGCGCCCGACTGCCACGTCTTGGACTGCGAATTGGTGAGCGGATAGTCGCCCATGATGCGCCATCTCGGCACCTCGGCCACCCCGTTGGTGATCCGTAGCGGCCGCTGACACGGGAAGTGTGCGGCGACACCGAAGTCGATGACGGTCGGCGCCTCGGTCCCGACGATTTCCTGCAGCGTCTGCAGGCGCGGCGCGCGGGGTGGGGTGACCGCGATGAACTGGTCGGGCCCGAGGTTGTTGTCGGCCAGTTCCAGTCGCATGACCGTCGCCGCGCGCGGTGCGGCGTTCATCGGGATGCGGAGGTTGCGCCACGGCCGGTTGGTGATGACCGGTCCCGGGTCGATGGGCAGCACGTCGGGGCCGATCTGGGTGAACGATCCATCCGGGCCCGGCCGGCCGAACTGTACGACGAGTTTCTGCCCGAAGGTCCGGACACCGAAGGTGTCGATGGTGGACACCGCGCCGGCCACGCTGAACACGAGCAGCGGCGAGACGGCGCGCACCGCCGGCAGGTCGTACCAGCCGGTGGTGAGCCGTGCCTCGCCCGGATAGGCATAGCTGCCCAGCACCGGGGTGGTGGCCGGGTCGAGCCCGTACGGCAGCGCTGCCGTCGACCCGTTCACGGTGCGCGGGCCCTGACCGCCGGTGGTCCCGGCCCCGAGCCCGCCGGTGATCGCGAACGGACGGGAGAAGCTGGCGGACACGTTCATCTGCCCGGGACGCTGGTTGCCGGGTTCGGGAGCGAGGTCGTTCGGGATGCCGTCCGGGGTGAAGCCCACCGGATCGCTGCCGGACAGGGCCGCGGACACCGACTGGTCGTCGGCCGGAGTCAGCATGCCGGCGTTCGCGTCGGGCTCCACCAGGACCTCGGAGGCCATACCGCACGTGTTGCCGCGCAGGGTGTCGAGGTTCTCGGCCAGCACCGTGGTCGCCGGGTACCGGGCGACGGCTGCCTTGGCGAACACCAGGACTTCGGCGATCACCATCAGACCGGCGACGAGGGCGATCGGTGACGACGCCAGGAACAGCCGGCGCCGGTCGGCGCGGCTCTCGTCACGTCCGTGGCCGGTGTGGGCGAGTCCCTTGTTCTCCACGTAGTCGAGCCGCAGGTGCTGCCACACCGCGATGCCGGCGGTGATCACGGCCAGGACCAGCAGCATCGTCGAGATCGGCCGGCCCGCCAACACCGGCGCCCGGTCGAACCACGAGATGTCGTATTCGTAGGCGAACGGCCACGCGTTGTATCCGGCGGTGGCGGCGGCGAGGGCGAAGAACAGGCCGGAGATGAACACGGTCAGGTTGCGGGTGGACCGCGCGGCCGATTGCGCCACGGCCAGGGTCGCGGTGGCCGCGATCGCAGCGGCCAGGCCGGCGAAGATGCCGAACTGGATGGTCCACTTGGTCGGGGTGAACGCCAGCAGCAGCAACGTCACGCCGATCGCCCCGATGAGGCGCCAGGTCGGTCCCGGATCGACACCGCGGATACGGGTGCGTCGCAACATCACGGCCACGGTGACGATCAGTCCGGCGAGCAGCAGCAGGACCGGCACCCGGCGGGTGAGGGAGCCGTCGTCGGTGGTGACGGAGATGAAGTAGTACCGCAGGTACTCCTGGTGCCAGCTGATCACCGGCCCGACCTGGTAGCGGATCTTCATCGCCTCGAGCACCGTGGCGAGTGTCTGGTCCCGGAACACCACCACCAGCACGAGTAGCCCGGCCGCGGTCATCGGCGCGAGCAGCGCCAGGGTGCCCGACTCCCGACGCCGTTCGAGCAGGACACGTAGTAGTGGTCGCGCGGACACCAGCAGGATCGCCACGGCGATCACGCCCTGCGGAGCCAGGGCCAGGGTGAATCCGGCCGCGATGGCAGCGAGTGCCGCAGGGAACAGGCGGCGCGTCGCGATCGCCTGCTCGGCCGCCCACCAGGTCAGCACGGACCCGAGCACGATCATCGTCTCGCTGCGCAGCCCGCTGTTGAACGGCAGCCAGAACGCCAGGAAGACGGTGGCGGCCGCCCACACGGCCCAGCCGCTGCGGCGCACCGCGGCGCCGAGTCGGGGCAACAGCACACGGCTCAGCACGAACCACGAGGCAAGGCCGGCGAGCAGCGGCGGGATGTGCATCCACAGCAGCGACGTGGAGACCGACGACCACTGGGCGAGGAGGCTGTAATACCAGTCGAACGGCGCCTCCGGGATTCCGTACCACCGGTAGTAGTTGGCGAGGTAGCCCGACGCGTCGGCGGTGCGACCCATGTTCAGGATGTAGCCGTCGTCGGCGGTGCCCGCACCGAGCACCGTCCAGACCAGCAGGACGCCGGTGACGACGATGTCGGTCGGACCCGGGATGGCCGTCCGCCACATCGATCGGGCGCGGACACCGATCCGCCGGTGATAGCCGTGCACGCGGTCGAGCTGGGCGAGCGCGAACAGCGCCACCACGACCGCGATCACGGCGAGCACCATGACGATCAGCTTCAGCAGGGTCGGGGAGCTGACGTACCGGTTGTCGATCTCGACCTGTACCCGCAGCCCGTCCTGCGCGGCGGCGGTGACGTCGGCGGTCGGCAGTTCGGAGAAGATGCCGTCGACCTGTGGCCGTCGGTCGGGGGGCAGGACCGTGCGCTCGCCGATCCCGACGAACTGGGCGCCCGGCCCCGCGGGCTGCGACCAGATGTGCAGTTCGTCGCATCGCGCCAGCTGCTCGCGTGGCGCACTCGCGGCGAGCGCGTTGCGGAACGTCACCGACACGGCGTCGCGGTTCGCGGTGACATACAGCGCCGACGACCGGCTCTGCGGCGCGTCGGTGGGCATCGTGGTCAGCACGGTCGCGCCGTCGGCCGGCAGCGCGTCGAGCAGGCTGCACGGAATACGTGCGTCGAGGGTCTGCGGCGTCTGGGCGATCAGCGGGGCGACGACCGACGACGAGTCGGCGGACAACTGCTGACCCTGCGGCCAGTCGAACGACGCGTCGGTGGCGTCGACGGGCAGGAACGGGGTGATCGCGCAGAGGACGGCCCCGATGACGCCGGCCACGATGGCGACCATGCGCGCGGTGCCCGCGGACACCCTGGCGGTCGGCCGCGCGGCATCGGGCGCAGCGTTCGGGGCTGTCACAGGCACGATGTCTGATGCTAAGCGACTTCGCGGTGATGACCTAGTTGGTGCGGCTCACGGCGCACTCAGTTCTTTCGATTAGGGTCACCGTCTGATGAGTGACAAATCCCGACAGGTGTCGGCTCGGACGTGGGCTGTGGTCGCCACCGTGACCGGACTCGTGGCGATCGTCGCCGCGATCCTGACGCCGCTGCTGCCGGTGGATCAGCGCTCGGCGTCGATCGACTGGCCCGATCGGGACATCGCGACCGCGTCGAGTGCCTCGGTGACCGCGCCGCTCGTGGCGCAGACCCCCGCAGGCCTCGACATCACCATCGGCTGCCCCGTCCTCGCCGACGCGGCCGATGCCGACGGGTCCACCCTCGTGATGTCGACGATGCCGCCGGCGGGCACCGATGCGTCCACCAAGGCGCTGTTCGTGACCGCGAACGCCGCCGGAATGGACGTCATGCTGCGCGGCCAGGACCTGTTGCGCGTCCCGAGGTCGGAGCTGAACGGATGCGAGCGGCTCCGCATCCGGGCCTCGTTCGACGGCGTCGAGGCGCGGCTGGTGGGTGCCGGCCAGTCGGCCACCGCCGACCCTGGCCAGCGCCCCCAGGTGTCCGGCATCTTCACCGACCTCGGCCCCGAGGAAGCCGCGCGCGCCGCCGACGCCGGCGACCTCGCGGTCCGCATCGACGTCGACAACCGGTTCGAGTCGTCTCCGTCGCTGATCAAACTCCTCGTGATGATCCTGGGTGTGCTCGCGGTGATCGTCACGTTCGTCGCGATCGCCGCGCTCGACGTCGCGGGCGGCTATCACCGTCGCGTCGGCCGCCCGGACCTGCGCCGACTGTTCCGGCCGCGCATCACCGACCTCGCGGTCACCGCCACGCTGGTCGTCTGGCACTTCCTCGGGGCCGGCTCCTCCGACGACGGCTACATCCTGTCGATGGGCCGCAACGCCTCCGACGCGGGATACCTCGCCAACTACTACCGGTTCTTCGGTATCCCCGAGGCGCCGTTCGACTGGTACTACGCGTTCCTGTCCCACTGGGAGACCGTCTCGTCGGCCGGGGTGTGGATGCGGTTGCCGGCGCTGGTCGCGGGCCTCGCGAGCTGGTTCATCCTGAGCCGCATCCTCCTGCCGCGCCTGGGTGGCGCGGTGCGGCGCTCGCAGTGGGCGATGTTCACCGCCGCCGCGGTCTTCGTCGCGTTCTGGATGCCCCTGGCCAGCGGGTTGCGCAGCGAAGGCATCATCGTCCTCGGATCACTGCTCACCTGGTGGGGGGTGGAGCAGGCCGTCGCGACGCGCCGGATGCTGCCCGCTGCAGGCGCGGCACTCGCGGCAGGCCTGACGCTCGCCGTCGCCCCGCACGGCCTGATCGCCGTCGCCCTGCTGATCGCGGGGTCCCGACCGATGCTGCGGACCGTGCGTCGCCGCCGCACCGAGAACGGCCTGCTGCCACTGCTGGCGCCGGTCGCGGCGGCCGCCGCGTTCGTGGTGATCGTGGTGTTCCGCGACCAGACGCTGGCCACGGTCGCCGAGGCGGTACGCGTCCGCTACACCGTCGGACCCACGCTCGTCTGGTATCAGGAACTCCTGCGGTTCTACTACCTGACGCTGACCACCCAGGACGGCTCCCTGGTGCGACGCGTGCCGATGCTGTTGCTGCTCGCCGCGGTGTTCGTGACGCTCGCGGTCATGTTGCGACGCAAGCACATCCGTGGTGTCGACCCGGCTCCGGTGTGGCGGGTGATCGGCGCGATCCTGCTGACCGTGCTGCTGTTGTCGTTCACCCCGACGAAGTGGACGGTGCAATTCGGCATCTACGCCGGCGTGGGCGCTGCGATGGCGGCGGTCGCCACGGTTGCCGTGGCGCAGTCCGCGCGCCGCTCACCGCGCAATCTGTGCATGTACATCGCCGTGCTGCTGTTCGCCTGCGCCCTCGCCGCAGCCGGTGAGAACGCGTGGGGGTGGGCGTACGACTTCGGCATCTCCTGGTTCGACAAGGCGCCGTCCATCGCGGGCACCCCGTTGTCGACGATCTTCCTGGTGCTGACCGGACTCGCGCTCGCGGTGGCCATCTGGTTCCACCTGCGTATCGACATCGACGCCGACAAGGGCGTGATCCGCGACGACCGCCGGGCGGTCTCGCGCACCCAGGTCGCGGTGTCGTCGGCGCCGATGCTGGTGATCGCCACCCTGGTCGTGATCGTCGAACTACTGCTGTTTGCGAAGGCCGCGGTCGCGCGGTCGGACACGTACACGACGTTCAGTGCCAACATGCGGGCGCTGGCCGGTGACACCTGCGGCATGGCCGACGACGTCCTCGTCGAGGACGACCCGAATCGCGGTGCACTGCAACCCATCGGAACCACCGACATCTCCCGCGCGCTCGCCGGTGAGTCCACCGGGTTCGCCCCTGACGGGGTGGCCGACGACCTGATGCCCGACCCCACCGCGCTGGGGGCGGGCACCATCAACACCTCGGGCGATCTGTCGCGGCCGTTCATCGTCAGCGGCGGACCGCCCGGCACCACCGGTGGACGTGGCCCGGAAGGTGTCAACGGCAGCACCGCCGCACTTCCGTTCGGTCTGGAACCGGACACGACACCCGTTCTCGGCACCTACGGGCACGACAACGGGATCGCCGAACTGACGTCGATGCCCTACCGGTTGCCGGATCGGTCGGCGTCACCACTGTTGGTGATCACCGCCGCCGGTCCGGTGTTCTCGATCGACGAGGACGGCGTGGGCCGCCCGGGTCGGTCGGTGCGAGTGCAGTTCGGTGTCGCGGGCGATGGCCCCGACGATTTCCGGCAGATCGGGGAGCCCTACGTACCGATCGATCCGGGGCCCGAACGGCAGAACCGGCCGTGGCGCAACCTGCGGGTGCCGATGTCGGCGGTGCCGGAGAACGCCACGGCCATGCGGATCGTCGCCGTCGACAACAACGTGAGCCCCGACCAGTGGCTGGCGATCACCCCGCCTCGTGCGCCGGAGCTGCAGACCCTGCAGGAGGTGGTCGGCACCCAGACACCGGTGCTGCTGGACCTCTCGGTGGGCAGCCAGTTCCCTTGCCAACATCCGATGGGAACCCGCCACGGCGTGGCGGAGATCCCCGAATGGCGAATCGTGCCGGACCAGACGACCACCAACTCGAAATCGAAGACGTGGCAGGCCGCGATCAACGGTGGCATCCTCACCACGCCCGAGGCGCTGACCCGTGAGGACACGATGGCCACCTACCTCGACGGGGACTGGTACCGCGACTGGGGAGGGTTGCGGCGGTTGACGCCGATCGCCCCCGAGGCAAGACCGGCGCCGATCAGCACCGAGAGCTCGACCACATGGGGATGGACCCGCCCCGGACCGATCAGGGTGGTGCCACAGAATGACTGACCGCGTGGAAGTCTCGGGTCCGTCGACGGACCGTACGGTGCGCGTCGCGAAGATCGTCGCGATCGTCGCGGGCGCGATCGGTGTACTGCTGGCCGTCGTCGCGCCGTTCCTGCCGGTGAGCTACACCAAGGCCGAACTGCAGTGGCCGCAGCCCACGACCGGCGCGGTGGAGAACATCGCGGCGCCCAACGTCGCGTATGTGCCGGTGTCGATGGACATCTCGGTGCCGTGTGCGCTGGCCGCCGAACTGCCGGCCGACGGCGGAGTGCTGCTGTCGACGGTGCCGGAGAACGGCGCCGAGGCGAGCACGGTCGGCCTGTTCGTCCGGGCCACCGCCGACCGGCTGCTGGTGACGCAGCGCAATGCCGTGCTGCTCAACGTGTCCCGCAACGACGCTCAGCAGGCCCCGGACTGCCGGATCGTCATCGCCGCCGACACGGGCGGAACCCGTGGTGCCGTCGAGGGATTCGTCCCCGCCGGCGGCGAACCGGCCACCTTCGACATCGCCGACCCGAACATGCGTCCGCAGATCATCGGCGTCTACACCGATCTGCCCCCGGATGTGCCGACCGAGGGTCTGTCGTACACCTCGACCGTCGACACGCGCTTCAGCACCAGCCCGACACTGCTGAAGGGGCTGGTGCTGATCGTCGGTGTGCTGATGACGATCGCATCGATCGTCGCACTCGCCGTGCTGGATTCGCGCGACGGCCGCCGGTTCGGTCTCGGGCTGCCGGCCCGGTGGTGGCGGCCCAAGCCGCTCGACGCGGTGGTCACCGGCGCGCTGCTCGTGTGGCTGTTCGTGGGCGGCAACACCGCCGACGACGGCTACCAGGTCACGGTCGGCCGGGTCGCACCCGACGCCGGCTACCTCGACAACTACTACCGCTACTTCGGCGCGCCACAGGACCCGTTCGGATGGCACTACCGCTATCTGGCTCTGTGGATGGAGGTCAGCACCGCGACACCGTGGCTTCGGTTGCTGCCGTTGCTGTTCGCCCTCGCCGGCTGGTTCCTGATCAGCCGGTTCGCGCTGCCGCGCCTCGGTCCCGCGGTGCGCACCTCGCGCGCCGCGTACTGGGCGGCCGGGCTGGGTTTCCTCGCGGTGTGGCTCCCGTTCAACAACGGGCTACGGGTGGAACCCGCACTGAGCGTGGGCATCCTGCTCACCTGGGTGCTCGTCGAGCGGTCCATCGCCACCGGACGATTCCTCCCGCTGACCCTCGCCGTGGTGTCCGCGTGGCTGACCCTGACGATCCACCCGGCCGGCGCCATCGCCATCCTGCCGCTGCTGGCCGCCTTGCGGCCACTGCTGCGGCGACTGCGCCAACGCCGCGACCGGGACGGCCTGCTGCCCCTGCTGATCCCGGTGCTCGCCGCCGGTCTGGCCGTGATGTTCCTGATCTTCGTCGACCAGACGTTGGCGACGATCATGGAGGGCATCGAGGTGCAGGGCATCGTCGGCCCCACCAACGAGTGGTGGACCGAGGCGATGCGCTACTACATCCTGCTCAACCCCACCCCGGACGGCTCGATCGCCCGACGGGTCGGCATCTTCGTCACCTTCCTCGCCGCCGCGATCATCGCGCTCACCCTGCTGAGCAAGCGCCGCGTGCCCGGTGTGGCGTCCGCACCGTTGTGGCGGCTGATCGCGGTCGCCGCGGGTGCGGTCGCCGTGCTGGCCTTCGTGCCCACCAAGGCAACCCATCAGATGGGTGCCTTCGCCTGCCTCACCGGAGTTCTCGTCGCCGCGGCCACCGTGTTCCTGCGTCCCGAGGTCATGCGACGCCGCTGCAACCGGACATTCGTCGCCGCGGCCGCGGCCTATGCGCTCGCGGTCGCGTTCGCCGGACGGAATCAGTGGTGGTACGTGGGCAGCTACGGGATTCCCTGGTCCGACGACACCCCCAACGTCGCGGGCGTCGAGCTGTTCACCCCCATCCTGCTGATCGCGGTGGTGCTCACCGCGATCGGCGCCTGGCAGTACTACCGCGACGACCGGCTCACCGAACGCGGCGCACTGCCGGGGACGCCCGGTACGTCCAGCCTGATCCAGCGGATGCCGACATACTCGCTGGCGATCATCTGCGCGATCATCCTGCTCTTCAACTTCGTCTCGTTCGCGAAAGCGGTCCAGACGCAGCGGGATTCGTGGTCGTGGACGAGTTCCAACCTGAACGCGATGCGCGGCGAACCGTGTGCGCTCGCGGACGCGGTGCTGGTCGAGGCGAACCCGAATGACGGACTGCTGGCGCCCGCACAGGTTGCCGGACAGGGCGATCCGTCGCCCGGCGATGCACTCGCCGGTGCCGACATGGAGGGCTTCGACCCGAACGGTGTCTCCACCAGCCTGGAGAGTCAGGGCGACGCGAACCCCGAATCCACCGGCATCGACCGCACCCAGACCGATCCGTCGGAGCCCCAGGAGGAACCGAGCGGAACGGCCGGGTCGGCCGACACCGGGGGCGGCACCACCGACACCCGCGGCGTGAACGGGTCGTCGGTGCGTCTGCCCTTCGGCCTCGACCAGCAGCAGGTCCCGGTGCTCGGCACCTACGGAACACCAAGCGGGCGTGGGCATCTCACATCCGACTGGTATCAGATGCCGGAGCGGTCCGAGGATGCCCCGCTGGTCACCATGTCGGTGGCGGGCACCATCGAGTACGTCGATGAACTCGCGGTGACCCACCCGGGACAGCGACTGCGCCTGGAGTTCGGTCGGGTCGAGCCCGACGGTCGGGTCACCACCGTGGCATCGATGGTGCCGCTCGACATCGGAAACGACCCCGAGTGGCGCAACCTCCGATTCCCGATCGATCAGGCACCGCCGCGCGCGTCGGTGGTACGCATCGTCGCCGACGACACCTCCGGCAACCCGGCGCAGTGGCTGGCGGTGACGCCACCACGCGTGACCCCGCTGGTGACGCTGAATTCCCTGGTGGGCAGCGACGATCCGGTGCTGCTCGACTGGGAGGTGGCCCTCGCCTTCCCGTGCCAGCGGGCGGCGACCGTCGTGAACGGGGTCTTCGAGACGCCGCAATGGCGCGTCACCCCGGACGCGGAGGGCGAGAGGGTCAACTCACGGCGCTGGATGGCCGGCGACTACGGCGGCCCACTCGGCATCGTCGAGAACGAGTTGCGGCCCACGGTGTTGCCGTCCTACCTACGCAACGGCTGGGCCAAGGACTGGGGCAGCCTGCAACGCCTCACCCCGCTGCAGCCCCAGGTGGATGCCGAACTCGTCATCAGCGAGGAGGTCCACGGCGGGTTGTGGACGCCGGGTCCGATGCGGGCGATCCGGAACTGAGGCGCCCCGTCCCCTCTCGCTGATCGAGTGGGTTCGACGCCCCCCGCCGTATCCCCCCGCTGGTCGAGTGGGTTCGACGCCCCCCGCCGTATCCCCCGCTGATCGAGTAGATTCGACGCCCCCACCCGCTGATCGAGTAGGTTCGAGCCGCTAGGCGAGAACCGTATCGAGATCCGACTCACGCTGCGGCACAAGAGGTCTCGATACGCCTCCTCGCCTAGCGGCTCGTCGGCTACTCGACCACCGGAGGGGGCGGCTCGTCGGCTACTCGATCACCGGAGGGGGCGGCTCGGCGGCTACTCGACCACCGGGTGGGGCGGCTCGTCGGCTACTCGACCACCGGGATACATCAGTACCGGATCGGCGCCGGACTCCACAGGCCGCCCCGGGTGGCGGTGCCGGTGTCGACGTCGGCGAGGGTGGTGACGTCACCGTAGGGGGTGTACCGCTCGAGTGACCCCCAGTCGCGCCCGATGTCGCCCTGCAGGTAGGTGGCGACCGCCTGGGGTTCCTGCGACACCTCGAGCCACCCCAACGGTCCACCGCCGTAGGAGTTCTGCCACGCCGACACCGCTGCGGCCAGGTCGGCGCCCGGTTTGATCCGCCACTGCGGGATCTCCGCGACCCCGTTGGCATGGGTGAACGGACGCTGGCACGGGAAGACCAGCCCGGACGTCCAGTCGACGTGCACCGGGTCCTCGCGGCCGACGACCTCCTGCAGCGTCTGCATCTCGGGCAGCCGGGGCGGCGTGACGACGATGAAGCGGTCCGACGACAGGTTGTCGTCGGTGGCGACGATCCGCACCGCGGTGGTGTCCGACGGCAGCGAGTCGGTGGTGATGCGGACGTTGCGCCAGGACGGGCGGGGCCCCGGGTCGATCAGCTCGGTCTCGCCCGCGGCCTCCAGCTCGTCGTCGCCGGTACCGGCATCGATCGGATCGGTCGTGTACTCCAACAACAGATTCGGATTGTCGTAGAGGCCGGCGACGGAGAACGTCAGCAACGGACGGTCCGCGAAATCGCTTGGCAGCGCATACCAGGCGGAGGTCAGGCGGGCCGGCATCTGATCCGAACTCGAGTAGCTGCCCATCACGGGTGTGCGCGCCGGGTCCAGAAAGAACGGAAGTTCGGCGAAGCTGCCGTTCACACCCGCCTGCGACGCCACGCCACCGCCGGTGCCGCCGGTGTTGGCGGTCAGCACATCCGGGGAGTCGGCGGCGCTGCGGGCCAGCACCCCCAGCGAGCCCTCGGTGGCGGTGCTCTCCAACTCCACCGGCACGCCGTTGGCGGTGAAGCCGGAGGTGGCCGGGCGGGTGGCGCCCTCCGGTGCGGTCGGTGGTCCGGCCAGTGGATCGGTGATCGAACCGTCGACCGGTTCGAGGAGGAAGCGACTGGGATCCGATTCGACCCACACCTTGTCCGCCATGCCGCACTCGTGGCCGGCGAGAGCTTCCAGGTTCGACCGCGGAACCGAATACGACGAGCTCTGCTGGATGCCCGCGAACGCGGCGGTGACCAGAGCGAACACGACGACCGCTGCCGAGACGAACGCCAAGGGCGCCGACGCGAGCACCGACCATGCCCGCCGGTACCACGGTCCTCGACCGTCGGGGCGGTCGTCGTCGGCCGGATCCGCACCGGTGAACGGCTCACGGAAGTGGAACCACAGTGCGAGCAGCAACAACAGCAGGGCCGAGTAGAGGAGCACGCTGGCGAGGTTGACGCCGAAGCTCACCTGGGTCACCCCCCACGGCATCCCCCACGCCGAGGAGTAATAGAAGGAGTTCGGCGCCGTGAAGGCCATCGCCGCGACGAACAGCACCAGCGAGGCGAAGAGAGTTCGATTGCGCCGTGAATGCATCGCCTGATGACCGGCGGCGATGGCGGCGAGCGCGGCCAGCGCGGCTGCGAGACCGGCGAACACACCGAAGTGATGCGTCCACTTGGTGGGCGTGAACATCAGGAACACCAGCGATGCGAAGGTGATGCCGACGATCCGCCGCGACGGACCCAACGCGGTGCCCGGGATGCGGGACCGACGGATCAGCATCGCCGCGGACACCACCAGCGACAGGATCATCGTGAGTACCGCAAACCGGCGGGGGATCGAGCCGTCGGCGGAGAACGCGAACAACGACGAGTAGCGGTTGATCTCGTTGTACCAATGCATCGACGGGCCCAGCGCCGACTTCATCTGGGATGCCTCGACGAAGGAACGCAACGTGAGGTTGGAGAACACCACGAAGATGACGAACGTCCCGGCCGCGACGATCGGCGCCAGCAGTGCGACATAGGACCAGCGACCGCCGCCGATCGCCCGCGCCCGCTTGATCAACGCGAGGATCATCGGACGCGCGCCGGCGATCAGTGCCGCCACGGCCAGCAGGCCGGTCGGCCCGGCGGCCAGACTGAACGCACCGATCAGACAGGCCACCGCGGCGGGCAACATGCGGCCGGTGGCGATGGCGCGCTCGACCGAGCACCAGGTCAGCAGGGCGCCGAGACAGATGATGGGTTCCGGCCGCAGTCCGTTGTTGAACGGGAACCACGAGATGAGGAAGACGAACGCGGCCGTCCAGCCCACCGACGGGCGGGTGATGGCGGCCCGGCCGAGCCGCGGCAGCACCTCGTGACTGACGATCAGCCACACGCCGATCCCACAGAGCAGAGCGGGGATGCGCATCCACGGGCTGGCCACGCTGACGTGACTGAGCCAGCCGAACACCTGGTAGTACCAGCCGAACGGCGCTTCCGGGGCGCCGAACCAGCGGAAGTAGTTCGCGGTGTAGTCAGCGTCCTGGGCGACCCGCGACATGGTGAGCAGATAGCCGTCGTCGGACGTGTTCGGTCCGATGATGTGCCAGACGATCAGTGCGCCGATGACCACGTAGTCGCGTGCGTTGAGGCGCCACCATCGGGCGGGCAGGATGCGGCGGTGCCGGCGGCCGTCGGTGGAGTCGAGCACCGCCAACGCGGCCAGGGAGAGCAGTGTCGCGATGATCCCGATGACCAGGACGGCCCATTTCAGGATGGTCGGTGCGGTGGAGTAGCGCGAGTCGATGGTGACGTGCGCGTCCAGGCCCGGCAATGTGGCGGCGGGCCCGTCGAGGTCGGTGAACAGTCCGGTGACCTGCGGGCGCTGGTCGGCGTCGTAGGTATCGGATTCGCGGCCGGCGGTGGTGCCGTCGAGGGCGTCCCCGTCGTCGTTGCGCATGCCGACGAACTCGGCGGACACCGCTTCGGAGTCGGCACGCACGGAGATCTCACGACAGTCCTGGGTGCGGATCTGCTCCAGCGTCGCCGACACCAGTGGGACGTTGCGGATGACGACCTCGACGGTCTGTCGGTCGGCGGGATCGCCCGGCTGGCCCGTTTTGCGGATGAACAGGCCGCGCTCGCCCGACTTCTCCGCCTCTTTCGGGGTTGTCGAGAGCAGCACCGACTCGCCGTCGCCGAGTTGTTCGACCGCGCTGCACGGGATGTGCGCATCGAGGTCGATCGGGACGTAGCTGGTCAGGGGGGCGGCCACCGATTCGATCTGATCGCCCTGCGGCCAGGAGATCTGCGCGGTCGTCTGGTGCACCGGCATCAGCGGAGTCGCCACGGCCATGAGGAATCCGAGCAGTCCGGTGATGATGGCGACGACCCTGGCGCGTCTTACCGTCTGCGATGGCACAAAGAGAGATGGTAACGGTTGGCCTCGCGGGCTCCGTTCGGCCGAATGGCGGGAGAACTATGGTTGATCCATGTCTGACACCGCCGCCGGCACCGAGCCGCTTCCGATCCTGCTGCTCAACGGGCCGAATCTGAACACCCTCGGGGTCCGGCAACCCGAGGTCTACGGGGCGGCGACGCTCGACGACGTCGTCGACCTCGCCGAGCGCACGGCGACCGAGCTCGGGTTCGGGCTGCGAGCGGCGCAGACCAACCACGAGGGGCAGATGATCGACTGGCTGCACGAGGCGCGCGGGCAGGTCAGCGGGATCGTCATCAACCCGGCGGCGTGGACGCATACCTCGGTGGCGCTCGCCGATGCCCTGGTGATCCCCGACGTGCCGATCATGGAGGTGCACATCAGCAACGTGCACAAGCGCGAGGCCTTCCGGCATCACTCCTACGTGTCGCCCCTCGCCGCGGGCGTGATCGCCGGATACGGGATTCGTGGCTACGAGTTCGCGATCCGGCGGCTCGTCGAACTCGTCGGCTGACTCCTCACGCGGCGTAGGTCCCGAAGTCTCCGGTCACCCCGAGTCGCTCCAGGAATCTGTCGCGGTCGAATCCGGTCTGCGCGACATCAGCGGCAACCGCGCGCCCGGCGTTGCGTAGCGCGTCGGCGGACTCCCACGAGACGACGGTGACCACGTTGAACGTGCTGTCCCCGCCGATCAGCGTGAGGACGTCGTTGCGGAGGATGCCCGGCTGGGCGCCGAGGATCGCGTGGGTGTGGTGGACCTGACGGAGGAACTCGTCGCGCGAGCTCTCGGGAACGGCGAACTTGTCGATGCGGTGCAGGTGATCTGTCATGCGCTCCAGCATCGAACTTCAAGTGGGCTTGATGTCAATGCGTCCAACTACTCCACGAAACCTGGACCGTCCACCCGCTCACGCCGGCTCGTGACCTTGGTTTGGAGATAGTCGAGGCCGCGAGTGATGAGCACCCACAGCACCGCGCCGATCGCGGCGCCGACCAGCGCCATCCATACGTTCGCGCTGCCAGTGCTCACGCTCAGCGTGAAGAAGATTGCAAAGAACACGGCGGCTTGACGGAGCTCGGTGTTGGCCCATGACTTCATTTCGGAAGGCCAATCTGCTTCCGGCGACGCATGTTGCCGGCGATGCCGACGCTGAAAGCGACTGCGAAACCGATTGCTGCGACCATCAACATCTTCCTTGCGTATCCCCTCGTCGGCTCCGCGCGAGAGCATGCTCTTCACGCGGAGTTCCAGCGTCCATCCCGCAACAGTGATCGTGTCTGGCGGCCCAGCCTACAGCGGAGTCGGGAGGCCCACGCAGTGCGCGCGAAAATGGTGCAACCGAGGGGTTGCGCAGACGAGGGCGGTGTGCAACTGTGGAGTTGCACATCTTCTAGGAAGGAACCCCCAATGGACACCGAATTCGATCGCATCGAACGAGAGATCACCATCGACGCACCGACCGAGCGCGTGTGGGCGCTCGTCGCCGAACCCGGCTGGTACATCAACGACGACCGAATGGTCGAGCACGAGGTCCGGCGCGACGGCGACGTCAGCTACGTGACCGACCCCAAGTACGGCACCTTCGCGTTCCGTACCGTGGAACTCGACGAACCCAACTACGCGGCGTTCCGCTGGCACATCGACACCGAGAACTTGGAGAGCTCGTCGACGCTGGTCGAGTTCTGGCTGACGCCAACCGAATCCGGCGTGCTGCTCAAGGTCGCCGAGAGCGGGTTCGCCTCCCTCGACGAGCCGGAGGCCGATCGACGATCGCGATTCGACGACCACTTCGTCGGGTGGCCGCAGGAACTGGAGATCGCCCGCAAGCACCTCACCGGGGTGGCTGCCGGTGCCTGACGGCGACATCGCGGAGGTCGGGGCAGTCGACGACGGGGCGCCGGTCGAGCTGTTCGCGGCGCTCGCCGACGACAGTCGATGGCAGATCCTCGTCGAACTGTCCCGGTCCCCGGCCTCGGCGTCCGCGCTGGCGGGTCGTCTCCCGATCACCCGCCAGGCCATCGCCAAACACCTACGGGTGCTCACCGAAGCCGGACTCGTCGATGCGACCAAGTCCGGCCGCGAGGTGCGTTACGAACCCGTGGGCGCTCGGCTCAGTCAGGTGGCGCGGCAGCTCGATGCCATCGCCCGTGGTTGGGACCGTCGACTCGAGCGGATCCGGGCGCTGGCCGAAGGTGGGGGCGACCCTTCGTGACATTCGCAGGCTCGCTCCTCAGGGATCAGGATGAGGCTCGGCTCAACCGATCCCTGAGGAGGTCCGGAGCTTGCGGAGGGCCGTCACGAAGGGTCAGGACACCTCGAGCGCCCGGCTAGCTGCGTCGGCGACCGAACCGTCGTGCCGTGGTCCGTGGCCGGGGAACAGCGTCGTCGCGTCGAGAGTGGTGAAGGACTCGACGGCGTCCCGCGCGGCCTCCTCGTCGTGCTGAAAAGCCGGTGAGATGCATTGCGGCCCGCTGATCTTCGAGATCGGGTGCCCGCTGACCAGCGCATCCCCCGAGACGAGCACCGACGAATCGGCAACCAGGTAGGCGCTGTGGCCGTCGGTGTGCCCGTGTGCCGCAACAGGTACCGGGCGGCCGGGCAGATCGAGCGGCTCCGGGAACGGCTTGGCGTCGGCGATGCCCTTACGGCTCAACACCCCGAGTGGGGTGACCTTGGACAGCCAACGCAGCACGCGCGGCTGATAGGCCAGCGGAACGATGTCGGCCGGGCCGGCCTGCTGGAGATGGTCGCGGCGCGCATGCGACACCTCCACCGGATCCATGTAGACGTCGAACTCGTAACGTTCGCGCAGCGACACCAACCCACCGAGGTGGTCGACGTGGGCGTGGGTGAGCAGCGCGGCGCGGATGTCCTCCGGCCGACCGCCGATCTGGCGGATCGATTCCACCACCGCCGACGCATGTCCCGGATAGCCGCCGTCGATCAGGGTGATGTCCGAACCCTCTTGGAGCAGTACCCAGTTCACCACGTCGGTGCTGACCAGGAATGCCGTCGACGACCCGGCGTCGACCCGGGTGATCCGAAACGAACTCTTCGGCTTGATCATCGGCGCACCACCACTACGAAGGGCCCCACCTCGGTCACGATGAACCGCGGGTCGGCGAACACCGCCGGGTCGAAGGTGACCGTGTAGCGCTTGACGTTCGGATCATTGGGGTACACATCCTCCGCTAGTCGCAACGTGTAACCGTCCGCAGCATAACGGAACAGGAACACATTGGGCGGGGTCCACGGTGCGAGATCGAGTCGTCGTACGAGTTGATCCGGGGTGGTGGCCTCGGCCCACCGCTCGATGGTCGCGGCGCGTTTGTCGAACTCGGCCAACGGGTTCGCGTAGTGCGCGGTCAGTCCCTGGAAACCCCAGTACGGATAGATGGACAGGAAGCCGTAGTCGGCCGTGAGCACCACGTTCTCGGTGGCCGGTTGACCGGTCTGTTGCCGGATGAGCCGATGGATCTCCGGATAGTAGGACTCGGCACCGGGTGGCCGCTGGTCGGCGCGTTCACCGCGGCCATCGGTGTCGGTGTACGCGGTGGTGATCTCCGACGACAGGTGGCCCGGAATGCCCTGCGCGAGCGCGATCGCGGACACCGCCGCGAGCGCACCGATGGCAAACCGGACGTCGCCGAACTTGCCGATCGCCCATTTCGAGAGGTCGGCGATACCGAGCACGCCGGCCGCCGCGAGTGCCCCGTAGAGCAGCGGATTGAGGCGGAAGGACAGCAGTGTGCTGCCACTCGCGGTTCGCAGCATCGACAGCAGACAGAACACATAGATCGTCACCACGACGATGAACAGGGCGAGCGCGACGGTTCGGCGTTGGAACCGGAGCAGCAGCCAGACGAGGCCGACCAGCGTGAGCACGCCGACGATGCTGAACTCGAAGAACGGTAGCGGCAGCACCGCTCCGCGGTCGGGCAGATAGTGTTCGGCCGTGCCGCCGCTGGTGGGCTCGTTCTGCGCGCGTGCCCACAGGTAGGGCGCCCAGGCCACCAGTGCGATCAGCCCGGCGATGACTCCCATCGCGACGAGCCGACCGATGATCGCGCCGATCACCCCCCGCCGCCGTCCGGACACGGTCGAGTCGGGCACTGCCTTGTTCGATGCGCGGAGCCACGCGACGACACAGAGGTAGAGGGCCATGATCACCGCGGTCAACGCGAACAGGCCGGTGTAGAGCGTGTAGCAGGTGGCGCTGATGCCGAGGAACACGCCGGTGCCGATCACCGCGGGCCAGCTCGTGCCCGAGCGCAGACCGCCGACCGGGCCGTCGGCGATGCGTGACTGTCCGCGCAGCCCGTACAGCATCGGGATCGTCATCGGGAGTCCGAGCAGGACGAGCACCGCCGCATACGGTTCCGGTGACGCGTACGTCAGCGTGATGAGCGTGATGACGAGCGAGATCGGGATGCCGCGCAGCGCACCGATCATCCGCGTCCACAGCAGGACGGACACCGCGGCGGCCGCGGCGATCGAGATGATGGCCCACGGCTTGTACGCCTCCCAACCCGGCAGGCCCTCGAAGTTCGCGAAGCGGCCACCCCACCAGAACCAGCCCGCCGGATAGAACGGCGGCAGGTCGAGATAGGTCATGTCCGCCAGCCGTGGGCTGCTCGTCATCCGCGTCAGGTACTCGGTGCGGAACTCCTGATCGACCGACAGGCCGAACAAATACAGCTTGGTGGCGCCCAGTGGCATGCCGAGCGTCACGGTCACCATGCCCGCCGACCCGGCGGTCGCGAGTACCGCGGTCAGCCAACGTGGTTTCCCGTAACGGTCGAGCAGCACCGCGACGACGAGCACCGCGACCGCGAACACCTGGCCGACCGTGGTCAGCGCGCGGGTCACGTTGGACGAGTTGAACGCGGGCCAGTCAACGGTCGCGACGACCTTCAGCCCGACGAAGGCGATGAGTGCGCCGAAGACGAGCGCGGCGACGAGCTCGCCGACGTCGCGGGCGCGGCGGACGGCAGTGGTCACGATCAGATGGGCAGCCGACGGAAGATCGGACGCGGGATGTGCCGCAGGATCATCATCACGAAGCGGAACGGCCCGGGCGCCCAGACGATCTCCTTGCCCTTGTCGGCGGCCGCGACCACCATCCGGCCGACGTCCTCCTTGTTCACCGTCATCGGCGCTTCGTCGACATGGGCCGACAGCCGGGTGCGGACCTGACCGGGCCGGACGACGAGGACGCGAGGACCGAACGGTCGCAACGCATCACCGAGGCCGAGGTAGAAGCCGTCGAGTCCGGCCTTGGTGGAGCCGTAGACGAAGTTGCTGCGCCGCACGCGCTCTCCGGCCACGGAGCTCATCGCGATGATCTGGCCGGAGCCCTGCGCGCGCATCTTCTCGCCGAGCAGGACACCGACCGACACCGCTGCCGTGTAGTTGATGCCGACCTCGGTGACCGCACCCTTGTGGTCCTGCCACACCTTCTCGTCGTCGAACTGCACACCGAAGGCGACGATCGCGACGTCGATGTCGCCGCCGGCGAAGGCCTTGTCGATGACGGCCGGGTGGGTGTCAGGGGCGAGGGCATCGAAGTCGATCTGTTCGACGTCGGTGGCGCCCGCGGTCTTCATCTTGTCGACCGCGGCGTCGGCGGTCGGATCGCCCGGCACGGTGGCCAGGACCAGACGCGCGGGCCCCTTCTTCAGATACTCCTCGGCGATCGCCAGCCCGATCTCGGAACTGCCGCCGAGGATCAGGATGGATTGGGGTGCGCCGACGGCGTTGATCATGGTGCCCTTTCGGTGTCGTGCAGGGTTCGGGGTCGTGCAGGGGACGTTGGAGTTGGTGGATTCGGTTGGTGGTCAGGCGAGTTCGAGCCTGCGACCCATATCGGACATGAACACCCCGGTCGGGTCGATCCGACGGCGCGCCGCAGTCCACTCGTCGATCCGTGGGTACATCGCGTGGAAGTTCCGGGCGGACGTCCGCGAGTCCTTGGCGGTGTAGAGGCGGCCGCCCATCTCCATCACACGACGGTCCAGGTCGTTGAGGAACTCCGCGAGCCCCTTCTTGACCGGGAAGTCGAGGCAGACGTTCCACCCCTTGAACGGGAAGCTCAGCGGCGCCTTGTTTCCCTCGCCGAACAGCTTGATGACGTTGAGGAAGCTAACGTGGCCGGAGGCCTGGATGTCGACGATGAGTTGCTTGAAGTCCTTCTCGTTGCCGGTCGGCACGATGAACTGATACTGCGTGAACCCGCCACCGCGGCCGTAGGCGTTGTTCCAGTTCCCGACGACGTCGAGCATGTGGTAGAACTGCGCCAAATTCTTGATCTGGCCCATCTTGTTCGAACCCATCCGGTAGTAGGCCTCACCCACCAGCGCGAAGTCGAACTTGTTGGCCAGCCCGCGCGGGAACACATCGGGCAGCGAGATCAGCGGTTTGCTGTTGAACGCCAACGGGTCCTCGCGGTACTTCGCGGGCAGATCGTCGAGGGTCGCGAGATTTCCGCGGCTGAACGACCCGCGCCCCAGTTTCGGCGGCCCGCTGATCGTGTCGAACCATCCCGAGGCGTACTCGAAGCCGTCCTCGTAGCGCTGCTCGAGGTGCAGATCGATCGTCTCGTCGAGGGTGTTCGTGGTGAACGTGTCGGCGAGGAACAGGGCGCTCTCGGTGCGCTTCATCGCGATCTTGGCGCGCAGGATGATGCCGGTGAGGCCGATGCCGGCCACCGTCGCCCAGAACAGTTCGCCATCCTGGTCGTCGGAGGAGCCGTCGGGGGTCAGGATCAGGACCCGGCCGTCGGCGACGAGCAGATGCATTTCGACGATGTGGTTGCCGAAGCTACCCGCGCTGTGGTGGTTCTTGCCATGGATGTCGTGGGCGATCGCGCCGCCGACCGTCACCTGACGGGTGCCCGGCAGCACCGGAACCCACAGCCCGAACGGCAGAGCCGCGGCCATGAGGGCGTCGAGAGACAGTCCGGCGTCGACGTCGGCGATCGCGGTGTTCGGGTCGATCGAGTAGATCCGCGTCAGCGGCGTCATGTCGACGGTCAGTCCGCCGCTGTTCTGGCCGGACTCGTTGTAGGAACGCCCCAGGCCGCGAGCGATCACCCCGCGCTTGAGATAGTCCGGTTTGTCCGCGTTGTCGTCGGCGACCCGAGCGACCGCTTCCGCGATGACCTCGGGATATGGCGTCGAGAGCACGTGCCCGACGGTCGGGGTGGTGCGTGACCACCCCACCAGCTTGCGGGTCTCGATCGGCAACAGCTCGTGAGTAGACATCGCACATGAGGGTACCTGTCCGCTCGGGCGGTCGGATCGCGATGAGAAACACCTGGTCGCGGAGTTAAGGCGTGGTAGACGTGTCGGTATACCCGTCGGTACCCTCGGTGTATGGCGGCAACCACGATCAAGGTGTCGGTAGAACTCCGCGATCGCATCAACCGTGATGCCGAGGCCAACGGCGTCACCGCAGCGGGCCTGATCGAACGGCTTCTCGACGGATACGAGCGCAGACAACGGATGGAGTTGTTCGGCCGATCGATCCGAGGTGCGGACGAACAGTACTGGGACGAATTCAACGACTGGGACACCGCCCTGAACACAGGTGAAGGTGCAGTCTGAATTGCGGCCGTCTGACTTGCGGCCGTCTGACTTGCGGCGCGGGATGGTCGTCTGGACCGAACTGGACCCGGTTCGTGGGCGCGGGCAGGACGGCCGTCGTCCCGCTCTCCTGGTCGCCAGCGACATGTATCTCGAGCAGGCCGAAACACTCGCGATCATCCTGCCCGCCACGACGATCGACCGCGGATGGCCCAATCATGTGCGCCTGCGCGGACCCGCCTTCACGCCGACGCGTCCGACGTTCGCGATGACCGAGCAGCCACGTACGGTCACCCGCGGACGCCTGCACGACGTGGTGGGTTCCGTCGATTCGGAGACGATGGCCGAGGTCGATGGATGGCTGCGTGACTTCCTGTCGCTGCCGACGCGTTGACGCGGCGATGATGCACCGCGCGAAGTGATCTCACCGCGCCCGACGCAACATGCCCGCGACGATGCGGCGCGTATCCGCCGGATCGATCACGTCGTCGATCTCGAACACCCGAGCGGCGTTGAGCGCCTTGGCGTGCTCACGCATCGCATCGGTGCTCGTGCGGACGAGCTCCTCTCGTTCGTCCTCCGGGAGTGCGGCGAGCTGTTTGGCCATCGAGAGCCGTACCGCACCCTCGAGCCCCATCGGGCCGAGATGGGCCTGCGGCCAGGCCACGGTGAGGACGGGCCGGTGCGTGTCACCGCCGAGCATCGCCTGGGCGCCGAGGCCGTAGCCACGCCGCAGCACGACACCGATCAGCGGCTGGGTGAACTGCGACCCGACGTTGACCATTCGAGATGCGGTTCGCACCAGGCCGGTGCGTTCGGCCTCGGGCCCGACCATGAACCCGGGGGTGTCGACGAGACTGAGCATCGGGATGCTCCACCGCTCGCACACTTCGAGGAAGTCGGCGGCCTTGGTCGCGGCATCGGAGGTGAGCGCACCCGCGAGGTGGCTGGACTGATTCGCCATCACCCCCACCGGCATCCCGTCGATCCGGGCGAGAGCAGTGACGAGTTCCGGCGCCCACCGCTCGCGCAGCCAGAGCGCTGTTCCCGTGTCGACCATGCCTTCGACGATCGGCCGGACGTCGAAGGCCTCGCGGTCGTTGGCGGGCAGGGCGTCACGCAGCACTGTCTGATCGTCGGCGACGACCTCGACCGGGCCGCCCGGTGCGACCATGCCGAGCAACTGCCGCACGACCGCGACGGCCTCGGCTTCGTCGGCGACCAGGACGTCGATCACCCCGTTGGCGGCCTGTTCCTCGGCAGGCCCGATGTCCTCGGCGGCCACCTGCCCGAGTCCGCCGCCGGCGATCATCGCCGGACCGGCCATCCCGAGATTGGCGTCCGGCGTGGCGACCCGGATGTCCGCCGACCCGGCCAGGACCGCGTTGCCCGCGAAGCAGCGCCCGGACACGACCGCGATCCGCGGCGCCACCTCGCCGAGCGCACCCCACATCCGGAACGAACCCACGTCGAGCGCCGACACCACCGGATAGTCGGTGTCGCCGGGGCGCCCGCCGCCACCCTCGGTGAAGAACACCGCCGGCAGCCGCAGGCGGGTGGCGACGTCGATCAGCCGGTCGGTCTTGTGATGCCCGCGCATGCCCTGGGTGCCGGCCTGCACCATCCAGTCGTAGCTCATCACCACACATGCGCGGCCGTCGACGGTGGCGGTGCCGCCGATCAACCCGTCGGCCGGGGTGTCGAGCACCAGATCCATCAGGTCTCGACGTTGTTCCTGTGCAGCGGTGGCGAATTGGCCGTACTCGATCAGCGAGCCGGTGTCGATCAGATCGGCGATGTTCTCTCGGGCGGTGCGACGTCCGGCGGTGTGACGGCGGGCGACCTTCTCCGGCCGCGCCGCATCCGTCGTCAGGTGCCGGCGTGCGGTCACCTCGTCGAGCCCGGTGGCCGGGGCGGTGTGGTCGTCGCGGCCGCCATCCTGTTCACCCATAATGCAGTCAACCTCACTCGCACTCATCTACCCGCCCAACACTTTCCGCGCAGCGTTCCGCCCCGGAACCCCGCTCACGCCGCCGCCCCGCCGCGCGCCCGCACCACACAGCAGCAGCCTGGGGTGGCGCGTCTCCACGCCCCAGGTGCCGACCTCGTGATCGGACTGCGCCCACGGCCACTGGAGACTGCGGTGGAAGATGTTGCCGCCGGGCAGGCCCAGGGTCTCCTCGAGATCCTGCGGGGTCTTCACCTCGATACACGGATCGCCGGCGGCATCGCGGGTGATCACGTTCTGGACAGGTTCGGCCAGAACGGAATTGAGTGACGCCAGGGTCGCGCCGACAGCGTGCTCGACGGCGCCGGGTGAATCGAACACCTCCGGCGGCGTGTGCAGGCCGAACAGCGTCAAGGTGTGTTTCCCGTCGAGCTCGGGCCCTAGGATCGATCGATCCGACAGGGTGTGGCAATAGATCTCACACGGCGGCAGCTCGGGGACCTGTCCGCGGTCGGCCTGTCGGTACGCGGTGCGCAGTTGGTGGGCGCTCTCGTTGATGTGGAACGTGCCGGAGAATGCTGCCTCCGGAGACACCGAGCCATCGCGTAGGCGGGGTAGCCGGTCGAGCAGCAGATTGATCTTCAGTTGCGCGCCGCGGGGCTCGGTCTCGGTCTCGATCGGATCGTCGAGAAGAGTGTTGAGCACGGTTGGCGCGCAGGCTGCGTACAGCATGGTCGCCGATACCGTGCGGTCGGCGAGTTCGACGGTTCCATCGGATGGGTCGATGCCGAGCACCTCTACGCCGGTGCGGATCTCGGCGCCGGCGGCGGCAGCGGCCTGATACAGCGCGCCGGACACCGCGCCCATTCCGCCGACGGGCACGTCCCAGTCGCCGGTGCCGCCTCCGATCACGTGATACAGGAAGCAGATGTTCTGCCGCAGCGACGGATCGTCGAGGTCGGCGAAAGTGCCGATGAGGCCGTCGGTCGCGGCGATCCCACGCACCACGTCGTCGTCGAAGTACTGCTCGAGCAGAGTGCCGAGCGGACGTGCCGTGAGCGTCTCCCAGAACTCGGCCTCACTGGAATCCGTTCCGGTGACCAGATCGTGCATCTCACCGGCCGAACGAAGCGGTTCGAGCATGGTCGGGAAGACCCGTTCGGCGATGGTCCCCAGGTGTGTGTAGAACGACTGCCAGGCAGTATGAACCGTGTCGGAACCTGTTGCCTTGCGGAAGGATTCGGCGGTGGAATCGGGATCGTCGTTGTCGACGAGGATGCCGGTGACCGGGTCTGCGGGCACGGGTGTGTACGACGAGTACCGGCGCCGGATCAGCCGGATGTCGAGACCGAGGTCGGCGATGATCGCACGCGGCATCAGCGAGACCAGATACGAGTAGCGCGACAGTTGCGCAGGAAGGCCGGCAAACGGCATCGCCGATACCGCGGCACCGCCGACGTGATCGGCCTTCTCCACCACCAGTACGGAGCGGCCCGCGCCGGCGAGGTAGGCCGCGGCGGTCAGGCCGTTGTGACCGGCGCCGATGATGACATCGTCGTAATGGGTGGCAGGCACGTCGGATTCACCTCATGATGCGTTGCAGGAACGGGGTCGAATCCCGGATGGATGCGAGAACCGTCCCCGAGTGGTCTTCGGCGGGGTAGACGTGGAGTTCCACGGGCTGACCTGCCGCGGTCATCTGCGCGTACAGCGAAAGCGCCGACGGTGCGGGCACATCCGTGTCCAGGAGACCCTGGCCGAGGAAGATCGGGCGGTCGTAGCCGGAGTACGGCGTGCCCATGTAGTCGGCGAGACCTTCACGCACACCGGGGATACCGGCAAGTGGGCGGCGGAACAGCGTCCGCAGGTCGACGCCGGTCATCAGATCGGCCATCTCGGCGTAGCAGAGCGTGCGCGCGGCCGCGACGAGTTCCGCACCGCGGGGAGTGAGCGCCGACCGCACTCCCAGATCGGGCCGCGCCTCGATGAACCCGGCCAGGATGTAGGCAGCGTAAGTGTTCAGCCCGGCCGGCAGGGTGACCGGTGGGAAGTCCGGGCCGCCCAACGCGATGACCTGCTCGATGTTGGCGGGGGTGCCGGTGGCAACCACGCCGCGGTAGTCCAACCCGGACCCGCGCGACAACGCGGTCGCCTGGTGGGCGCCGTTGAGCGCTGCGCCGGCCCCCTGCGATTGCCCGACGATCGCCCAGCGGTTGCTCAGCGGGAGGCCGGTCTGCCGCGCCGCTTTGACCGAGTCGACGATCGAATGAGCCTCCGAGTCCCCGTTGAGGTAGCTCATCAAGCCGGGTGTGCCGAGGCCGACGTAGTCGGTGGACACGATGGCGTAACCCTCGCCCAGCCAGTGGGACAGATACGCGGAGTCCCGATCACTGCGCGGCTGCGCGGACGGGGTGCAGTCGTCACCCAGACCGGTGGTGCCGTGTGCCCACGCGAGAACCGGCCAGCCGCCCGGCGGTGGTGTGCCCGCCGGCAAGAAGATCGCACCGGTGCTGCTCGCCTGCCGGCCGTGCTGATCCGGTGTCGCGTAATGGATTCGGTAGGCGCGTGCGGCTCCGGGGATGCTCAGGTCGGCGGCGAGCGGAACCTGCTCGATGAGGGTGCCGGCCTGTGCCGGCACCGGTCCGGAGTAGTCGCGGACGTCCATGCCGGACCAGTTGGGCGGCGGGGTGGACGTCGGGTCGGCTGCCGCGCTCGGCTGGGCGACGACGACCGCGACCGCGGTCGAGAGGGTGGTGAGTATCGCCGTGGCGATGAGCCGCAGCCGTCGAGACATCATGGTCGCCGAGCCTAGCCCCCGCCCTCGACCGGCACGCCCAGATGTCGCATTGGACCTATTCTGAGGTCGTGGATATTCCGTCAGTGAAGCTGAACAACGGTTATTCGATCCCGATGGTCGGCCTGGGAACGTTCGGGATGCTGGGGCGGCCCGGCGTGGCGGCCGTCGCCGGAGCGCTGCGTGCCGGGTATCGCATGCTCGACACCGCGACGCGGTACAGCAACGAACGCAGCGTAGGTCTGGGACTGCGTGAGTCGGGGGTGCCGCGCGACGACGTCGTCGTCCAGACCAAACTCGGTGGCGGCGACCAGGGATTCGACGAAGCCATCAACGCGGCCAAGGACAGCGCCCGTCGCCTCGGGGTCGACCACATCGACGTCTACCTGATCCACTGGCCGTGCCCGAGTCTCGGTCGCACGGTCGACTCGTGGAAAGCGCTGCTCACCTTGGCCGACGAGGGTTTCATCCGCACCGCCGGGGTGTCGAACTTCAAGCAGCATCACCTGCAGATGCTCTACGACGAGACCGGGCGCTGGCCGGCCATCAACCAGATCCAGTGCTCGCCTGCCCTGGCCCGATCCGAGATCCGGGAGTTCATGGATGACAAGGGCATCCACGCGCAGGCGTGGCATCCCACCGGTCGCAAGGAAGGGATGCTGGGGGAGGCGGCGGTGATCCGGCTGGCCCGCAAATACGGCAAATCGCCGACCCAGATCGCGCTGCGGTGGGCGGTGCAGCAGGGCGTGAGCGTCGTGCCCAAGTCGTCGCACCTGGGTCGGCAACGCGAGAACGCCGACCTGTTCGACTTCGAGTTCGACGCCGACGACCTCGCTGCGCTCGTCGCGCTCGACCGCGGGGAGAGGGCCGCGCGGGACTCGGACGTCGAAGAGGAGTTCTGAACCCACGCGGGCCACCACCACCCGGACGTAGTCTCAGCCCATGACGGATGGCCGCGCCACCCCGACCTCCCCCGAAGCCCCGGCAGGCGAACTCGATCAACGCAAGATATGGTCCATCTTCGCCGGGCTGATGCTCGCGATGCTGCTGGCGGCGCTCGACCAGACCATCGTCGCCACCGCGCTGCCGACCATCGTCAACGACCTCGGTGGCGCCGACCACCTGACCTGGGTCGTCACCGCCTACATGCTCGCCACCACGGCGACCACCCCGCTGTGGGGCAAACTCGGCGACCTCTACGGCAGACGCAACCTGTTCCTCGCGTGCGTCGTGATCTTCCTCGTCGGGTCCGGGCTCTGCGGAACCGCGAACTCGATGGAGACGTTGATCGCGTATCGCGCATTGCAGGGCATCGGCGCCGGCGGGTTGATGGTGTTGTCGCAGGCCATCATCGGCGATGTCGTCCCGCCACGTGAGCGCGGGCGTTACCAGGGCATCTTCGGTGCGGTGTTCGGTTTCGCCAGCGTGGTGGGGCCGCTGCTCGGCGGGTTCTTCGTCGACAACCTCAGTTGGCGGTGGGTCTTCTACATCAACCTGCCGATCGGGATCGTCGCCCTCGTCGTGGTGATCGCGGTGCTGCCCAAGACCGTCGCGCAGACCAAACCGTCGATCGACTATCTCGGCATCCTGCTGTTGATGACGGCCGCGACCGGCATCGTGCTCGTCACCAGCTTCGGTGCGCTCTGGGGTTGGACGTCCGGGCGGGTGCTGGGTCTCGCCGCGCTGTCGGTGCTGGCAGCGGTCGCGTTCATCGTCCAGGAACGGCGCGCGCCCGAACCGGTGATGCCGGTGCGACTGCTGACCGACCGGGTCTTCGTGATCGCGGCGTCGGTCGGATTCGTCGTCGGTTTCGCGATGTTCGGTGCCATCACGTTCCTGCCGCTGTTCCTGCAGGCGGTGCAGGGCGCCACCGCCACATCGTCTGGGCTGCGGATGATCCCGATGATGGCGGGCCTGCTGCTCACCTCGATCGGCAGCGGCCAGCTGATCAGCCGTACCGGCCGTTACAAGTTCTACCCGATCGTCGGTACCGCGATCTTCACCGTCGCGCTGTACCTGCTGTCGACGATGGACGAGACCACGTCGACGACGCTGACCAGCATCTATCTGTTCATTCTCGGGCTCGGCCTCGGCATGGTGATGCAGGTGCTGGTCCTGGCGGTGCAGAACTCCGTCGAGTACCGCGATCTCGGCGCGGGCACCAGTGGCGCGACGTTCTTCCGCACGATCGGCGCCTCGGTCGGCGTCGCCGCGTTCGGCGCCGTCTTCAACACCCGCCTCGACGACCATCTCTCGCAGGCTCCGCCGCCGGGCGCTGTCGGGCCGTGTTCGGCCGAGGTGCTCGAGGCGTCCACGCTCACCCTGCCGTCGTGTCCGCCGGACGTCCAGTTGTGGTTCCTCGACGGCTTCACCGGCTCCTTCCAGATGGTGTTCCTGGTGGCGGTGCCGATCGGGCTGATCGCCTTCGGGCTCAGCTGGTTCTTGCCGGAGGTTCCGCTGCGGACTGTGACCAAGACCCCCGACACCGGGGAGAGCTTCGGGATGCCGTCGGATCGCACATCGCTGGAGGAACTGCGGTTGAAGGTGTGGGAGACCCTCGCCCGCGACGACCGGCTACGGGCGTGGGAACTCGTGGTGGAGACGGCGGAGAGTTCGCTGTCACGCGGTGAGGCATGGATGGTCAGCCGAGTCGCCGAAGAGTCCACGCGGGAGATCTCCGCCATGGTCGCGGCGTCGGAGACCCCGAGGTCCACGGTGGAGGCGACGGCCGAGTCATTGGCCCGGCGCGGGATGGTGACCATCGACCAGGGCGTGGTCGCCATCACCGCCGAGGGTTCCGCCGAAGCCGAGCGACTGCTGGAGGCCCAGCGCACGCGGCTGCGGCGATTCGTCGCCGACTACCCCGGCAGCGAGGGGGCAGAAGTCGACGAACTGCTCGACGAGATCGCCCGTCGGCTGCATACGGAGACACCCCCGGAGTGGTCTAGGGTTTGAGGCGTGTCCCGACCTGAATCCGACGCGGCCGAACCGCAGCCGCATCACACGGATTTCACGTCTCCGCACCCGGCGGTACCGCTGGAGTTGCCGCTCAACGACGGCGAGTTGTCCACCAACGCCGACCTGAAGACCCAGATCGTCCGGTTCACCATCACCGGCGCCGGGTCGGGCGTCCTGGACTTCGGACTCACCGTGCTCCTCCAGTACGTGTTCGGGGCGCCGTTCGCGATCGCCAAATCGCTCGGCTTCATCCTCGGGACCACCACCGCCTACCTGCTCAACCGGCGCTGGACGTTCCAGGCTGAGCCCAGTGCGCTGCGATTCGTCGCGGTTGCGTTCCTCTACGGCGTCACGTTCTTCGTCAACGTCGGGCTGTACACATGGCTCTCGCACCTATGGCCGGAGACCCTGCTGTACAGCTTCATCGCCTACGTGATCGCCCAGGGCACCGCCACCGTGATCAACTTCGTGGTGCAACGCCTCGTCATCTTCCGGATTCGCTGACGGTGACCACCGCCGTCGTCGTCGGAAGCGGGCCCAACGGTCTGACCGCGGCGGTCGTGCTGGCGCGGGCCGGCCTGTCGGTTCGCGTCGTCGAGGCCGCCGACCGGATCGGCGGCGGTGCCCGCACCGAGCCCCTGCTGCGCTCCGACGTCCTGCACGACACCTGTTCGGCGGTGCATCCGTTCGGTGCGGCGTCGCCGGCGTTCCGGGAACTGCGGCTGGAGGAGTCGGGGCTGCGGTGGCGATGGCCCGAGGTGGACTGTGCGCATCCCCTCGATGACGGACCCGCGGCCGTGCTGCACCGCTCGGTGGACGAGACGGCGGCGGGCCTCGGCCCCGACGGCCAGACCTGGAAGGACGTGATCGGGGGCGTCGCCGACGATTTCGACGAACTCGCCGACGACGTCCTCGGCCCCCTCGTGTCGGTTCCCCGCCATCCGATTCGACTCGCCGAGTTCGGCCATCACGCCATCTATCCGGCGACGTCGATGTCGCGGGTCTTCAGCCAGGATCAGGCCCGAGCGCTGTTCGCCGGTGTCGCCGCGCATTCGTTCACGCGACTTGACCGGGCGGGAACGGCAGCGACAGGGCTGATGATGCTCGGTGCAGGTCACCGCTACGGGTGGCCGGTCGCCGAGGGCGGATCGTCGGCGATCGTGAACGCGCTCGCCGCAGCGCTGATCGACGCCGGCGGCACGATGACCACCGGTGTGCGCATCGAGTCCGTGGACGAGGTCGAGCCCGCCGATGTGGTCCTGTTGGACGTCATGCCCGGGGCGGCGGCGACCATGCTCGGAAAACGACTGTCCGAGAGCAGGTTTCGAAAGTTCGCCCGGTATCGACATGGTCCCGCCGCATTCAAGGTGGACTACCTGATCGACGGCGAGGTGGGGTGGACCGACGAGGCGTGCCGACGTGCCGGCACCATCCACCTCGGCGGCACCGTCGACGAGATCGCCGATGCGGAGGCTGCCGCCGTGGCCGGCCGGATGCCGTCGCGTCCGTTCACGCTGATCGCCCAGCAATGGTTGGCCGATCCGACGCGCGCCCCCGGAACGGCCAAGCCGCTGTGGGCGTATGCCCATGTGCCACATGGGTTCAGTGGTGATGCGACCGAGGCGGTCACGGCCCAGATCGAACGCTTCGCCCCGGGTTTCCGCGATCGGATCATCGACTCGGTCAGCACGTCACCGGCCGAGCTGGAACTGCGCAACCCGAACATCGTCGGCGGCGACATCGGCGGCGGCCGAAACGATCTCCGTCATCTCCTCGCCCGGCCGCGGCTGTCCCCGAATCCGTACGCGACCGGTGCGCCGGGTGTGTTCCTCTGTTCGTCGGCCACTCCGCCTGGCGGGGGAGTGCACGGCATGTGCGGATACCGCGCCGCACACGCCGCGCTGCGTCATCTCAGCCGTTGACCTTGGCGATGACGTTCTCCGCATACCAGTTCAGATGCTCGATCTTCTTCTCCAGGGGTTCGGTGTCCGCGCCCCGGACGTATGGCATCCGGAAACCGACGATGACGTCGGTGATCCCTTTGTCCTCCAGTCGTTTACATCCGTCCACGCTGTAGGCGTCCATGGAGATCACGTGGATCTCGAACGGGTCGTTGGTCTTTCCCTCGGCCTTGCGGATGTCGGCGATCTTGTCCAGCAGTTCGTCGAGCTCCTCCGCCGGACCGCCGCCGTGCATCCAGCCGTCGCCGCGAACAACCGCTCGCTTGAGTGCGAGGTCGGCGTGACCGCCCACGAGCAGCGGAATCGGCTGCGTCGGTGCCGGGGTCATCTTGATCTTGGGGATGTCGTAGAACTCGCCGTGGAACTCGAAGTAGTCACCGGTCGTCAGCCCGCGGATGATGTCCATGCACTCGTCCATGCGCTTGCCGCGACGCTTGAAGTCGACGCCCATGATGTCGTAGTCCTCCGGCCACGGGCTGGTGCCGACGCCGAGCGCGAACCGGTTGTTGGTCAGGTACGCCACGGAACTCGCCTGCTTGGCGACCAGGGCCGGTGGACGCACCGGAAGCTTGACCACGAACGGGGTGAAGCGGATGGTCTCGGTGACCGCGCCGAGAGTGGCGGCCTGGATGAACGTCTCGATGAACGCCTTGCCGTCGAGGAACTCACGATCGCCGTCGGGGGTGTACGGATAGGTCGCGTCCGACTCCTCGGGATAGGCCAGGGAATCGGGGATGGTGAATCCGGAGTACCCGGCCTGTTCGGCGGCCTGCGCGAGCGGCGCGTAGTAGCTCGGGTCGGTCATGGCCTCGGCGAAGGTGAAGCGCATCGTGCTCCTCGGGACGTGACGGTGGTCTCCCCAGAGTAGAACACGTTCTAGTTTGGCTGGGAAGAGATCGTCGTATCGCCGATGTCGATCAGTGCCGCGGGACAGGTAGCGGGCTGCGGTCGTCGGCACCGGGGCCACGGAGCACTCGCAGGTCGGATCGCGTCACGCGAGTGCCGCACTCGGAACACACCGGTTCGACGGTCATGACGTGGCCGCATCCAGGGTGTTCGGTGACGACGGGAGGTGAGCCGTCGATCGCCCATTTGTCGCCCCACTGGCGCAGGGCCGCCAGAACGGTCCACAGATCGCGACCCTTCTCGGTCAATCGATAGTCGTACCGAACTGGTTTGTCCTGGTATGGCTCCCTGATCAGCACCCCGTGCTCGACGAGGGTGTCGAGGCGTTGGGTCAGCACATTGCGCGCGATGCCGAGCCGCGTGGAGAAGTCGTCGAAGCGTGTCACGCCGAACAGGGCGTCGCGAATGATCAGCAGCGTCCACCACTCGCCGACGATCTCGAGGGTTTGGGCGACAGAGCAGTTCATGTCGGTGAAGCGTGCGCGGCGCATGCGCTCACGATAGTGGGTTGCGTGAAGCAACTCAACATGGTTTGGTCAGTTTCATGAAACAACTAAGTAGGTTCGCGCTCGCCGATGAGTTCTCGGCGCACATCGGCGATGACGGCACGTGGTCGGCGGAGATAGATCGGTCGTGGTGGGGATGGTCGGGTCCGCATGGCGGGGTGATCGCTGCGCTGGCCGTCCACGTGGCCGGACAGACAGCTCCGGACGCCACCGTGCGAGCCCTCGACCTCCGGTTCGTCGGCCGTCCCGACGACGGCGAGGTGGTGCTCACGCCGACGGTCACGCCGGTGGGTCGAAGCACCCGAGTGGTCGACGTCGTCATCGGCCAACGCGGCGGCGCCATCGCCACGGCATCCATCACGGTGGGGCGCGTCGAACGGTCCGGGGCCGCCGACATCATCGACACCTCGTCCGACGACGTTCCGCGGCCGGAGGATTGCGCGCCGTTCATGATCCCGCCGGAGATCGTGCCGATGGGTGGGCACCTGGATCTGCGACCCGTCGACGGTCCGCTGCCCTTGACCGGGGCACCCGAGCCGTGGATGCGAGCGTGGATCTCCACACTACGGCCGATGACCGTCGATGCCGCCTATCTCGCTCTCCTCGCCGACTGCCTGCCGCCGGCGGTCTTCCCTACCCTCACCGCGCCGATGGCGGTGCCGACGGTGGCATTCTCGATGCATCTCGCTGCGCCGTCGGATGATCCGGGCCCGGCGCCGATCCTGGTGCATACCAGAAACATCTCGACGTCTGGCGGATGGTCGGTCGATGACACCACTCTGCGTGACGAACGCGGACGGTTGCTGGCCGCGGCTCGACAGAGTCGACGCGTCGTCGGATGGGCGGACCGGTGATGAGTATCGGCGCGCTACGGCCGAATCCGGCGGCAGCGTCACGTTCTGCCCCGTCGGGCCTGGTGCTCGCCGTACTGTCGACCGCGGCGTTCATGGCCAGCCTCGACGTGTTCATCGTCAATGTGGCGTTCGACGACATCGGGGCGGACTTCGACGGTGTGTCGCTCTCGCAGGTGTCCTGGGTGCTGAACGCGTACACGATCATCTACGCGGCCCTCCTGGTGCCCGCCGGACGACTGGCCGACCGGTACGGACGCAAGGGCGCATTCCTCGCCGGCCTCGCGCTGTTCACCCTGGCGAGCGTGGCATGTGCTCTGGCCGAGGGGATCTGGTGGCTGGTCGCGTTCCGCGTCGTGCAGGCTGTCGGTGCGGCGATCCTGACGCCGGCGAGCCTCGGGCTCGTGGTGACGACGATGCCCCCGGCCATGCGTGCGCGATCGGTTCGGATCTGGGCGGCGACCGGTGCGCTCGCGGCAGCGCTCGGGCCCGCGGTCGGCGGCCTGCTCGTGGAGTTGTCCTGGAGGTGGGTGTTCCTGGTGAATCTGCCGGTCGGGGTGGTCGCCATCGTTGTGGGCGCCGTGGTGATCGCGAAGTCTCCCAACGAGTCCGGCAGCCCACTGCCAGACGTCCTCGGAGCAGTATTGCTCGCCCTCGCGATCGGTGCGGTCACGCTCGGGCTCGTCGAGGGACCGGAATGGGGATGGACGGACCCGCGAATCGTCGCGACGTGGGTGGTCGCGGTGATCGCGCTCGCGGGGTTCGTCCTCAGCTCGATCCGTCATGCGGTTCCGGTGATCGACCCGGCCTTGTTGAGGGTGCGGGCCTTCTCGTTCGCCAATCTGACCGCGGTCTTGTTCGCGGTCCCCTTTGCCGGCGCGCTGCTCGCCAATATCCTGTGGTTGCAACAGGTCTGGGGATACTCCGCGATCAAGACCGGGTTCGCGGTGTCGACGGGGCCGTTGATGGTCCCGATCTTCGCCGCGGTGGCGCATCGGCTGACCGCGCGCTATCCGGTGGGGTGGATCGTGAGTGCGGGATGCCTCCTGTTCGGCTTCGGTGGTGTGCTGATCGCGATGTCGGTCGGCGAGACGCCGAACTACGCGACCGAGGTGTTGCCGGGCTGGCTGATCGGTGGTGTCGGTGTCGGCCTGGCACTGCCGGCGATCCTGTCGTCGGCGACCGCAGATCTGCCACCCCACCAATCCGCAACCGGTAGCGCGGTCGTGAACATGAGTCGCCAGATCGGTATGGCCCTCGGGGTCAGTGTTCTCGTCGCCATCCTGGGCAGCCCGATCGGATACGACGCCGCGCACCACGTGTTCGTGCAGGCGTGGTGGGTGCTCGGTGGCGTCGCGGTGCTGGGGGCCGTGGCGGCGTTGGGGATGACGCCACGAACTCCGGCGGCCTGACCGTTCCTTCCCGGGGAGGTAGCGGGTTTCGATACGCCCTCCGCTAGCGCTCCGGGCTACTCAACCAGCGGTTGGGAAGCGGTTGCGCTCGGTTTCGCAACCCCTCACGGCCGCGTGAACCGCTCCCGACGCCCGAGCCGACGCAGCCGCACCCACTCTGCGAACCCCTTAGGATCACGTTGCTGTACAAGGAAGTACCAGCCGAAGCGCGCGTACTCCTGGGGGATCAACTTGCGCAGCCCGGGCTGACTCATGAGGTAGCCGCGGTTGCGGTAGGTGAAGTAACGCTTGGTGGGATTGTCGGGGTACTGGGTGTGCATGCGGCCGCCGAGTATCGGCCGGAATTCCTCCGAACCGTCCGGGTGCAGATAGCCCGCGGTCAGGCAGGTTCCGAACGCCAGCCCGGAACGTTGCAGCCGTCGGTGGATCTCCACCTCGTCGCCGCGGAAGAACAATCGCAGGTCGGGGACCCCGACCTCTTCGATGGCCCGGGCAGAGAACAAGGCGCCGTTGAACAGCGACGCGATACCCGGGAGGAAGTCGGAGGCGTCGTCCTCGAAGAGTTCGGAACGCTTGCGCCGCCACACCATCCCGCGTCGAAGCGGAAACGCGAGGGTGTCCGGGTCGTCGATGTTGGCGACCACCGGCGACACCTCGTCGAGCTGATGCCTTGCCGCGCAATCCATCAGAGTGCTCAGCACGGTCGGGCCATCGGGCCGGCCGTCGTCGTCGGCGCACCAGATCCAGTCCGCGCCGAGTGCCAGCGCGTGCAGCATCCCGAGCGCGAAGCCGCCCGCGCCGCCGAGGTTGCGCTGCGACGCGATGCACGTTGTCGGAATCGGCTGCCGCGCAACGAGATCGGCCACCTCGGGTTCGGCGGCGTTGTCGACGACGATGAGGTGATCGACCGGACGATCCTGGGTGGCGATCACGGCGAGGGAACCCTCGAGGAGCTCCACCCGTCGGTGGGTCACCACCACGGCCACGACCCGGTCGGCCATCAGTTGCGTGCCTCGCCCTCGAAGGTCTCGACCGTGTCGAGCACCTTGCGCACATGCGCCGCCGCCTTCGGTCCCTCGTAGGCGCCGACGACCTCCTCGATGCCGCCTTCCATCCGGATCTGGCCCTTGTCGATCCACAGGGCGCGGTCGCACAACTGCGCGAGGAACTCGTTGGAATGGCTGGCGAACACCAGGATGCCCGACCGTTCGACCAGCGCCTGCAGCCGGGAACGAGCCTTGCGCATGAAGTCCGCGTCGACCGCGCCGATGCCCTCGTCCAGGATCAGGATCTCCGGGTCGATACTGGTGACCACGCCGAGCGCCACCCGCACCCGCATGCCGGTCGAATACGTGCGCAGCGGCATCTGCAGATAGTCGCCGAGCTCGGTGAACTCCGCGATGTCGTCGATCTTCTTCAGCATCTCCTTGCGGCTCATGCCGAGAAACATCCCGCGGATGATGATGTTCTCGTAGCCGGAGATCTCGGGGTCCATACCGACGCCGAGGTCGAAGACGGGTGCGACCCGTCCTCGGATGCGACAGGAGCCGCGCGTGGGTTCGTAGATGCCTGACAGCAGACGCAGCAGCGTCGATTTCCCGGCACCGTTGTGGCCGACCAGCCCCACCCGGTCGCCGTGCTGCAGGTGCAGGTTGATGCCCTTGAGGGCCTCGACCACCACCACATTCGACGACGTCGCACCGATGACGCCGCCGGCGGCGCCCATGACCGACTTCTTGATCGACCGAGTCTTGGCGTCGAAGATCGGGAAGTCCACACACGCGTCCCAGGTGTCGACGCGAACGTTGCTTCGTGATGCCATGTCGAACCGTCCTAAACCCAGTACGCCACGCGGGCCCGATAGTTACGCATCACGAACATCGCCAGCACCCAGCCGACCGCCGTGCAGCCCAGAACGATGGCCCAGTGATAGAACTGCACCGACTCGCCGAGCAGGGGTCCGCGGGCGATCTCCAGGTAATGGAACATCGGGTTGATCTCGACCAGCTTGAGCCGTGACGAGGTCTCGCCGGTGGCGCTGCCGAGGCTCTTGGTGGTCCAGATGATCGGCGTCATGAAGAACACCAGCTGAACCACCGTGGCCAGCAACTGCCCGATGTCGCGGAACCGGGTGGACAGGATGCCGAAGACGATCGCCACCCACAGTGCGTTGAGCACGTACAGCGCGATGGCGGGGATGACCAGCAGCACTGTCCAGTTCAGTGGCGGCGGGAAGATCACGAAGATGATCGCGATGATCACGATGTTGTGGGTGAAAATGATCAGCTGCCGCCAGACCACCCGGTAGACGTGCACGCTCACCGGTGCCGGCAACTGTTTGATCAGGCCCTCGTTGGCGGAGAAGACCGCCGACCCCTCGAGGATCGAGCTCGAGATGAAGCTCCAGAAGATGAAGCCGAGCGCCACGTACGGCAGGAAGAAGTTGATGTCCATCCCGAACAGCTCGCCGTACAGCAGACCCATGGCGACCGCGGTGACGCCGGTTGCGATGGTGATCCACAGCGGACCGAGGACCGACCTGCGGTAACGCTGCTTGATGTCCTGCCATCCGAGGTGCAGCCACAGCTCCGAGGTCCGTAGTCCCCGGGAGAGGTCGGCGACGGCGCGACGCATGGTGCGGGAGTCCGACACCTGCGGTGCTGCGGGGATCTCGTCGCTGACTACGGATGACACGAGCACACAGCTTACAAGTGCCGGCTACAGGTATTGGCCGGTGCTGGGTCCGTGTGGTCCGCCGCCGGTCATCACGCCGGGTGGCAATTGGCCCTGACGCATCTGTTCCAGCTGAGCCCGGGCAGCCATCTGCTGGGCGAATAGCGCCGTCTGGATGCCGTGGAAGAGGCCTTCCAGCCAGCCGACGAGCTGGGCCTGCGCGATCCGCAGCTCAGCGTCGGACGGGGTGGCGTCGTCGGTGAACGGCAACGCGAGCCGTTCGAGTTCCTCACGCAGCTCGGGCGCCAGCCCGTCCTCGAGCTCGCGGATCGACGACTCGTGGATCTCGCGCAGCCGGTTGCGGCTGGCCTCGTCCAGGGGAGCGGCCCGGACCTCCTCGAGGAGCTGCTTGATCATGGTGCCGATCCGCATGACCTTCGCCGGCTGCTCCACCATGTCGGCGACGCTCTGACCATCGTCGTCCTTGCCTGCCGCCGATTGCGCACCGACGACGATGACGTTGTCGGATTCGTCGCCGGGGGTGTGGTCGCCGCCGGGGAACGGTCCGGGAGTCGGTCCAGAAGACATGGCACCCATTGTGCCGAAGGCCGTGCGGCTGCGCGAAGGCCGTACGGGCATGGCGGCCCGACCCCCATGTCTATGGTGTCTCGTATGGCCTTCGACGTCGCGCACGTGCGGGGATTGTTCCCCTCGCTCGGTGACGGCTGGATTCACCTCGATCCGCAGGTCGGCATGCTGATCCCGGATTCGGTGGCCACCGCGGTGTCGACCGGGTTCCGGAACCTCTCGACCGCACCCGGCGGCGAGTACCCCGCGGCGCGCGCCGTGGCCGACACCGTCGACCGGGCGCGGCGTGCGGTGGCCGACCTGGTGGGCGGGGACCCGGCCGGGGTGGTGCTCGGACCGTCACGTTCGGCGTTGGTCGCCGGGCTCACCGAGGCGCTGCCGGTGTCGACGTGGTTCGGTGCCAACGTCGTGCTCAGCCGGCAGGACGACGAGCCCAACATCGTGCCGTGGCTGCGGATCGCCGACATCCACGGCGCCCAGACGCGGTGGGCCGAGGTCGACGTGGAAACCGGGTCGTTGCCGAGCTGGCAGTACCGCGAACTGATCGACGAACGCACCGCGGTGGTCGCGGTGACCCTGGCCTCGTCGACGATGGGTGCGATCACCGACGTCAGTGCGATCGCCGCCCAGGCGCGGCAGGCGGGAGCGCTCGTCGTCGTCGACGCCACCAGCGCCGCCCCGTATCTGTCGCTCGACATCGCCGAACTGGGCGCCGACGTGCTGCTCGTCTCGGCCGAACGGTGGGGCGGTCCGCGGGTCGCGGCCATGGCGTTTCGCGACCCGACAGCGATGCGCCCCCTGCGCACCTTGTCGATGGATCCGCGCGCCGAGGGCCCGGCGCGGCTGGAACCCGAGCCGCTGCAGGGCGGACTGCTCGCCGGGCTGGTGGCGTCGGTCGAGCATCTGGCATCGCTCGACGAGTCCGCCATCGGGCGGCGTCGAGCACGCCTGGTGACGGCGCTCGACGGCGTATCCGAATACATGCAGCGCCTGACGTTCTATTTGATGACCACCGTGCAGCACTTGAACCAGGTCAACCTGATCGGGACCGCCGACGATCGCATTCCGGCGGTCAGCTTCACCTTCGACGGCGTCGGCGCCGACAAGGTGGTGCGACGCCTCGCCGACAACGGCATCTGCGCGCTGGCCGATGTGCCCAGCCGCGCCCTGGTCCGCATGGGCGCACCGGATTTCGGTGGCGCCGTGACCGTGGGTCTCGGACCGTACTCGACGCCGTATGAGGTGGATCACCTCGTGCGAGCGCTCGGGTCACTCGGTTGACCGACAAACCTGGTCAATCGTCTGAGAATTCGGACATCGCGACTCGCCATCCGTCATCGCGGCCATTAGGTTTACGACAATGAAGGTTGTCATCGGGCTGTCGGGGAGGTGATGGTCGTCGGTCACGAGGAGTCGGATCGTACGCTCACGGCCAGCGAACGGGAGGTCTGGCGGACCTTTGTCAGCGGCGGTTGGGGGCTGCTGGCCGCGATCAACTCGACCATGTCCGCGCGGGGGATGTCGCAGGCCGATCTGCGGGTGCTGGAGACGCTCCAGGACTCGCGGGAGCGAAGTATCAGCGAACTCGCCGCCCAGGTCCACATGACGGTCAGCACCGTGTCGCGGCAGATCAGCAGGCTCGTGGACGAGGGATCGGTGGAGCGGGTCCACCGGGGTACCGACGGCCGCCACCGCTTCGTGCGTATCACCGACCATGGCCGCGAGACCCTGACGGAACACGTGCTGGTCCGCGACGACCTCATCCGGAGACTCGTGATCGAGCAACTGACCCCCGACGAGTTCGCGATGCTGGGACATGTGTTCGGCAAGATCGGTGCGAATCTGTCCCGGTGAGAGGTGGTGTCAGTCGAGGGTGAGCAGCACCTTGCCGATGGCGTCGCCGCTGTCGAGCCGCTCGTGGGCGGCGTCGGCCTCGGCGAGCGGGAACGTCGAGTCGATGACCGGTGAGACCTCGCCCGCGTCGATTCTCGGCCAGGTGAGCCGGCGCGTCGTGTCGACCACTTCGGCTTTGGAACCTGCGCCGGTCACCGGTCGGGCGCGCAGCGTGGTGCCGAACACCGACGCGCGTTTGGTCATCAGGGCGCCGATCGACAGTTCGGCCTTGACGCCGCCCTGCATGCCGATGATCACCAGCCGTCCGCCGGTGTTCAGCGACTTCACGTTCTGCTCCAGGTACTTGGCCCCCATGATGTCGAGGACGACGTCGGCGCCGCCGCTTTCCCGGATCACCTCGACGAAGTCGTCGGACGTGTAGTCGATCAGGATGTCGGCGCCGAGTTCGCGGCAGCGCTCCAGCTTGGTCGCGTTGCGGGCGGTCACCGCGACGCGCGCACCGATCGCGTGCGCGAGCTGGATCGCGTGCGTCCCGATCCCCGACGAACCGCCGTGCACCAGCAGCAGTTCACCGGGCTGCAGGTGCCCGACGTCGAACACGTTCGACGCGACGGTGCACGCCACCTCGGGTAGCGCGGCGGCCGAGATCAGATCCACCGCCGCCGGATTCGGCAGCACCTGGACCGCGGGTACCGCGACCTTCTCCGCGTAGCCCCCGCCGGCCAGCAGTGCGCACACCTCGTCGCCGACCTGCCACGCCGACACGTGGTCGCCGACGGCGGAGACCCGACCGGACACCTCGAGGCCGAGCGTGTCGACCGCGCCGGGCGGTGGCGGATACAGGCCCTTGCGCTGCAGTAGGTCGGCCCGGTTGACCCCCGCGGCTGCGACGTCGATGACGACCTCGTCGGGGCCGGGTTCGGGATCGGGGAGGGTGACGACGGACAGCTGGTCGGTTCCGGCTATGGCGCGCACCCTGCCGATGCTAGTCACCGCCCGACTCCAGTAGCCTCTTCGGTAGGGAAGCGTGGCAGAGCGGCCGAATGCACTCGCCTTGAAAGCGAGCGTGGGTAAAACCACCGGGGGTTCAAATCCCTCCGCTTCCGCCGGGTGATTGCGTCATTTCACGCAGAAACCTCACCCCTGGCCAGCGACCTTCGTTGCGCGGAAGGTTTGTGGCGGGAGGTGAGGTTTGTGACGGCGTGTGGTCAGCGGACCTTCTTGAGGGTCGTGTCGATCAGCGGGATTCCGAACTCCGAATAGACGCCCTTGTATCCGTAGTCGGTCTTCGTGTATTTCGTGCTGCTGATCCACTGCATGGTGGGGTCGCTGCTCGTGGCCACCACACCGCCGTCCCGGGTCGGGAAGATCGGACCACTGGAGTAGTTCCACGGGCCGAGTCCGTAATAGTCCTGGTACATCCGGTTCCCGACGACCCGGACGTTGGATTCCGGTGTGGGGATGAAGCCGAAAGTGAAGCGCTGGCTCTTGTACTGCCCCGGCTCGATCTTTGCTTCCGCGTTGCCGGCTCCGAGACTGATCCCCATGACCGCGGCTCCGCCGATCAGGGCCCCCGCGATGATCCTTTTCGTGTTCACAAGTTCGGCACTGTAGCGCAGACGCGCGCTGCCACCGAGTTGTCGTCATCCACGCGAACGATTCGATGGCCTGCCCGGCACACACCTCGTTTCGGTGAATCCACCTTGGTTCACACGCAAGGTGGATTCACCGATCTGGGGTGCGTGTCGGCTCGATCCGAGGCTGTCGTGCGCGGGCTCAGCGAACCTTCTTGAGCATCGCGTTACCGAACGGGATCTTCCCGTAGCTGTAGGTGGTACCCCAGTAGCCGTTGCGCGACTTGTTCATCTCGTGGTGGCCCAGCCAGACGACGGCCGGGTGGTCTGAGTTGCTGACGATGCCGCCGCGCTCGGTCGGCATGATCTGCAGGCTGCTCAGGTTCCACGGTCCGATCCCGTAGTAATCCTGGTACATCCGGTTTCCGATGACACGAACGTTGGATTCCGGTGTCGGGATGAACCCGTAGATCAGATACTGGCTCTTGTACTGCCCCGGCTCGATCTTCGCTTCCGCGTTGCCGGCTCCGAGACTGATCCCCATGACTGCGGCTCCGCCGATCAGGGCCCCCGCGATGATCCTTTTGATGTTCACAAGTCCGGCACTGTAGCCGAGATCGATCTGCGTTCCGGGCGATCATCATTCGCCCGAATGATCGGCGTCCGGTCGACGGCGGAAACCTGGCCTACCGCCCCGTCAACGCGAAC
This sequence comes from Gordonia prachuapensis, assembly GCF_036350515.1. Taxonomy (NCBI): domain Bacteria; kingdom Bacillati; phylum Actinomycetota; class Actinomycetes; order Mycobacteriales; family Gordoniaceae; genus Gordonia; species Gordonia prachuapensis. The sequence goes on along the minus strand of NZ_JAZDUE010000009.1, from coordinate 106,469 downwards.
CGCCGTGCGACCGAACCGAAACCGAGCCACGTGTGCCGGTTGCCGGCCCAGCACCAGCCGACCTTCGGTGCGCCTTTGCGCTCGCGGCCGTCGCGCCCGGTGCCGCCGGAGATCCAGATCGCCGGGGTGCGGGCGTCGAGCTTGCCGTTCGCCTTGCGAAGACGCGAACCGATCGTCATGAAGCAGTGGTTGGGCTCGAGCTGCTCGGGTTGCTGCAGCAGCCACGCGATGCCCTCGCCGATCGTCATCGGGGTGCGGCCTGCCCCGGTGACGGCGGGCAGGGCCTCGTCCGGACTCCAGTTCGCCATCTCGTCCCCGCGCTCGAGTCCGGACACCACATAGAAAGGCGCTTCCGGCACGTCGACGCCGGCGATCGGCGCGAAGTCGTCGAGATCGGTCATGTCCACGACGACGAAGCCCGGTTTTCCGGCCCGGCTCAGCAGCGGGGCGAGCTTCGACGGCGCCACCAGATTCGGGCCCGGCACGAGTAGCGAGTCCTCCGGACAGTCGACACCTGTGACGGCGGAGATGATCTCCGACTCGGAGAGTGCGCCGACCCCGAGGTCGACGAGGCCCAGCTCGATGAGCCGGCGGGCCTGGGAGGCGAGATCGGGGAGATGGAGTGCGGTGGCGACCATCCCGCCGAGGATACGCCCGTCCAGGCCCTGCCGGTGTGCTGCTCAGCCCGCGACGGTCGCCGTCACCAGCAGGTACTCCCACTGCATGACACCGTCGACGATGTAGCGGTCGGCGAGTTCGGCGATCTCACGGTCGAGCTGGGCAGCCCGCTCGGCGTCGTCGCCGATGTTCTTGTACGCGGCGATGGTCGGGCCGTAGCAGGCCTTGAAGAACTCGCGGAACGCCGCACCGTCGGCAAACGCCGACACCTCGAGCTGCTCGGCGGTGGCTGTCAGGTCACGTACGCGATCGCCGAAGAGCCCACGTACGTGGTCGGCGTCGCCCCACAGCACCCCCGGCTGCGCGCCGGGCGGCGGCGTCGGTACGTACGGCTTCATCACCTTGAACAGCTGACCGATGAAACCCGCCGGCGTCCAATTGATCAGCCCGATCCTTCCGCCGGTCCGAACGGTCCGGGCGAGTTCGTCGGCGCACGGCTGGTGATGCGGCGCGAACATCACACCCACGCACGACACCGCGACGTCGAAGGTGTCGTCGTCGAACGGCAGGTCCTCGGCATCGGCTGTCCGCCAGACGATTCCGAGGTCGGATTCCCGACCCTCGCCGACCGTGAGCAGTTCCGGGGTGAGGTCGGTGGCCACGACGTGCGCACCGGTTCGGGCGGCGGGGATCGCCACATTGCCGGCGCCGGCCGCGACGTCGACGACCTTGTCGTCGGCGCCGATCCCGGTGGCCGCGACCAGTCGGGGGCCCAGGGCGGCGATGACATCGGCGACGGCCGGATAGTCGCCGGATGCCCACATGGCACGGTGGCGTTGCTTGATCGCGGCGTCGGTGGCGATGGTGTTCACGGACATGAAAGATCTCCTTGGTGAGATGGTGCGGCCTCGGTGGCCATCGACACCATCCCGCGGACGGCCACTGTGGTTCCAGATCAACATCTGAACCACCGGTGGTTCACAATCTGTACTGGTCAACTGCCCCCGGGGGGTGTGTACTTGAACGCGGTAGATCCGAGGACGGTGCGCGATGACCACATACGGACAGTTCTGTCCGGTCGCCAAGGCGATGGAGTTGCTCGACGAGCGCTGGACGATTCTCGTTGTGCGCGAATTACTTTTGGGAAGCCGGCACTTCAACGAGCTCCGGCGTGGGGTGCCGAAGATGTCGCCGGCATTGTTGACGAAGCGATTGCGGACCCTGGAACGGGCCGGTGTCATTCGACGGTCCGACGTCGGCGGTCGATCGGTGTACACCCTCACCGAGAAAGGTGAGGAACTCGAGGAGATCGTGACGGCGTTGAGCGCCTGGGGAATCCGGTGGATCGGCGAACTCGGCGACGCCGATCTCGACCCGCATCTGCTCATGTGGGACATCCACCGGTCCATGCCGATCGAGCGATGGCCTCGCCGACGGGCGGTGGTCGAGTTCGGGTTCTCCGACGTCGTCGGCAAGGCGAGGTCCTGGTGGATCGTCGTCAGCGACGGTGTGCCTCAGGTCTGCGATTTCGACCCGGGCTACGGCGTCGACGCCACCGTGGCGACCGACCTGCGCACGCTGACCGAGGTGTGGCGCGGCGACATCGACTGGCAGAACGCGTTGGCCGAGCAGCTGATCACGATCACCGCGCCCACCGAGGTGCGTCGCGAGATCCCGAGCTGGATCGGGCAGAGCTCAACCGCGGCGGTGCCCCGGCCTGCGTGAGTGGACGCGTGCCGATCAGAGCCATCCGCGGCGTCGGAATCCCACATACAGGGCACCCACGATCACAACGATGAGCACGGTGCTGACGATGAGACCCGACGTCTTCTCGTAGCCCGGATAGGGCACGTTCTGTCCGTAGAAGCCGGTGATGGCGGTGGGCACCGCGATGATCGCCGCCCACCCGGTCAACTTCTTCATCACCGAGTTCAGCCGGGCGTCGGCGAGCGACAGGCTGGTCTCGAAGACGGTGGCGATCATGTCGCGCAACGAATCCGTCCACTCGGCGGCCCGCATCGCGTGGTCGTGGAGATCGGAGAAATGCGGGTCCAGTTCGCGGGGCGCCTCGTTCTCCAGGCGTTGACGCTGGATGCTCGCGATCACCTCACGCATCGGGATGATCACGCGGCGCAGCCGGACGAGATCCTTGCGCAGGTCATAGGTTTGCCGTTGCAGCGTCCGGGCCCGCATCCGTTCGTCGAACAAGAGCGCCTCGAGGGATTCGACCGCGTCGTCGAGGCGTTGCAGCGCGTCGAAGTGATGGTCGACGACCACATCCAGCAGCCCGTGCAGCAGGGCGCCGATGCCGTAACGCTCGACGCCCATCTCGTCCCAGCGTTGGACCACCTCGTCGATGTCGAAGCCGTCGGACAGCCGGACGGTGATCAGCGCGTTCTGCTTGAGGAACATCGAGATGCGGTGGAGTTCAAACGCTTCCGATCGCTCCGCGGGATGTTCGATGTCCAGCGAGGTGCCCTCGGACTCGGTGTCGGTGACGGCGTAGACCATCACGAAGGTGTGGTGCTCGTAGGCGACCGACTTCACCCGTTCCGCCGAGGCGGTGGTGTCCTCGACCGCGAACGAATCCAGATCGAGTTCGGCTGCGAGGGTTTCCATCGTCTCGTGCGTCGGGCATTCCAGGTCCGCCCACACCAGAACGCCGTCCTGGCCGATCAGCTCGGAGATCTCGCTCAGCTCGAAGCCGTCGACCTTCTCGCCGTCCCGCCAGATCTGGCCCCGGACACGTTCTCCCATGTGCACATCCTGCCACCGCATGCCGGGATGGCAGGATCGCACCATGCGCTCGCGGATTCCGTCTCTCACCGGCATCCGGGCCATCGCAGCGCTCACCGTCTGCCTCACCCACGCCGCGTTCTGGACCGGGTACTACACCGACGATTTCGTCGGCCGGTTGCTGGCGCGCTTCGAGATCGGCGTCGCCATCTTCTTCGTGCTCTCCGGCTTTCTGCTGTTCTCGCCGTGGGTCCACGCGCTCACGGCGGAGCGTGATCTGCCGTCGGTGGGCCGCTACCTCTGGCATCGTGCCCGGCGCGTCCTGCCCGCGTACTGGCTCACCGTGATCGCCGTGTACGTGCTCTATCTCGTCTACGAACCCGCCGACGCCGCACCGACCGGGACCGGCTGGTCGGGCTTCCTGCGCAACATGTCCCTGACGCAGGTCTACGGGGCGGGCCATCTGCACTCCGGTCTGACCCAGATGTGGAGTCTGGCCGCCGAGGTCGTCTTCTATCTCCTGCTGCCGCCGCTCGCATGGCTGCTCGCGGTGCTGATCTGCCGACGGCGCTGGCGTCCGGACCTGCTCCTCGTCGGCCTGGGTGCCCTGATGCTGGTGTCGCCGATCTGGTCGGTGGTGGTCGCCGGCAGCACCGGGATCAGCCCCACCGCGCGGCTGTGGGCGCCGGCGTTCTTCGGGTGGTTCGTCGCGGGCATGATCCTGGCGGTCTGCCGGCACCTGATCCGGCGGTGGGACCCGACGCTCTCCGTCCTCGTCGCCGTCGGGGCATTCGTGCTCTCCGGCACCGCGATCGCGGGTGAACCGACCATCACCCCGACCTCCGCATCGGCGACCATCGTGAAACATCTTCTGTACGTGATCGTCGCGGTCGGGCTCATCGGTCCACTCGCGATCCGCGGATCGTCCGACGACGACTGGTGGTCGAGGGTGTGCGGCAACCGGCCGATGGTGTGGCTCGGCGAGATCTCCTACGAGTTCTTCCTCGTTCACGTGATCGTGCTGGAGGTGGTGATGGACCTGAAGAACTGGCGGGTGTTCACCGGTTCGATGCCGGTGGCGTTCGTGCTGACGACCGCGGCCAGTGTGCCGATCGCGTGGCTGCTGCACCGGGTCACGCGTCCCGTCACGCATGCTCACACCCCCGAGGTGCTCACCGGGCGCAGGTAGCATCGGAGGTGATGCACGGCAGGTCCGGGTAGGAATCGAGGGTTATCTCCAATGGTCGACAACCGGCGTCCCGAGCTTCCGGCCGGGTCCACCACCGGCGACGAGATTCGCGCGTGGTGCGACCAGTCGCGGGTCCCTGGCGAGCGTCCCGAACTCTCCGACACCGCGGCCGTGCTGATCTCGTCGGGCTTCCTGACCCCGGCCGGACGCGCGATCGCGGTGCGTCGGATCTCGACCGGTCTGCCGGTCCCGGTGCTGCCCGGCGGATTCGGTGATCTGCGCCGCCTGCAACGGGCCATCGCGCAGGCCGAACATCAACTCGACAACCCGGTGCTGCCCGGGGTGGTGGCCGCTGTGATGCGTAACCGCCTCAACGGCCTGCACCGCCGCCGCGACGACGCGCGCAAGCAACTGGTCACCGCCAAGGGGGTCTTCGCCGGTGGAACGCGCGCGATCCGCCGGGAACGACGCGAGAACGTCTACCTCGAGATCGAGGAACGCGAGCGCCTGTTCGCGGGTCTGCTCTGTACCCCCACGCCCAACCTGAACAACTCCGGATACGTCCGGCGCGCCGGTACCGCCGCCTTCGATCGACTGGCGGGCGTCGTCGGACAGGTCGCGACCCGGTCGGGGTATCCGCAGGCTGGGGAGTGGGCCAGCCAGATCCTCACACCCGAACGTGACGAGGAGGCGCCGACGACGTCCGCGGCGGCCGGGTCATCGACGTTTGTGGACGGCTACGAGACCCTGCTGTTCATCGCCGGGCACTTCTACGACCGCATCGTCACCAACCCCGCCTGGCTGTCGGACCACTTCGAGGTGCAACGCACGCAGGTCAACCTGCACGCCGAGCTCGCCGAGATCGCCGCCGACGTCATCGCCCTGCGCGCGGTGCGCATCGACCTCGATCGCGCGAAACGCAACGGCGGATTCGACCGGTCGTTCGCCGAGCACATCGACCAGCGCGAGAAGACGTTGCGACCGGTGTGGACCGAGCTGATCGATCGGGTGCAGGCACTCGGCGACGTGGCCTCGGTCGTCGAGTCGGCGGCCATCGAGTTGCGGGTGCTCGCCGAGTACAACCGGACGACCACCATCGACGACCGCATCGATGCGCTCATCGCTCGGTCGGGGGACCGGGAGATCTCGGTGGACAACGCCAAACGTCTCACCGAACAGGTGCGCAGCGGCGAAGAGCAGCTACGCGTCTATCGCGACGTGCTCCAGGGCGACATCGCCCGGATCTCGCCGGCCACGGCACGGGAACTCCCGGCGCGTTACGAACCGTCCTGAGGCCGCATCCACGACCGCAGGTACGTCTTCTCCTCCGGCGTGATCCGCCGCAGCGTGTGCGCCTCGACGTCGACGACGGCCATCTGGGTGGTCGCCACGCATGCCGCCTTCACTCCCGGCTCGTCGTCGGCCGCCCGGATCTCGTAGCCGATGGTGAAGTCGACGGAACGATGCCCGGTGATCCACATGCCGATCTGCAATGGGGTGTCGTCATGCCGCAGCTGGCGCTGGTAGCGGATCTCGACGTGCACGATCATCGCGCTCATGATCAGCGAGGCATAGTCGTCGGGGCGATGCTCCGGCCCGCCCGAGGTGAGCCACTCGATCCGCGCCTCTTCCATCAGCGTGACCATGCGGGCGTGGTTGATGTGGCCGAAGGCGTCCATGTCCGACCACCGCACCGTCACCCGTGCGACGAACGCGAACCCGTCCGCGTCGAGGCCGCCGCCCATGGTTGCGTCGCCTGGCGAGAGCATTTGTCGCCTCCTTCGTGTCGTCGCACGGCGTGCGCGCCGGCGAACTGCAGCATAATGTGAGGGGTTCCGAAACCCGGTGACCACTCAGTACCCTGTTCGGGGATAAGCGGTTCAGGGGAGATGCCGCATTCGACCGGTCTTCGGACGCCCTCGACGACGACGTCGGTGGGCGGCGCGTCACGTCGTGGTGAGGTAGAGCATGCGGATGTCGAATCGGTGGTTGGCCGTCTGTGCCGCGGCCGCGATCGGGTTGCTGGCGGCACCTGCGGTGGGCCACGCCGACACCAAGGTCGCCCAGATCGCCAAGACGGCCAAGCTCAGCCCGCTGCGCACCGACATCTGGGTGAAGTCACCGTCCATGGGCGGCAAGGTCAAGGTCTCGGTCCTCACCCCGCAGAACTCGTCCGGGCCCCGGTCGACGGTCTACCTGCTCGACGGTGCGGACGCCGGCGAAGACGTCAGCGACTGGATCACCAAGGGGCGGGCCGGAAAGTTCTTCGCCGACAAGAACGTCAACGTCGTGCTGCCGACCGGCGGTGCCGGCAGCTTCTACACGAACTGGCGCCGGCACGACGCGGCGATGGGCAAACCACAGTGGGAGACGTTCCTCGCGAAGGAGTTGCCGCCGCTGATCGACGACCGGTTCGACGGAACCGGCCGAAACGCCGTCATCGGCCTGTCCATGGGCGGACAGTCGGCCTTCACGCTCGCCGTGCGCCACCCCAGCCTCTACAGCGGGATCGCGTCGCTGAGCGGGTGCCCGCCGGTGTCGGGCCCGGTCAACGAGAGCTATGTCCGGACCACCGTTGCCAAAAGCGGCGGTGACGCCACCAACATGTGGGGCCCGTTCGGATCGGCCACCTGGGACGCCCACGACCCGAGCAAGCATCTGGACAAGCTGCGCGGCAAGGACATCTTCATCGCCGCCGGGTCCGGCGCGGTCGGGCCGCTCGACCTGACGGCACCGCACGACCCCGCCGACGGCCCGCGGTCGGCGGTCACCGCCGCAGGTTCGGCCCTCGAACTCGGCGCATGGCGGTGCTCACTGGAGTTCGCGGCGACCCTGCGGGCCAACAATGTGCCGTTCACCGACGGCTTCCGGCTCATCGGCACCCACAACTGGGTGTACTGGGAACGCGACCTGCCGGTGGCCTGGCCGACGATCTCGCGCGGTCTCTAAGCGGATTCGGGTCGGCGCGCGCTCCACTGCTCGGCGAAGCGCAGGAACAGGTCGGTCTCGGCCGGGTGGGTCACCGTGACCCGCACGCCGTCGCCGGCGAACGGCCGCACCACCACCCCCGCCTCGACACATGCCTGCGCGAAATCCATCGTCGCCTCGCCGAGGTGCACCCACACGAAGTTCGCCTGTGAGTCGGGCACCCGATACCCGAGATCACGCAGTCGGCCGGAGACGCGGGTCCGCTCGGCCACGACCGCGTCGGTGCGGGCCAGCAGTTCGTCCTCGGCGGCCAGACTGGCCAGCGCCGCGTGCTGGGCCAGACTGTTGACGGAGAACGGGACGTGGGCCTTGCCGAGCGCGACGATCACCTCGGGATCGGCAAGTGCGTACCCGACGCGCAAGCCCGCGAGCCCATAGGCCTTGGAGAAGGTCCGCAGCACGACCAGGTTGCGGAACTCACGCCGCAGCTCCAGGGCGTCGTAGGCGTGTGCGCCGTCCAGACGGAGATATTCGAAGTACGCCTCGTCGAGCACGACGACGACATCGGACGGGACCGTCTGCAGGAACTCCCGCAGCGCGGCGGCCTCCACCACGGTCCCGGTGGGGTTGTTGGGGTTGCAGATGAACACGAGCCGCGTGCGGTCGGTGATCGCGGCAGCCATCGCGGGCAGGTCGTAGGTGAGGTCGGCGTCGAGCGGCACCTGGACGGGCGTCGCGCCGGCCACCCGCGTCGCCAGCGGATAGGTCTCGAACGACCGCCAACCGAACAGGACCTCGTCGCCCGGACCGCTGGTCACCGTGATCAGGTTCTGGCACAGGATCACCGACCCGCAGCCGACCTGGATCTCGTTCTCGGTGACCCCCAACTTCTTCGACAGGGTGGCGGTGAGCTCGACCATCCCGTTGTCGGGGTAGCGGTTGACGCTCGCCGCAGCCGCTCCGATCGCCTCGCGCACGCTGGGCAGGGGGCCCTCGGTGACCTCGTTGCTGGCCAGCTTCACCGCGCCCGGGAAGGTCTTGCCGGGCACGTAGACGGGCAGGTCGTCGAGGTCGGGACGGATACGCAGAGCCACCCGTCAAATGTAGTTGTGCGGCCTGGACGCGACCAAGGCCGCCCGGCCGTCCCCGTGGTTTGCTTCGCCCCGCACACTGTGTGTAACCTTTCGCTTCGGCAGTTCGAAAGGACTCCGCCAAGGAGGCGTGCCAGAGCGGCCGAATGGGACTCACTGCTAATGAGTTGTCTCGCTAACACGGGACCGGAGGTTCAAATCCTCTCGCCTCCGCCGACCTCGCCGCGAGCGGGGAACAATTGAAGAGCACGCGCCCGTAGCTCAACGGATAGAGCATCTGACTACGGATCAGAAGGTTTGGGGTTCGAATCCCTACGGGCGCACAGCGACACGACACCCCGCACCTGTTTCAGGTGCGGGGTGTCGTGTTCTCGGAATGCTGACCGCCCTGTCGGGTCTCATGGGGCCTCGTCGGGCGGCGGATGGTCCTTCATCACGAGCTTCTCCGCCAGCTCACTCAGCGGTGTGTTCGTCTCCTGGGACAACTGCCGAAGCAGTTCGAATGCGGCCAGAGCGTCTGTGTCGAAGCGCTCCATGATGATGCCCTTGGCCTGTCCGATGATGTCGCGGGAGGCGAGGGCACTGCGGAACTGCTCACCGCGGCGGGCCCCGGACAACGCGATCGCCGCGTGGGTGGCGAGGTTGGTGGCCAGATCCTCGGCCGCGTCGTCGAAGGCATCGGGGTGTTCGGAGTACAGATTCAGGGCGCCCAGTTCGTCGTCGGTCACGAACAGTTGAATGGACAGGACAGACCGCACGGGGGTCTGCTCTTCGACCGCCCGGATGAAGTCGGGCCACCGTGTCTCGCTGGCGAAATCGGCCAGATACATCGTCTGCTGCTGCCACACCGCGTCGAAACAGGGACCCTGTCCGGTCTGGTGCTGAAGGCGGTCGACGAGTCGGGGGATATCACCGGTAGCCGCCGTCGACTCGAGCTCGGCCGGGCGACTGCCGCGTGCCTTCTTGCGGACCAGGGTGACGCCCGCGTGGTCGACTCCCGGCAGCACGTCCACAGCGCCCTGGGTGACCTCGAGCAGGACATTCTGTGGTTCGGAGAACCTGATGGATCGCGTGGTGCCGTGCAGCCGCCGCGCCAAGCGAGCGATCTGTCCGTGGACGCCGTGCTCGTGCTGGTCCGTTTCCGTCACGACGCGGTTCGTTCCTCTCGTTCCGGGGGCTTCGTTCGAGGGTTCTTACGTTCATCGTCGTCCGTCGGACGGTGCCTGTCCACACGCGGATGACCGAATTACACACATGTGAGTAGATCTTGTGGACAATTTCGCCGCCACGGGTGTGGGAAGTCCGGCACGGGTACGATTGCCCGGTGCCGAACACCGGATTGATCGTCGTCAGCGGCGTGATCGTCCGCGACCGTGACGGCCGCCTGCTCACGGTCCGCAAGCGCGGGACGGCGCGATTCATGCTTCCCGGCGGCAAACCCGAACCCTCCGAATCGGCGGTCGACGCCGCGGCGCGCGAGTGTGTGGAGGAGATCGGGCTGCGAGTCGCACCGGACCGACTACGCCCCTGGGGACGGTTCCGCAGTGCCGCGGCCAACGAGGACGGATACGAGCTCGAAGCAACACTTTTCGGCTACGACGGAGTCGTCGCGGAGATCGTCCCGGCCGCGGAGATCGCCGAGATCCGCTGGCTCGACGTGGATGTCCGGCCCCTTCCCGACGACCTCGCGCCGCTGCTCGTCGAGCACGTGATCCCGGCCCTGACGGTCGCGGACTCGTAATAGGCGATCCGGCAGAGTTTTCCCAGGATTCACCGATATCGCCGAGATGTCGGTTACCGTGATCCGCGGGGAAACCATCGACGCGCCACACCAGAAAGGTTTCAGTCATGAACTCTTCCTCGCCCGTCGCAAAACTGGCCGCGGAGTTGTTCGGTACATTCTGGCTCGTATTCGGCGGCTGCGGTTCGGCGATTTTCGCCGCCAAACAGATCGCCATGGCCACCGACGGTGGCGACAATTATCAGGTCGGCATCGGATACCTCGGTGTCGCACTTGCTTTCGGGTTGACCGTGGTCACGATGGCGTACGCCGTCGGACACGTCTCGGGTGGCCATTTCAATCCGGCGATCACCCTGGGTGCGGCCATCGGTGGCCGGCTCTCCTGGAAAGAACTGCCGGGCTATTGGATCGCCCAGGTCGTCGGCGGCCTTCTCGCCGGGCTGATGTTGTTCATCATCGCAAGCGGCAAAGACGGTTTCGACCGCATCGGAAATATGGCCGCCAACGGTTACGGCGACAATTCTCCCGACGGATACTCGTTGGTTGCAGTGCTGATCGCCGAGATCCTGCTCACCGCGTTCTTCCTGCTCGTCGTACTCGGCACCACCGGCGGCAAGGCGCCCTCCAACTTCGCGCCACTGGCCATCGGCCTGTGCCTGACCCTGATCCACCTCATCTCGATCCCGATCAGCAACACGTCGGTGAACCCGGCGCGGTCCACCGCCGTCGCATTCTTCAACGGGGACGGTGCGCCGGGCCAGTTGTGGATGTTCTGGGTGGCGCCGCTGATCGGTGGGCTCATCGGCGGCCTCCTGTACCCGCTGCTGTTCGAGGACGGGAAGCTCAAGATCGGCGCCGCATCGTCGTCGTGAGCGCAGGTCGTCGGGTATCGGCGCAGGTGCGCTGACCGGACGCCGCCGGGCGCCTGCGGCCGACGTAGTGTCGAAGGGTGGGCGGAGGTGCCCGCGAGCCGGCCGGTGCGCCGGACCCGACGACACGCGACGGGAGGCCGACGATGGGACATCCCACCGGGCAGCCGCCCGACGACCTCTACCGCACCCCGCTGTACCCCCAGCTGTACCCGCCACTGGGCTACGCACCCGACGGCTCCCCGATCTTCGTCCCCGGTCAGCCGCCTGATCCGGGCCGGTCGACCGACACGACACCGCCGCAAACGCCGGATGGATCGGTTGCCCCGGACTCCGACAAGGAAACGGACGACGGGCTGCAACGATCGCCATCCGACCGACGGCTCGTCGGGATCGTCGCGCTGGTCGCGGTGGCCGCGCTGGGCCTGCTGGCCCTCACCGTCGGGCGGGCGGCGCTGCGCGGCGACGATCCGGTTACCCAGCCGACGCTGCCGATGGTCATCTCGGAGCTGCCGACACCACCCCGCACCCCGCAACAGGAGCCGACCGCTCCCGGGGACCCGGCGGTGCCGGGGAATCCGGCCCAGCCGGGGGGCCGGGAGGTCGTCTACGAGGTGGCCGCGTCGTCACCCGCGACGATCCTCTACGTCGACGATGTCGGCTTGCGTACCACGATCGGCTCGTCGACGTCGTGGACGATCACCTTCACCGGTTCCGCCAACCCGCTGCGGGTGCTCGTCCTGGCGGGTGACGGCGAGGCGACCTGCTCGATCACCGTCGACGGACGGGTCGTCGCCACGGACCGGATCACCGCCGAGTCGCCGCGGCGGACCGTGTCCTGCCGCGCCTGAGTGGGCCCGGTCACAGCTTTCGCGGTCCGGGCTCCGCATCAACTGTGTACGTCGGTGCTCGGGTCGCTACCGTAGGTTCGTGAGTTCTTCTCAGACAGCACCAGAGAACACCGCCGGGGCAGGCGGCTCGTCGTCCGCCCCCGACGTCAAGACGATCGTCACATGGCGCGGTGAGCGCTCCGACCGGCTCGAACAGGTCCGTCTGCACGTCAACGGCGCCCGGCTCAAGGCCTACGGGCGCATCATCGCCTCCGCCACCGACACCCACGAGGCGTTCTCGGCGTCCTACGAACTCGTCACCAACGACATCGGGGTGACCAAACGTCTGTCGATCCATTTGCTGCGTGCGAGCGGAGAAACACAGCTGGCCATCACCCGTGACGGTGAGCACAACTGGTTGGTGCAGAGCGCGGACGGGACCGTCCGCGGCGACTTCAACGGCGCCGCCGACGTCGACCTGGCCCTGTCGCCGATGTTCAACGCCCTGCCGATCCGTCGCCTCCAGATGCATCGGGGTGGCGACGAGGTCGACATCCCCGTGGTCTACCTGTATCTGCCCGACGGGCGGGTGGAGCCCGCGACCCTGCACTACACGCCGACCGAGGCCGGCGTCGACGTGGTGTCCCCGGTCGCGACATCGTCGCTGACGGTCGACGAGAACGGTTTCGTCATCGACTACGCGGGCCTGGCAACCCGGGTCTGATCAGTCCAGCCACACCCGTCCCTGGTGTGCCTGCCGCCGGAGTTCCTGCGCCCAACCGGGTTCGCCGATGTGTACCCCGGTGATCGGCGCGGGATCGGCGCCGGCGATCTTCTCGTAGGCGAGCCGGGACCGGTGGCCGTCGTCGACGAGGATCTCGACGGTGCCGTGTTCGCGTAGTTCGTCGCGGGCCGCGACCAACCGGTCGATGGTCTCGCTGAGGACGTTGAGCAGCGCTATCCCATTGGCCTCCAACATGGCCCGCTGCAGCGTGGGCGCGGTGCCGGCCACGCGGGTGCCGTCGCGGAAGCTGCCTGCGGCCAGTCGCAGGGCGAGGTCGCTCTCCCCGGCGCCGACCGCCGCGGTCGCCGCGGCGGTGAGATGCGGCAGGTGGGAGATCGCGGCCACGGCCCGGTCGTGCGCGTCCGCGGCGGCGGGCACCACGAACGCACCGACCGACCGCGCCATCGCCGCGACGGCCGACCAGTCGGCGGGGTCGGTGTCGTCCTCGGTCGACACCATCCACATCGCCGACCGGAACAGGTCGGGGTCGGTGGCCGACCACCCGGATCGGCTGGTCCCCGCCATCGGGTGCCCACCGACGTAGCGCAGGCCCGGGGCGTGCCGCGAAACAGCTGCGGCGACAGCCTGTTTGACGCTGATGACGTCGGTGAGCAGGCAGTTGGGTGCGTGCGCCGCGATCTCGGGCAGTAGATCGTCGATCGTGGTGGCGGGAGTCGCGAGCACGAGGAGCGCGTCGTCGGCCGCGGCGCGATCGAGAGTGGACACGAGATCGGTGGACGCGTCGTGGCCCGCGGCGACGGCCGCCTCGACGGTCTCCGCCGAGCGGTTGTAGCCGAAGACCGGATGGTCACCGCCGTCGAGGGCTCGGATCAGGGAGCCGCCGATCAGTCCGAGACCGAGCACACAGATCGGTCCGGAGGCCGGGCGCGGGGAGGCAGACGCGGCAGTCACCCCATCACATTCCCACATTCTCGTTCCGGCGTCGGCGGCCGGCGGGGACTTGGGCGGCCCGCGGTTAACGGCTACGGTGACCTGCATGGCAGGTGCCGGCGCGGGTGTATCGGGTGGTCCCAACAAACAGGGTGTCAACGACGAGATCGAGGGGTTCGCGGTCGCGGTCGTCCGCGAGGAAGGTGCGTGGAAGGTCAGCGCGCTGACGTCCTCCGCACTCACGGATCTCGGTGACGCGGAGAAGCAGCTCCGCGAGTTGCGCGCCACCGGCGCGGTGTTCGGTCTCCTCGATGTCGACGACGAGTTCTTCATCGTTCTCCGTCCGGCTCCGCAGGGGCCACGTCTGCTGGTCTCCGACGCGACGGCCGGCATCGACTACGACGTCGCCGCCGACGCTCTGGATGCCATGAACATCGACATCCCCGACCTCGATCCCGACGAACTCGACGACGTCGACCCGTGGGAGGAGGGGGACCTGGCCATCCTGGCCGATCTGGGACTGCCCGACGCGGTTATGAGTGTCATCGTCGGGGACACCGACCTTTATGCCGACGAACAGGTGGGCATGATCGCGGCTCGCCTCGGGTTCGCCGACGAACTGTCCAAGGTGCTCGACAAGCTGGGTCATTGAGCCCGGCCGGCGGCGGTGCGCGGCACGCGGAGTGGGAGACCATGATGCGCGACGCGCTCGCCGCCGCATCGGACGCACCTGACGACGACGTCCCGATCGGCGCCGTGGTGTTCGACCCGGCAGGCATCGAACTGGCGCGCGCGGCGAACCGCCGAGAAGCCGATGGGGACCCCACCGCGCATGCCGAGATCGTCGCGTTGCGCGCGGCGGCCCGCCGCTTCGGCGATGGGTGGCGGTTGCCGGGCTGCACGCTCGTCGTGACCGTCGAACCGTGCACGATGTGCGCCGGCGCGATCACCCTCGCCCGGATCGGGACGCTCGTGTTCGGGGCCTGGGAACCGAAGACGGGTGCGGTCGGGTCGTTGTGGGATGTCGTCCGCGATCCACGGCTGTCCCACCGGCCCGAGGTGGTCGGTGGGGTGCTGGAGTCGGAGTGCCGGGCGCTGATGCTGGACTTCTTCGGTGCTCGGCGGGAGTCGCGTCCGGATCACTGAGCCGCCCTTCGTGGCTCGTCGCTTGCGCTCCTCGCACCTCAGGGAGCGGTGGGCGCGGCGTGCGCTCCTCGCACCTCAGGGAGCGTTGGGCGCGGCGTGCGTTTCCCCCCGATCCCTGAGGAGCCCGCGAGCTTGCGAGCGTGCGTCTCGAAGGGCCTGAAGTGCGATTTCAGGGTGAATCTCAGGGTCCGTGGCCGCGATTCCTCTGGCAGATTGGAGCCATGGGCGCGCACGGTGCCGTGAGTGCCACCCCACCGAACCGAGGAGCCAGCATGTCCGACACGACAGCCAAGATCAACGAGGTCGTCGACACCGTCCGCGAGAAGATCGAGGAGTTCGCCGCCAGCGACTCCGTCCAGGGCGCAGTGGCGAGCGCGCGGGGCAAGATCAACGAGTTCGCCGAGAGTGACACCGTTCACAACGCCGTGGACACGGCCAAGGAGAAGTTCACCGAGTTCACCGAGAACGAGAAGGTCCAGGAGGCGATGGCCACCGCAAAGGAGAAGGCGGGCGAGTTCCGCGACCGCCTGGGTGGCCACGACGCGCACTGACCTGCGGCTCTGCAGAGGTTTGAACCACCATGCCAGGGTGGTAAGTGCTCTGGAAGCCGGGACATCGGGTCCCGGGCACTCAGGAGGAGGCAGTTCATGGGTATCGAAGACGACGCCAAGAACAAGGCCGAGGAGATGAAGGGCCGCGGTAAGGAAGCTGCCGGCTCCCTCACCGACAACGAGGACCTCAAGGGCGAGGGCAAGGCCGATCAGGGCGAGGCCCAGGGCAAGCAGAAGATCGCCGACGCGGCCGACGCCGTCAAGGGCAAGGTCGACGACGTGAAGAACAAGATCACGGGCAACAACAACTAGCCTCGCCCTCGAGGCCACCTTTCGGCCCCTGACCGGCCAATTTAGGCACAGACGCCGACTGCGGTACAGTCTTCCGCGGTGGCGTGTCCGAGCGGCCGAAGGTGCAGCACTCGAAATGCTGTGTGCGGTAACCCCGTACCGAGGGTTCAAATCCCTCCGCCACCGCAGCGAACGGCCCCCTACCGAATCCGGTAGGGGGCCGTTTTGTGCTTTCCGGACGTGTCCGGTTCCGTTCCGGACGTGGGTTCCGTCCGGAACGGATGACTCATTTGTATGCGCTGACCAGCGCGGATGCTGTCCGGCGCGGTGCGCGGCGTCGTCGTGGGGTGCCAACGTGGTGATGCGCCCGAAACGCGGCGCATCGAGATGAATCAACGAAAGGGCAACCAATGCTCACCGGCCTCACCCAGTTCTTCAACGACCTCGTGATCTTCGGCGGCGACCTGCTGAACATCGGCATCAGCTTCGGCTGACCCGAAGACAGGGGCGACAGCCCGCATGGTGGGAACGTTCGGGGGACCATCATGCGGGCTTCGTCGCGTCCGGGAAGCGACGATCGAGTGTCAGCTGCACGCCTCGCTGAGTTCGTCGGCCCACAGGTCTTGATCGTTGCCGAGTTCGGTTCCCGCGGTCGCCGCGCACACCCGGTCGGCCGTGTGTGCCTCGTCGGTGCTCCACCACCGCAACGCGCCGTTCTCGCCACCCGCGCTGAGCCGGCCACGCGGACCGAACTCCACCTGCCACCGAACCGTCCCCGGTGGCGCGAGAGACCGGCCGATCGGCTGTGGCGCGTCCAGATCTTCGAGGGACCAGAGCCGGACCGTCTGGTCGTCGGCGCCCGAGGCCAACAGATCCGAGGTGGGGTCGAAGCTCACCGACCGGATCGTCGAGTCGTGCCCATACAGCCGGGCCACCTCGTCCACCCGCTCCCCACTCGTGCGGTCACCGTCGTCGATCCGCAGGATCCGGATGATCTGATCGTCGCCCGCGGCGGCGAGCAGCGATCCGTCCGCGTTGATCGACAGCGCGTTGATCGGACCGTCCTGCGCGGCCACCACCTGACTCGCCGAGGCGCCTGCCGCCACGTCCCACTCGTGCAGCCGCTGGTCGGCGGACGCGCCGAAGAGCCGCGAGCCGTCCGGGGTGAACTCGACCGCGGTGATCCAGCCGTCGGGCCCGGTCAGCGGTTCGCCCCGACGGGTCGGCCGCGTGGGATCCGCCAGATCCCACAGTTGAACACTCGAGTCGTCGGACGCGGTGGCCAGCGTCGACGAATCCGGTGAGAACGCCAACTCATGTGTGTACCGGGCGGCCGGATTGGACAGCACGGCCAGAGGTCCGGGTCGAGCCGGGTCGGTGGCGTCGTAGAGCTCGACGTCACCGGTGTCGAGCGACGTCATCGCCAGCATACCGCCGTCCGGCGAAAGTGCGACGTTCTCCACGCGCGCATCGCCGGCGAGCGGCACCGTGGAGATGCGCGCCGGCCGCTCCCCGGACACGTCCCACAACAACACCTGCCCGTCCCACGAGCCGGTGGCCATGAGTCGCCCGGCGGCATCGAAGGCCGGCGCCTGCACCCGGCGGGTGTGACCCGAGATGGT
Source organism: Gordonia prachuapensis (assembly GCF_036350515.1). Lineage (NCBI taxonomy): Bacteria > Bacillati > Actinomycetota > Actinomycetes > Mycobacteriales > Gordoniaceae > Gordonia > Gordonia prachuapensis. The sequence goes on along the minus strand of NZ_JAZDUE010000009.1, from coordinate 89,182 downwards.
GGCCGGCGACAGCGTCCAGACCCGCAACTGCCCGTCCTGACCACCGGTGAGAACGCGCGGCCCGTCGAGGAACGAGACCGTCGTGAGGCCGCCACGGCTGCCGTTCATCGGTTGCCCGAGGGGGATCGGGTGCGCGGGGTCGGCCAGGCTCCACAGTGCGGCGGTGCCGTCCCAGGCGGCCGTAGCCAGCGCGGTGCCGTCCGGTGAGAACGCCACCGACCACAGCGCCGCCGAGTGGGCGTCGACGGGAGCGCCGAGCGGGACGACGTCGCGGCCGCGCACCGACCACAGCCGGAAACTCTGGTCGTCGCTGGCGGTGGCCAGCATCGTTCCGTCGGGGCTGAACGCCACCGAATGGATGGTCAGGGTCTGACCGGTCAACGGTGCGCCGACCTGGACGGCGCGGGCGGGGTCGGCGGTGTCCCAGACCCGCGCGGTGCGATCGTCGCTTCCGCTGACGAGTAGGCGCCCGTCCGGGCTGAAGGCGACCGTGCGGACCGGGGCGGTGTGGCCCGCGAGGACACGGACCTCGCCGGTGACGAGGTCGTACAGGCGCACCGACCGGTCGTCGCCTGCGGTGGCGATCCACCGGCCGTCCGGTCGCATCGCGACGGCGTACGCGGTGCCCGTGTGCCCGACGTCGATCTCGTCGAGGGGCACCGGACGCGCGGGGTCGGCGACGTCCCACCGCGCGATCGTTCCGGTCGCCCCGGTCGCGAACAGCTCCTCACCGTCGGGGGAGAACGCGACCGCGGTCACCCACGACGACGTCGACAGCGGCTCGCCGATCGCGACGAGCCCCTGCTCGGTGTCGTGTCGCCACAAGCGCACCGCGTTGTCGTAGCCGCCCGACGCGATGAGACCGGTCGACGACTGCGCGGTGCCGTAGATCGCCCCGCGGTGACCCGCGTAGGTCGCCGCCAACGGTGACGACTGTGACGCCAGCAAGAGTCCACGCGCGGCCGGGTCGTCGGGCCGTTCGACATTCGCTGCGAGGGCGAGCTGCGCGGATTCGGTGGGGTTCGTCGACTGGTCGCGTAGACCGGATGCGATCAGCGCGGCGTACTGCGCGTCGGCACGTTCGCGTTCGGCTCGCTGACTCTGCCGCATCGACACGACGGCCAGCACCGAGGTCACCACGACACCGACGACGAGCAGCACCGCGATCGCCCGGCGGATGTTGGTCTGGCGGCGTCGGACGAGTTGTGCGGAGGCGAGGAAGTCGACTGCCGCCGGGGACAGGGTGGCGGGTGAGCGGGCTGCGAGTTCGTCGGCCACGGCCAGCCGGCTGCCGCGATAGAGCAGGGAGCGGTCCCGCTCCGACGCCACCCATTCGTCGGCGTCGCCTTGAATGCGCAAGCGGGTGAACGCATCCTCGCGGTCCTCTTCGACCCAGTCGGCCAGCCGTGGCCAGGCCGCGATCACCGCGTCGTGCGACAGCGAGGTGCCATGGGCGTCATGGGTGATGATCCGGGCCCCTGCCAGCGCTTCGAGCACGGTGTCGGCGGCGGCCCGATCCGGACTGCGGTGGTACAGGTCGTCGCGATCCACTCGCCGGCCGACCGCCGATCCGTCCGGCACCGGCGTCACCAGTTCCAGCAGAATGGTCCGGGCGACCTCTCGTTCCTCAGTGCTGAATGCCTCCCAGCAGTCCTCGGCGCTCGCGGCGATCGCGCCGCGAACCCCGCCGGCCTTCTCGTAGGCGCGCACGCTGAGGACCTTGCCCTCACGGAACTGCCAGGTGCTGCGCAGGGCATGGGCGAGGAGCGGGAACGTACCCACCCGCACCGGCTCGGCCGCGGTGTCGGCCCGCACCCCGAGATCGGCCAGGATCAGTTCGACGAGGCCGTCGCCGACCATCAGGCCCTGCGACCGCGCGGGTTCGACGATCGCCGCGGTGAGTTCGTCGACAGTCGGCGGACCCAGGAGCATCTGGTTGTGCTGCAACGCATGTGCGAGTTCGGGGTGCTCTGCGGCGGTCGGGTAGAAGTCGGCGCGCAGCGCGGCGACGACGCCGGAACACTCGCCCGGTCCGGCCTCCCCGGGGGTCGAGAGCGCGACGAGCACGTCGATGTACGACGAGGCGGCCGCGTCGTCGAACGGCGCCACGAACAGTTCCTCGAGCTGGTCGACGGCCAGCACGAACGGCTTCGACGCCGAGGCCCGGTCGCGCACCCACGCCTCGAGGCCGTCGGCCGGGACAGCGGTGGGGGTGACCAGCAGAACGTCGACGTCGTCGCGGATGCGTGCTGCGAATCCTGCTTGCAGCAGCGACGACTTGCCCGACCCGGACGCGCCGACCAGCACCAGCAACTCTCCGGCGGTACTGGTCTGGCCGAACCAGGTCAGCATGGTGTCGACCTGTCCGTGCCGACCGGCGAAGAACTCGCTGTCGCCGATGGTCAACGGTGCGAGGCCCGGGTAGGGACACACCTCGGGTTCCGTGCGGGTGGCGCCGGCCCGGTCGTGTTGCGCCCGCTCCCACAGCTTTCGCCATTCCGTTGCCGAATACAGGCCGGGCACAGAGGGTTCCGGATGGTTCCGGCGGGCCGCGACGATCAGGACGCTCAGTACCGACGCCAACCCGTCGAACTTCGCGGGCACGCTGCGGCCGCGTCGCCAGTCGGAGATCCGTTGTGCCGCGATGTCGCGGCCCCGTGGGTCCCGGGCACGGAGTTCGCGAGTCGCCCTGGCACTCACCGCTTTCAACGGCGGCGACCCCGCGTCGGTGTACAGCACGTCGAGCCGGTGCGCCAGCTCTGCTCTCGGGTCCGCCGCCATGGGCACCATCATCCGCCCAGCCGGTCCGCCATCCCCGGCCGCAGCAGATCGGTGATGTCGTCCCACGGCACGGTGACCGGCAGCCAGTCACCCAGCGCGTGCGCCACGGGCACGTAGGTGTGGAAGCCCTCGGCCAGCGGTACCCAGTTCAGGAACGTGTTGACCTCGGGCGCGACATAGTCGACACGTGAATCGATGCGGGTGACGGCCTGTGCGAGGACGGCCGCGGCAGCCGCCGGATCGGTGAACACGTCGGTCAGCCGGATGGGGCGGGCGTCCTCGGCGTCGATGGTGATCGTCGCGACGTGGTTGTTGGGGTGCGCCGCACCGTCGGAGTAGGTGTTCAGGATCAGCACACCGGCGACCACACCGTCGGTGATGGTGGTGACCCGACTGCGTTCGTCGCCGAGTAGGGACCCGTCGCCGACGGTGGTGGCGACGTAACTGCTGATGATGTCGTCGAACGCGATCCGCATGCCGTCGTTGAAGCGGTCGCGGACATCATCCCGACCTCCGCGTACCTGCGGCAGATCCGCGTCGAATCGGGTGGACCCACGATTGCCGTTGACGTGTACGAGCGCAGGTTGGTAGGCGGTGGCCGCCGGGGCAGATGACTGTGGCGATGCCGCACCGTCGGGCGCGGAGATCGGCATGGATGTGGTCTGGAGGGAACGTGTCGCCGGGATCGGTGTGCCGTCGTCGTCGCCGCACGCGCCGGCCGCGACCGCGACACAGACGACGGTCGTGGCCACGGCAACGCGACGAAGAAAAGAGCCCACTCTCGAACTGTATTCGCAGGAGTCGGGGACGACGCTCGGGTTGCTGACATCCGCTCGGGTTGCAGGGTGCGCGGATGTCAGGTTTCTGCGCGTCTTCGACCTGGCGCCGGGCACTCACCCGAGGAACACCGCCGCGTCCTGCGCCAGATCCAGCAACGGTTGCGGGAACACACCCAGCCCGATGGTCACCACCGTGCACACCGCGATCGACGCGGTCGTCAGCACACTCGGTTTCACGATGTGCGGTGCGTCGACGGGCACGTCGGCGAAGAACATCGCCACGATGATCCGGATGTAGAAGTACGCGGCGATGGCGCTGCTGATCACACCGACCACCACCAGCACGCCGGCGCCCGCACCCGCCGCTGCCGCGAACACGTCGAACTTGGCGATGAAACCGCTCGTCAACGGGATGCCGGCGAAGGCGAGCAGGAACATCGAGAACATCGCTCCGACAAGCGGATAGCGTCGACCCAGCCCGGCCCACTGTCGGATGTCGGTGGCCTCACGGCCGGACAGGTGTGGCCCCGACTGCCGGTCGGGTTCCCGCACCACCGCGACGGTGGCGAACGCTCCGAACGTCGAGAAGCCGTACGCCGCAAGGTAGAACATCGTCGCCGCCACGCCTGCTTCGTCGAAGGCCACCAGACCCAGCAGGATGAAACCCGCGTGGGTGATCGACGAATACGCCAGCATCCGTTTGATGTCGGTCTGTGTCACCGCCATCACCGCGCCGATCAGCATCGTGGCGATCGCGACCGCCCAGACGATCGGCTCCCAATCGGCCTGCAGGTCGTCGAACGCGACGTAGAACACCCGGAGCAGGGCGCCGAACGCGGCGATCTTGGTGGCAGCGGCCATGAACGCGGTCACCGGGGTGGGCGCACCCTGGTACACGTCGGGAATCCACGCGTGGAACGGCACCGCACCGACCTTGAACAGCAGCCCGACCGACAACAACCCGAGCGCGATCAGCGGCAGAACCGTGTCCCCGCCGGGTGTGTCGACGGCCTCACCCACAGCGTCGCCGATCGCATCGAGCTGCAGGGAACCGGTTGCGCCGTAGGCGAACGCGGCGCCGAACAGGAAGAACGCCGACGAGAACGACCCCAGCAGAAAGTACTTGAGTGACGCCTCCTGGGAGATGAGACGACGTCGTCGTGCCAGCCCGCACAGCAGATACAGCGGCAGCGAGAACACCTCGAGCGCGATGAACATCGTGAGAAGGTCACCGCAGGCGGGGAACAGCATCATGCCGCCGACGGCGAGCAGCGTCAGCGGGAACACCTCGGTGGTGAGACCGCCCGCCCGGGTCGCCTCGAACTCGGCGTCGGTGTTGGGCACCGACGCCCCGGACGGGGTGAACATGTCCGCCTCGACCGAGGTGAGCGAGGCCTGCGCCGCGGCTCCGGGGCCGTCGCTGACCCGCCGGCCCGACGACGGCGCCGCGACGACACGCTCGAGACGCCGCTCGGCCATGAACGCCACGGACGCGATCGCGATCAGCACGAGCAGCCCCTGCAGGAACAGGGTGGGCCGGTCGATGACCACCGCCCCGGACATCGCGAACTGCCCGAGCCCCCCGTCGGACGTCTGCGCAACCGCCACCGCGACGACTGCCACGAACGCGGCGACGAGCCCGCCGAGCGACAGCACCAGATGGGTCGGATACCGCAGCGGCCGGGGTGCGAAGGCCTCCACCAGCACGCCGACGACGGCGACACCGAAGACGATCAGCATCGGCGACAGCGCACCGTACTCGACGCTGGGTGCCTCGATGGCGGCCATGTGGTCGACGGTCAGGTGGTCGACGGTCAGTTGCTCCACGGTCATGGCGGGCCTCCATCCGTCGTCGGCACCGTGGGCGCCGGGTCACGCTCGTCGATCGTGCTCATCGTGTGCCCCACAGCGGGATCGATCACGTCGAGCAGCGGCTTGGGATAGACGCCGAACACCACCAGCAACGCGACGAGGGGCGCCACCACGGCGAGCTCACGGCCGTGCAGGTCGCGCATCGGGCGCGCCGCCGCGCCGGGCCCCTCGCCGACCGCTCGCGGTGGGCCACCCATCATCCGCTGATAGGTCCACAGGATGTAGATCGCCGACAGCACCAGCGCGGAGGCGGCGACGATCGCCGCCACCGGATAGCGCGTGAACGTGCCGATCAGCACCAGGAACTCGCTGATGAACGGCGCCAGGCCCGGCAACGACAGGGTTGCGAGGCCGGCGATCAGGAAGGTGCCGGCCAGCAGGGGGGCGATCTTCTGCACCCCGCCGTAGTCGGCGATCAGTCGACTGCCCCGCCGCGACACCAGGAAACCGGCCACCAGGAACAGTGCAGCAGTGGAGATCCCGTGGTTGACCATGTACAAGGTCGAACCGGTCTGTCCCTGATTGGTCAGCGCGAAGATCCCGAGGATGATGAACCCGAAGTGGGAGATCGACGTGTACGCGATCAGCCGCATCACATCGGTCTGGCCGATCGCCAGGATCGCGCCGTAGACGATGCCGATCACCGCCAATGTCGCGATCAGCGGGGCGAAATAGCGTGACGCATCCGGGAACAACTGCAGACAGTACCGAAGCATGGCGAAGGTGCCGACCTTGTCGACCACCGCCATCATCAACACCGCACTGGCCGGTGTCGCCGACACCGCCGCGTCCGGCAGCCACGAATGGAAGGGCCACAGCGGAGCCTTCACCGCGAACGCGAACATGAAGCCGAGGAACAACATCCGGATCAGCCCGCTGCCGGCATCGAGCTCGCCCGCGGACACGGCGTCGACGATCGCCCGCAGATCGAAGGTGCCGGCCCCGTCCTCGCCGAGTCCCGACCGCACCGTCACCACGTAGAGGCCGATGACCGCGGCCAGCATGATCAAACCGCCGAACAGGTTGTACAGCAGGAACTTCACCGCGGCCCGGGACCGGTCCACCCCCTGCTGCCGGCCGAAGCCGCCGATCAGGAAGTACATCGGGATCAGCATGGCCTCGAAGAAGATGTAGAACAGCAGGATGTCGAGGGCGACGAAGCTCATCAGCACCATCGCCTCGACCGACAGCATCAGTGCGAGGTAGATGTGCGGGCCCTTCTGCCGCCGGCCGCCCGCGTGATCCAACGATCCGGACTGGTCGGCATCGCCCCAGCCCGCGAGGATGAGGATCGGCAGCAGCACGGCGGTGAGCAGCACCAGCACGAGCCCGATCCCGTCGAGCCCCAACGCGTATCGGGTGCCGAGCGCCGGAATCCAGCTGAGATCCTCGACGAACTGATACCGGGCGCCGTCGGCGTCGAAGCCCACCGCCAGCCCCAACGACAGCCCGAACACCCCCAGCGACACCACGAGCGCCAGCCATTTCGCGACGTCCGGGCGGGTGTTCGGCACCGCCAGCACGGCGAGCGCGCCGACGGCGGGCGCCAGCCACAGGATGGTCAGCCAGGGTGCGCTCACAGCACGTTCACCACCATCACCATCGCGACGATCAGTACGGCGCCGGCGAACATCGACAACGCGTAGGACCGCACATAGCCGTTCTGCCACCGTCGTATTCGGTGTGACGCCGCACCGATCGCCGCACCGACACCGGTGGTGAGGCCGTCGACACCGTCGTGCTCCACGGCCACGAGACCACGGGTGACCTGCTGGCCCGGCCGCATCAGCAGGTTCTCGTTGACCGTGTCGCCGTACAGGTCACGGCGTGCGGCGACGGTGAGCGCGGACACGTCGTCGGGGGCGGTCTCCGGAACCGGCCGGGTGGCGTACTGCCGCCACGCCAGTCCGATGCCGATCGCCACCACCGCGAGGATCGTCACCGTGATCACCCACGCCGGCACGGCCAGCTCGTGATGCTCCTCGCCGACAACGGGTTCCAGCCAGTGCACCAGCGAGTCGCCCCACGCCAGTACAGCACCCGAGGCCACCGAGCCGATGGCGATCAGGATCATCGGCGCGGTCATCACGCCCGGCGACTCGTGGGGATGCGGCGACGGATCGTGGTTCCACCGCCGCTCACCGAAGAACGTCAACAGCATCACCCGCGTCATGTAGAACGCGGTGATACCGGCACCCAACAGCGCGGCCCCACCGAGCAGCCAGCCGCCCACCCCGCCTTCGGCGAACGCCGACTCGATGATCGGGTCCTTGGAGAAGAAGCCGGAGAACGGCGGCACCCCGATGATCGCGAGATAGCCGAGACCGAACGTGACGAAGGTGATCGGCATGACGCTGCGTAGCCCGCCGTACCGCCGCATGTCGGTCTCGTCGTTCATGCCGTGCATCACCGATCCGGCACCCAGGAACAGGCCGGCCTTGAAGAACCCGTGGGTGAGCAGATGCATGATCGCGAAGGCGTAGCCGGCGGGTCCGAGTCCGGTGGCCAGCACCATGTATCCGATCTGGCTCATCGTGGACGCGGCGAGTGCCTTCTTGATGTCGTCCTTGGCGCAGCCGATGATCGCGCCGAACAGCAATGTGACCGCGCCGACGACCGCCACCCCGGCCTGCGCGGCCGGCGCCAGGTCGAAGATCGGGTTGGACCGCGCGATCAGGTACACACCCGCGGTCACCATCGTCGCGGCGTGGATGAGCGCCGACACCGGGGTGGGGCCCTCCATCGCGTCCCCGAGCCACGACTGCAGCGGCACCTGCGCCGACTTGCCGCACGCGGCCAGCAGCAGCATGAATCCCAGTGCGGTGAGGACGTTCTCGCCGGCCTCACCCGACCCGGCGAACACCGCCTCGAACGACACCGACCCGAACGTCGCGAACATGATCATCAGCGCAACGGCGAGACCGATGTCGCCCACCCTGTTCACCACGAACGCCTTCTTCGCGGCGGTGGCTGCGGTCGGTTTGTACTGCCAGAACCCGATCAGCAGATACGAGGCGAGCCCGACCCCTTCCCAGCCCACGTAGAGGCCGAGATAGTTGTCGGCCAACACCAGCAACAGCATGGCGGCGAGAAAGAGGTTGAGGTAGGCGAAGAATCGGCGCCGGTCGGGGTCGTCGGCCATGTAACCGATGGAGTAGATGTGGATCAACGACCCGACGCCCGTGATCAGCAGCACGAAGCACATCGACAATTGATCGAGCTGTAGCCCGAAGTCGACCTGCAGTTCGCCGACCGGAATCCAGCTGAACAGGATCTGATGCACGGCACGGTCGTCGGCGCCCCGGTCGACCATGCCGAGGAACATCACCAGCCCGACGACGAACGACGCGAGCGCCAGCCCGGTGCCCAGCAGATGCCCCCACCGGTCGGTGCGGCGCCCGCCCAGGAGCAGCACCAACGCGCCCAACAGCGGCAGCGCGGGCACCAGCCAGAGCAGGTCGGCGGTCGTCTGGGTGCTCACCGGTGCCTCCTACCGCTTCAGCAGATCCGCGCCGTCGACCGAGGCCGACCGGCGAGCCCGGAAGATGGTCATGATGATCGCGAGGCCGACGACGACTTCGGCTGCCGCCACGACCATGACGAAGAACGCGATGACCTGACCGTCGAACGATCCATGCATCCGCGCGAACGTGACGAACGCCAGGTTCGTCGCGTTCAGCATCAGCTCGATGCACATGAACACGACGATGGCGTTGCGCCGCAACAGCACCCCGGCGGCGCCGATGCTGAACAGCAGCGCCGCGAGGTAGAGGTAGTTCTCCGGATTCATGGGCCGCCTCCCGGACGGCCCTCGCCGAGTTGTCGGCGGATGCTGTCGGGTTCGGAGGTCGGCGGGGCGACGGCAGGCCGCGGCCGCAGCGTCGCGTTGACGGAGAGTTCCGACGGCGAACCATCCGGCAGGCGGGCCGGTACGTCGACGGCGTTGTGGCGTGCGTAGACACCGGGGCTCGGCAGCGGCGTCATGTCGACGCCGTGGAGGAACCGTTCGGTCGACAGTTCGCGCTGACTGCGTCGCGGTCCGAACCGCTCCCGGTGCGCCAGCACCATCGCGCCCAGCGTGGCGGCGATGAGCAGCGCGCCGGTGAGTTCGAACGCCCACAGGTACTGCACGAAGATCAGCTCCGCGAGTGCCTCCACATTGCCGTCACCGGCCGTGGCCGGGGCGCCGGGCACGCCCGCCACCGGCGCGCCCACGAACACCGCAAGCGAGGCGGAACCGATGCCGGCGATCAGCAGGATTCCGAACCCGACACCGATCAGCACAGCCGCGACCCGTTGTCCGCGTAACGTTTCCACCAGCGAGTCCGACGAGTCGACACCAATCAGCATCAGCACGAACAAGAACAACATCATCACCGCGCCGGTGTAGACCACCACCTGCACCACGCCGAGGAACAGCGCACCCTGCGCGACGTAGAAGATCGCGAGGATGATCATCGTGGTCGCCAGGAAGATGGCCGAATACACCGCCTTGGTGGCGAACACGACCCCGAGCGCCCCGAGTACCGCGACCACACCGAGGACCCAGAACTGGACGGCCTCGCCAGACGACGTGCGGGTCAGCTCCGCGAGCACCGTCGTGGTCACGAATCGTCCCTTCCGACGAGCCGGCCTTCCTTCGACACCTCACCGCGGTAGTAGCTCTCCTCGGTGGAACCGGGAGCCATGTCGTGCGGTGGTGGCGCGGCGCCCGGCTCGAGCGGCGCGAGCAGGCGGTCCTTCTCGTAGATGAGATCGGCCCGGTTGTCGTCGGCCATCTCGTAGTCGTTAGTCATGGTCAACGCCCGCGTGGGACATGCCTCGATGCACAGCCCGCACCCGATGCACCGCAGGTAGTTGATCTGGTAGACGCGGCCGTACCGTTCGCCCGGCGAGTACCGTTCGTCCTCGGTGTTGTCGGCGCCCTCGACGTAGATGGCGTCGGCGGGACATGCCCACGCGCACAACTCACAGCCGATGCACTTCTCCAAACCGTCCGGGTGCCGATTGAGTTGGTGGCGACCGTGATAGCGCGGCGCGGTCGGGGTCTTCTCCTCGGGGTACTGCTCGGTGATGGTCGGGGAGAACATCCCCGAGAACGTCACGCCGAACCCGCTGATCGGCTTCATGAAGTCAGGCATCGGTCGTCTCCTTCGCAGGATCAGGGGGTGGCACGGCACGCTGCGGTAAGACCTGGCCCGGTAGCGGCGGTACCGGGAAGCCACCGGCCATCGGGTCGAAGGGTTCCGGTTCCCCATCCGCCTCTCCATCCGGCTCTCCATCCGCTGGTCGAGTAGCGGCGACGGAGGAGCCGCGTATCGAGACCCGGTGACCCGCAGTCTTCTCGACCGGCAACCGTACGAGCCGCCACACGGCGTACAGCAGCAATGCGGTCACCACGATCCCGGCCGCCGCCAGCACCAGCGACCGGGCCAGGTCGTTGTCCTCGGAGCCGCCGATGGCGACGCGGATGACGGCCACCACCATCACCCAGGTCAGCGAGATCGGGATGAGGACCTTCCAGCCGAGGTTCATGAACTGGTCGTAACGCAGGCGGGGAAGGCTGGTGCGTAGCCAGATGAAGACGAACAGGAAGATCCACACCTTGAGCGTGAACCAGAGGATCGGCCACCAGCCGGAGTTGGCCCAGTCGAAGAAGCTGAGCGGCCACGGGGCCTGCCACCCGCCGAGGAACAGAGTGGTGGCCAGCGCGGACACGGTGACCATATTGATGTACTCGGCGAGCATGAACATGGCGAACTTCAGGGAGCTGTACTCGGTGTGGAAGCCGCCGACCAGTTCGCCCTCCGCCTCGGGCAGGTCGAAGGGGGCGCGGTTGGTCTCGCCGACCATCGAGATCGCGTAGATCACGAACGACGGCAGCAACAGCAGCACATACCAGTGATGTTCCTGTGCCGCCACGATTCCCGACGTCGACATGGTCGCGGCGTCGAGGAACACCGCCGCGAACGTCAGTCCCATCGCGATCTCGTAGGAGATCACCTGCGCGGTCGAGCGGAGACCACCGAGCAGCGGATAGGTGGAACCCGACGACCATCCGGCGAGCACGATGCCGTACACACCGACAGAGGTGATGGCGAGCACGTACAGCACGCCCACCGGGAGATCGGTGAGCTGCAACGGCGTCTCGTGCCCGAACACCGACACCATCGGACCGAACGGGATCACCGCGAAGGCCATCACCGCCGGCACCACGGCGATGATTGGTGCGAGAAGGTAGATCGGCTTGTCCACGCCGCTCGGGACGATGCCCTCCTTGAGGGCCAGTTTCACCCCGTCGGCCAGGCTCTGCAGGAGTCCGCGTGGACCCACCCGATTGGGTCCGATCCGGGTCTGCATGCGTGCCATGATCTTTCGTTCGATCAGGATCGCGGCGAGCGGGTTGGCCACCAGGAACGCGAACACGGCCAGCGCCTTGAGCACGATGAGCCACCACGGGTCGTGGCCGAAGTCGGCAAGGTCGGGGAAGTTCATCGAGCCTCCCCGGCCGTCGCGATGGCGACGACATCACCTGCGTGGGCGCGCAACTCGGTGGAGACCGAGCAGCCCGGTGAGTTCATCGGCACCCAGACCACCCCGTCGACCATGTCGGTGAGCTGGAGTGGGAGGACGATCGCGCCCCGTTCGGTGCCGACCTCGACCGGCGTCCCGTCGGACGCACCGATCCCGGCGGCGGTGGCCGCGGACATCCGGGCCACCGGGGGGCGGGCGGTACCGGCGAGATCGGGTTCGTTGTCCTGCAGGCGGCCGTCGTCGAGCAGCATCCGCCAGGTGGCGAGGACCGCACGTCGGGTCTCAGGGTTGCCGTGATGCGTGGGCGGGGCCGTCACTGCGGGCGTCGGTGGTCGCAATCCGCGCCACGGCCCGATGCGTTCGAGGTCGGCGCGGATGGTCGCGGTGTCGGCGCACCGCAGGTCGATGCCCATCTGGCTGGCCAACGCGTCGAGCACCCGGTGGTCGGGCAGGGTTCCCGCCTCGGGTAGGGCTGTCGTGAACGGCCGCGCCCGTCCTTCCCAGTCGAGGAACATGCCGGATTTCTCCGCGGTGGCGGCGACCGGCAGCACCACGTCGGCGCGATCGGTCACCGCGCTGCGACGGATCTCGAGGCTGACGACGAATCCTGCATCGGCGAGAGCGGATTCGGCGGCTCTCGGGTCCGGGAGATCGGCGAGCTCCACACCTCCGACGAGCAGTGCTGAGATCTCCTGGCGTGCCGCGGCGTCCAGTATCCCGGTGGTGTCGCGGCCGGGCACACTGGGCAGGTCGGCCACCTGCCAAGTGAGTGCCATCTCCGTCCGGGCGGTCAGGTCGGCCACCGGGCGTCCGCCGGGTAGCAGGTTCGGTGCCGCACCGACTTCCAGGGCGCCGCGTTCCCCGGCGCGGCGCGGTATCCACGCCAGTCGTGCCCCGGTCCGTTCGGCCAGTCGGGCGGCGGCGCTGAAACCGCCGGGAACCCCGGCGAGCCGCTCGCCGACGACGATCACCGAACCGTCGGCCGTCACGGCGTCGGCAGCCGCGTCGGAATCCAGCACGGCTGCTTCATCTCCCGGCACCGCGGCGAGGAGCTGACCGTTCAGTTTGACGAGTCCACGGCTGCGGAGCGCGGCGATCGACGTCACCCGCTGGCCGGAAGTCCGGACCGCGCGACGCATGCGCAGGAAGACGATCGGCGACTCTTCTTCCGGCTCGAACGCCACCAGCAGCACCGCAGGCGCGCCCGCGAGGTCGTGGTAGGTGACGTCGTCGGGCCGGGCCGCGACATGCGCGGCGAGGAAGTCGGCTTCCTCGCCGCTGTGGCCGCGGGCGCGGAAGTCGATGTCGTTGGTATCCAGGGCCACCCGGGCAAACCGTGCGTACGCGTAGGCGTCCTCCGCGGTCAGGCGCCCGCCGGTGAGGACGCCGGCCCGGCCGCGTGCGGACGACAACCCCTCGGCCGCATGCCGTAGCGCGTGAGCCCAGGACACCTCCCGCAGTGTTCCGTCGGCCGACCGGATCGTCGGAGCAGCGATGCGGTCGGCGGCGGTGGCGTAGGCGAACGCGAACCGGCCCTTGTCGCAGTTCCACTCCTGGTTGACGTCCGGATCGTCACCGGCGAGGCGGCGCAACACCTTTCCGCGCCGATGATCGGTGCGTTGAGCGCATCCGCTCGCGCAGTGCTCACACACACTCGGCGTCGACACGAGGTCGAAGGGCCGCGCTCGGAAACGGTAGGCGGTACTGGTCAGCGCTCCCACCGGACAGATCTGCACGGTGTTGCCGGAGAAGTACGACTCGAACGGCTCGTCCTGGTAGATCGCGACCTGCTGCAACGCGCCGCGGTCTGCGAAGTCGATCAGCGGATCCCCGGCGACCTGCGACGAGAACCGGGTACACCGCGCGCACAGCACGCACCGTTCCCGATCGAGCAGCACTTCCGAGGACAGCGGGATGGGTTTGGTGAAAGTGCGTTTCACGCCGGTGAAGCGGGAATCGCCGCGGCCCGACGACATCGCCTGGTTCTGCAGTGGGCATTCCCCGCCCTTGTCGCACACCGGGCAGTCGAGCGGATGATTGATCAGCAGCAGCTCCATCACACCCCGCTGCGCCTTCTCGGCCACATCCGAGGTGCGTTGGGTGTGCACCACCATCCCGTCGGTCACCACCGTGGTGCACGAGGCGAGCGGCTTACGTTGGCCCTCCACCTCCACCAGGCATTGCCGGCAGGCCCCCACGGGGTCGAGCAGCGGATGATCGCAGAACCGGGGGATCTGGGTGCCGATCATCTCCGCGGCCCGGATGACCAGGGTCCCTTTGGGAACGACGATCTCGGTGCCGTCGATGGTCACCGACACCAGATCCGGGCGTCGGTCCGTGGTGGCAGGTTCGTCGACCGCGGTCATCGGTCACCTCCGGAGTCGGTGTCAGAGAACAGGGTCGAGGCGTGCGGATCGAACGGGCAGCCGCCGTCGAAGTGGGCGAGGTACTCGTCGCGGAAGTACTTCAGCGAAGACACGATCGGACTGCCCGCACCGTCCCCGAGCGCGCAGAACGACTTACCGACGATGCTGTTGGTGACGTCGGTGATGATGTCGAGATCGGCTTCGGTTCCCTGCCCCGCCTCGACCCGCGCCAGCAGTTGCACCAACCAGTAGGTGCCCTCGCGACACGGCGTGCACTTGCCGCAGGACTCGTGAGCGTAGAACTCGGTCCACCGCAGGACCGCCCGCACCACACAGGTCGTCTCATCGAAGATCTGTAATGCCTTGGTGCCCAGCATCGACCCGGCTTCTCCGACGCCCTCGTAGTCGAGTGGAACGTCGAGGTGATCGCCGGTGAGGATCGGTGTGGACGAGCCGCCCGGAGTCCAGAACTTGAGTCGGTGCCCGGCGCGCACACCGCCCACGCGGTCGAGCAGCTCCCGGAGGGTGACGCCCAGAGGTGCCTCGTACTGGCCCGGCCGGGCGACGTGTCCCGACAGCGAATACAGCGTGAAGCCCGGCGACTTCTCGGTTCCCATGGATCGGAACCAGTCCACGCCGTTGCGGATGATCGGTGGCACGCTGGCGATCGACTCGACGTTGTTGACCACGGTCGGGCTGGCGTACAGTCCGGCGACCGCGGGGAAGGGCGGGCGTAGCCGAGGCTGGCCGCGCCTACCCTCCAACGAGTCGAGCAGCGCCGTCTCCTCGCCGCAGATGTAGGCCCCCGCACCGGCGTGCACGACCAGTTCCAGATCGAACCCCGAACCGAGGATGTCGTAGCCGAGATAGCCTGCGGTGTAGGCCTCCTCGACTGCCGTGCGGAGTCGGCGCAACACTGAGGCCACCTCCCCGCGGACGTAGATGAACGCGTGCGCGGCGCGGATCGCGTACGCGGCGATGATCGCCCCCTCGATCAGCGAGTGCGGCGACGCGAACATCAGCGGGATGTCCTTGCAGGTACCGGGTTCCGACTCGTCGGCGTTGACCACGAGGTAATGCGGCCGCGGGTCGGGTGCATCCGGATCGGCCGGATCGGACTGCGGGATGAACGACCACTTGACGCCCACCGGGAATCCCGCGCCGCCCCGCCCGCGCAGACCCGACGCCTTGACCATCTCGATGATGTCATCGGGGGACTGTTGTAACGCGTTGCGCAGCGCCGCATATCCGTTGTGCGTCTCGTAGCTGTGCAGCGTCCACGACTCGGGCTCGCCCCAGTGGCGGCTCAGCACGGGTGGCTCGGCCGGCTCCGCACCTTTGACGACGGCGGTCACGAATCCTCACCGTCCTCGGGCAGTCCGGCGAGCAGGCGCGCCGTCTGACGGAACGAGCACACACCACCCGTGCCCCGGGTCGGTGTGACGCCGACGCCGGCACGGAGATCCTCGACGAGTTCGATGGTTCCCGCCGGGGTCTGGTTGTCGAAGAACTCCCAGTTGACCATCACCACCGGTGCAAAGTCGCAGGCGGCGTTGCACTCGACGCGCTCGAGGGTGATCCGCCCGTCCGCGGTCGTGTCGCCCGGCGCGATACCCAGGTGCTCACGCAGGGCCGCCAGAATCTCGTCGCCGCCCATCACCGCGCACAGCGTGTTGGTGCACACCCCGACCAGGTACTCACCGGTCGGCGTCCGGCGATACATCGAGTAGAAGGTGGCGACCGCCGCCACCTCGGCGGCGGTGATGTCCAGTTGTGCCGCACAGAAGTCCACACCTGCGCGGGTGATCTGTCCGTCTTCGGCCTGGACGAGGTGTAGCAGTGGCAGCAACGCCGACCGCGGCTGCGGATAGCGGTCGAGGATGCCGGCGGCATCGGCGGCCAGACGCGCCGCCACGTCGTCGGGGTAGCTGTCGGGTCCGTCGAACCGGACGGTCGGATGCGGCTGCGGGGCCACCACCGGAAGCCCCTCGGCGGGTGGTGCGCCGCCGGTCGAGGGTGTGGTCAGGTCGACGAACACGGGTTCACTCATCGGTCCACCCCTCCCATCACCGGATCGATACTGGCGACCGCGGTGATCACGTCGGCCACCATGCCGCCCTCGCACATCGCCGCCACCGCTTGCAGATTCGTGAACGACGGGTCGCGGTAGTGCACTCGGTAGGGCCGGGTGCCGCCGTCGGAGACCATGTGCACGCCGAGTTCGCCGCGCGGTGACTCGACCGCCACATAACACTGTCCGGCGGGCACGCGCATACCCTCGGTGACCAGTTTGAAGTGGTGGATGAGCGCTTCCATCGAGGTGCCCATGATCTTCGCGATGTGTTCGGGTGAATTGCCCAGTCCGTCGGGGCCCAGAGCGAGGTCGGCGGGCCAGGCGATCTTGCGGTCGGCGACCATCACCGGGCCCGGCCTGAGCCGGTCCAGGCATTGGCGGGCGATGCGTACCGATTCCTGCATCTCCTTGACCCGGATCAGATATCGGCCGTAGGAGTCGCAGGTGGTGTCGGTGATGACGTCGAACTCGTAGTTCTCGTAGCCGCAGTAGGGTTCGGACTTGCGCAGGTCGTGTGGCAGGCCGGTGGAACGCAGCACCGGCCCGGTGATTCCCAGCGCCATGCAGCCGGTGAGGTCGAGGTAGCCGACGCCCTGGGTGCGGGCCTTCCAGATGTAGTTCTCGTTGAGGAGATCCTCGAGCTCACCGAGCCGTTTCGGCAGCACATCGAGCAGGTCGGCGACCTTGTCGACGGCGTCGTCGGGGAGGTCCTGGGACACCCCGCCGGGCCGGATGTAGGCGTGGTTCATCCTCAGGCCGGTGATGTACTCGAAGATGTCGAGGATCATCTCCCGTTCCCGGAAGCCCAGGAACATCGCGGTGACCGCGCCGAGTTCCATTCCGCCGGTGGCCAATGCGACGAGGTGTGAGGAGATGCGGTTCAGTTCCATCAGCAGCACCCGGATCACGCTGGCCCGCTCGGGGACGTCGTCGGTGATGCCGAGTAGGCGTTCGACGCCCAGGCAGTACGCCGTCTCGTTGAAGAACGGCGACAGGTAGTCCATCCGCGTCACGAAGGTCACGCCCTGCATCCAGGTGCGGTACTCGAGGTTCTTCTCGATTCCGGTGTGCAGGTACCCGATTCCGCATCGCGCCTCGGTGACCGTCTCACCTTCGATCTCCAGGATCAGCCGCAGGACGCCGTGCGTGGAGGGATGTTGTGGCCCCATGTTGACGACGATGCGCTCGTCGCCCGGTTGGGCGGCCGCACGTTCGCGCACGGCGGTGACGATGTCGTCCCAGTCCTGCCCGGACACGGTATAGGTCTGCGTGGGGTGCACGTCGTTGGGATCGCTGTCGGTGGTCGTCATCAGTTGTAGGACCTCCGCTGGTCGGGCGGTGCTATGCGGGTTCCCTTGTATTCCACCGGGACTCCGCCGAGCGGGTAGTCCTTGCGCTGCGGGTGGCCCTGCCAGTCGTCGGGCATCTCGATGCGGGTCAGGGACCGATGGCCGTCGAAGACGATGCCGAAGAAGTCGTAGGTCTCCCGTTCGTGCCAGTCGTTGGTGGGGTAGATGTCGGTCAGGGACGGGATGTGGGGATCTGCGTCGGGGGCGGCCACTTCGAGGCGCACCCGGCGATTGTGGGTG
Organism: Gordonia prachuapensis; assembly: GCF_036350515.1. NCBI lineage: Bacteria > Bacillati > Actinomycetota > Actinomycetes > Mycobacteriales > Gordoniaceae > Gordonia > Gordonia prachuapensis. The sequence continues at coordinate 71,187 of NZ_JAZDUE010000009.1, read as the reverse complement.
ATCGATGCCAGCGGGTACACGGCGTGCAGTTCGCGGCCGTGATCGTCGGGGTAGTGAACGCCGTTGACGCCCAGGCACAGTTCGAATCGCAGCGAGTCCCGGTTGCGCAGGGTGAGCGCCACCGGCCGGAGATGTTCGCGGCGGATGTGCATGGTCATCTCGTCCCGGAAGATCACCACCTTCTCCACCGCGTCGTCGTAGGAGAGGTTGTGCGGCTGGGGGATCTCGGTGAGGCCGGCGGCGAGCTCGTCGGCGATCTCGTCGAAGTAGCCGCCGTACGGGCGGGTGGAACTGCCGGGCAGCGTGACCGCTTGGACCAGGCCGCCGTATCCGGAGGTGTCACCGCTGCCGTGCACTCCGAATAGCCCCTTGCGCACACCGATCTGTTCGGGTCCGGTCTGCTCCGCGCGGCTCATGTCGCCCGCGGTCTTGGGAACCTCCGGGTCGGTCATCGCAGCAGGCCCTTCATCTCGATGGTCGGACGGGCCTGCAGCGCAGCCTGTTCGGCCGCCCAGATCGCCTGCTCCCGGTTGACGCCCAACGGCATCTGCTGGATCTGTTCGTGCAGCTTGAGGATGGCGTGCAGCAGCATCTCCGGACGTGGCGGGCAGCCCGGCAGGTAGATGTCGACGGGGACCACGTGGTCGACGCCCTGCACGATCGCGTAGTTGTTGAACATCCCACCCGAGGACGCGCAAACCCCCATCGCCAGTACCCATTTGGGCTCGGTCATCTGGTCGTAGATCTGACGGAGCACGGGCGCCATCTTCTGGCTGACGCGGCCGGCGACGATCATCAGGTCCGCCTGCCGGGGGGAGGCGCGGAACGCCTCCATGCCGAAGCGGGCCAGGTCGTAGCGGCCGGAGGTGGTCGCCATCATCTCGATGGCGCAGCACGCCAATCCGAAAGTGGCCGGCCACAACGAGCCCTTCCGCATGAACCCGGCCAGGTCCTCGACCGTGCTCAGCAGGAATCCGCTGGGCAGTTTCTCCTCGAGTCCCATCCGCGAACCTCCTTGCGTGTAGCGGCGGTCCCGGCACGTGCCCGTCGTCGGGCACACGCCGGGGCCCAGATCATTCCCAGGTGAGCCCTCCGCGCCGCCATTCGTAGGCGTAGGCCACCGAGACATTGACGATGAACAGGGTCATTGCGGCGAGACCGAACCAGCCGAGGAGGTCGAAGGCGACCGCCCACGGGTAGAGGAAGACGATCTCGATGTCGAAGATGATGAACAGCATCGCGGTGAGGTAGTACTTCACCGGGATGCGCTGAACCGCGCGTTCGGTGATGCGCGACGCGGTGAGGACACCGCCACCCGCCTCGCCGCCGGCAGTTGCCAGGGAGTGGGATTCGGTCAGCGGTTCGATGCCGCACTCGTAGGGCTCGAGTTTGGCGCGGTTGTACCGTTTCGGGCCGACCAGCATCGCCACCCCGACCGAAAAGACCGCGAACGCCACAGCAATTGCCCCGAGCACCATGATCGGGACGTAGGCGTTCATATCGTGACGGCCTCCCCACAGTAGGAGTCACATGTGAGCTGTGACACAAGACTACTAGTGGGCGAGCGGCCCTTGTCGAGGTTTTCTACAGTTCCGTGTTTCGCAGCAGGTCGACCAGCGTGGTGGACAACGCGATCGGGTCGATCGGCAGTGTCGCGGTCGCGTCGGCGCGGGACCAGTCGGCCAGCCAGCGGTCATCGGCACGGCCGAGGAGCACGAGCGTCGGCGGGCACGGGTCGATCTCGTCCTTCATCTGCTTCGCCAACCCCATTCCGCCGGCGGGGGCGGCCTCGCCGTCGAGGATCGCCACGTCGATCGCTCCGGCGTCGAGCTGCGCGAAGACCATCGGGGCGGTGGCGACCTCGACGAAGCTGAGTTCGGGAAGCGCCGGATCGGGGGTGCGGCCCAGCGCCCCGATAACTGCCGCGCGCGTGTCCGAATGATCCGAATACACCAGGACGCGCAGCACCACGACCGGCTCCCCGTCCCGACGGCGCAGCGAGGGCGTCGCGTCGCGGTCGGGGTCTGTCACGTCGAGCACATTACCGTCCCGGCTTCGTCGACCGTGCCCGAAACCCCGGCCGATCCGGCTTTCGCGTCGACTGGGGGTTTCTGGGGTTTCGATACGCGTCGGGCTCGCAGGCTCGCACGTCGCTACTCAACCGGCGAATGGCGACGACCCTCCGTGACCTCAACCACCCCCCGTGGATCGAGTAGCGGCGCCCCTCTCCGTGGATCGAGTAGCGGCGAACGGAGTGAGTCGCGTATCGAGATCAGCGCGACCCTCCGTGGATCGAGTAGCGGCGAACGGAGTGAGTCGCGTATCGAGATCAGTGCTCGGTCGAGAACCCGGTGCGTCGACGATGACCGTCCAGCGCCAGCGCGACCAGCTGATCGATGAGATCCGGATAGCTGATCCCCGTCGCCTCCCACAGTTTGGGATACATCGAGGCCGGGGTGAAGCCGGGAATCGTGTTGATTTCGTTGAGCAACCAGCCGCGCCCGTCGGCCTCGTAGAAGAAGTCGACGCGGGCCATTCCGGCGCAGCGCAGGGCGGTGAACGCGCGGGCCGCCAGCTCCCGCACGTCGCGGGTGACGTCGTCGGGGAGATCTGCCGGGATCACCAGCTGCGCGGCACCGGTGACGTACTTGTCCTCGTAGTCGTAGAACTCGCTGCCCGGCAGGATCTCGCCCGGCACCGACGACTCGGGGGCGGTGTTGCCGAGGACCGCCACCTCCACCTCGCGTGCGGTGACGGCTTCCTCGATGATCACCACGTCGTCGTAGCGCAGGGCGAGGTCGATCGCCTTGTCGACCTCGGAGGCATCGTGGGCCTTGGTGATCCCGACCGACGAACCCAGGTTGGCGGGCTTCACGAACACCGGCAGCCCGAGCTCGTCGACGACGCGCGACACGATCTCGCGCGGGTCGTCGATGCCGTCGCGGAACTGGACCCACCGGCACTGCGGGATTCCCGACTGCTCGGCGACGATCTTCGCCATCGCCTTGTCCATGCACACCGCCGACGACAACACGCCCGCACCCACGTAGGGGACCTTGAACAGCTCGAGCATTCCCTGGATGGTGCCGTCCTCGCCGTGCGGGCCGTGCAGCAGCGGGAGGACGACGGTGACCGCCTGGGAGCTGCCGTCGCCGCGGATCGCGGTCAGCGGTTCCACCTCGGTGCCCGCCGGTTCCAGTTTGTCGGGCAGCTCGCCGCCCTCGCCGATCGTGGCGATGGCCTTGTCGTTGCGGAGCCAGACACCGGACTTGGTGATGCCGACGGGGACGAGGTCGTACTTGCTGCGGTCGGCCGCGGCCAGCACGTGGGCGGCCGTGACACACGAGACGTCGTGTTCGGCGGACACACCGCCGTAGAGGACGACCAGACGCAGCAGGGGTGAAGCCATGGCTGACACGATACGGCCACGGCTCTGGCGCAGCCGCACATGCGCGCCCGGCGTCGGGAATCGCGCCCCTTGTAGCGTTGGGCGTGTGCAGTTCAAGGCGAGTCAGGTAGCGGCAGCCGTCTCCGGGCGGCTGGTCGGCGACGAGGTGGACATCGACGGTGCGGGCATCGACTCACGCACCGTTGCGGCGGGCCAGTTGTTCGTCCCGATCGTCGCGGCCCGCGACGGCCACGAGTTCGTGTCGTCGGCGCAGGCGTCCGGCGCCACCGCGTACCTGTCGTCGGAGGGCTCGGTACCGGACGTCTCGATCCCCGCGATCACCGTCACCGACACCGCCGCCGCTCTCGCCGACCTCGGCGGCGCGGCCCGCGACCGCCTGCCCGACCGCGTGGTCGGGGTCACCGGGTCCGTGGGCAAGACATCGACGAAGGATCTGCTCGCCGGTGCGCTCGCCACCACCTTCCGCGCCACGGCCAGCGAGAAATCGTTCAACAACGAACTCGGCCTGCCGCTGACGCTGGTCAACGCCCCCGGAGACACCGAGGCGGTCGTCGTCGAGATGGGCGCCCGCGGCGTCGGCCACATCGACCTGCTGTGTTCCATCGCCCGACCCACCGTCGGGATCGTCACCCGTGTCGAAGGTGTGCACCTTGAGTTGTTCGGCGACATCGAGTCGGTGGCCCGCGCCAAGGGTGAGCTGGTGGAGGCCCTGCCGGTGGACGGTTTGGCCGTGCTGAACGCCGACGACGAGCGTGTGGCGGCGATGGCCGAGCGCACCGACGCCGGTGTGCTCACGTTCGGGCTGACCTCGTCGGCCGATGTGTCGGCGTCCGGCGTCGTCGTCGACGACGAACTGCGTGCGTCGTTCCGGCTGCACACCCCCTGGGGCGATACCGACATCGCGTTGGGCGCGCGGGGCGAGCACCAGGTTCCCAACGCTCTCGCCGCGGTCGCGGCAGCCGGATGGCTCGGTGTGCCCGTGGAGCAGATGGCGCAGGGGCTGATCGGCGCGGCGCTGTCCGGGCTGCGCATGGAGCTGGCGACGTCGCAGGCCGGGGTGGTGGTCCTCAACGACGCCTACAACGCCAACCCGACGTCGATGTCCGCGGCCCTGCGGTCGTTGGCGGCTCTCGACGCCGGTCGCCGGGTCGCAGTCCTCGGGACGATGGGCGAACTCGGGGCCGGGTCGGCGGCCGCACACGCCTCGATTGCAGAGCAGGCCCGCGACCTCGGGATCGAGGTCATCGCGGTGGACGCACCCGATTACGGGGAGTCCGCCCGACATGTCCCCGACGTCGACGCCGCGGTGGCCGACCTCGCCGACCTGCGGTCCGGTGATGCCGTACTCGTCAAGGCCAGCCGCGTCGCCGCGCTCGAGCGGGTGGCGGCGGCGTTGCTGTCCCCCGCTCCGTGAGAAGGCCCCCTGGTCCCCGAGGTGCCCGGCGAGCTTGCGCGTCACCCCCTGGTCCCTGAGGAGCCCGCGAGCTTGCGCGTCACCCCCGGTCCCTGAGGAGCCCGCGAGCTTGCGAGCGTGCGTCACGAAGGGCCCCTTCGTGACGCAGGCTCCTTCGTCGCATGCTCCTCAGGGGTCGGACTGACGCAGGCTCCTCAGGGAGCGGGGTGACGACGCGAGATCACCTGCGCTGCTCGGCATTCGCGACGATGACGTCGTGCACGTACTGTGCCAGGCCGTCGGCCCGCTCGTCGTAGTGCGCGGTGAACCTGGGGTCCGCGATGTACATCTCGGCGAGGTTCACCTGCATCTCGTGGCCGCAGTCGTAGAACCGGTTGATCGACGCCCGATGCTCCTCGGCGAGGGCATTGGCCTCCGGTGAACCCGGCGCCACGCCGCCGCGCAAGGCCTCGGCGAGACGCGCCTCCAGCGCATCGGTGTCGGCCTTGACCGCCCGCCAGTCGTCTTTCGAGAACCGGGCGGTGCGTTCCTGGCTCTGCCGCCAGGCGTCGGTGTCGCCCCACCGATCCTCGGCCTCGGCGGCGTACTCCTCGCCCAGCCAGTCCTGGCCGAAGATCTCGGCCTGCTCCTCGGCGGTGAGCTGGATGCCCTTCTTCTTCGCGTTCATCATGTCCTCCACAGCGGCGACCATCCGGTGCAAGCGATCGATCCGATCGGTCAGCAACTCACGCTGATCGCGTAGATGCGCCCAGGCATCCACGGACGGGTCGTCGAGCAGGGTCGCGATCTGCTCCAGCGAGAACCCGAGTTCGCGGTAGGTCAGCACCTGATGCAGACGTTCGACGTCGCCTGCGTCGTAGACCCGGTAGCCGGTGGGAGTGCGCTCCGACGGCACCACCAGACCGACGTGGTCGTAATGATGCAGCGTGCGGACGCTCACCCCGACGAGGCGGGCGACGTCGCCGACCGTGTACCCGTGTTCCGTTTCGCTCACATCGGCCACTGTGGTGCCTCACGTTGCGTCAGGGTCAAGGGGGAGTCAGGGCGCGAAGTCGATCTCGTCATCGTCGTCGTCGATCGCGTCGTCGTTGTCGCGTTCGCACTGCGCGAGCACCCCGTCGTCGTCGGACGGGCCGCAGTCCCACCCGTCGACCATCTGGTCCTGGCCGGTAGCGATCAGCGGTCCGTATCGCGCCGCGACCGCCATCGCTTCATCGCAGGTGACGTCGCCGTCGGTGACCAGCACCCGCAGCGCGCCGTCGGGGCCGGAGGTGGTGCCGCACTCCCGGTCATCGTCGTCGGCCTGGGCGGGTACCTGCGTGTTGGGCCGAGGACTCGGCCCGGCGACCACGGGCGCCGACGGGTTCTCGGTGACGGTGGTCGTGGTGGTCTCGACGGCCTGCTCCTCGGTTCCGCACGCGGCGGCGAGCACGAGGAGGGCGACGGCGGGGACTCCGATGGCCAGGCGTTTGACGAGGTGCGGCATGCGTTCACCGTATCGAACATCGGGCATCACCCCAGGGGCTCCGAGTTTTGTGTGTCCGGGTCGAACTGCGAGAATTCGCCGGTGAGTGCCACCGCCCTGCCACCCGACCATGCGTTCACCGTCGGGACCACACTCCCCGGGACGCTGGGCCGCACCGGGGTCATCGACACCCCGCACGGCCGCATCCATACCCCGGCCTTCGTCCCCGTCGGCACCAAGGCGACGGTCAAGACGGTGCTGCCCGAGTCGGTCCGCGACCTCGGCGCGCAGGCCGTCCTCGCCAACGCCTACCACCTGTACCTGCAGCCGGGGCCGGAGATCATCGACGAGGCCGGCGGACTCGGCGCCTTCATGAACTGGTCCGGACCCACCTACACCGACAGCGGCGGCTTCCAGGTGATGTCGCTGGGCGCAGGGTTCAAGAAGGTGATCTCGATGGACGTCACCGGCGAACAGAACGACGAGATCACCGCCGCCGGCCGCGAGCGGCTCTCCCTCGTCGACGACGACGGCGTCACCTTCAAATCGCACCTCGACGGCTCGGCGCACCGCTTCACCCCCGAGGTGTCGATGCAGATCCAGCATCAGCTCGGCGCCGACATCATCTTCGCGTTCGACGAGCTGACGACGTTGATGAACACCCGTGGCTACCAGGAGAATTCGCTGGAACGGACACGTCTGTGGGCGATCAGGTGCCTCGCCGAACACAACCGGCTGTCGCGGGAGCGTGCGCATCGCCCGCAGCAGTCGCTGTGGGGTGTCATCCAGGGGGCGCAGTACGAGGACCTGCGACGCAAGGCGGCCCGCGACCTCGTCACGATGAGCGCGATGGACCAGGCCGACGGCGGACGCGGCTTCGGCGGGTACGGCATCGGCGGTGCCCTCACCAAGGACGACCTCGGCACCATCGTCGGGTGGGTCAACCAGGAACTGCCGGAGGACTCCGCCAAACACCTACTCGGCATCAGCGAGCCCGACGACATCTTCACCGCCATCGAGAACGGTGCCGACACGTTCGACTGCGTCTCGCCGACGCGGGTGGCCCGCAACGGTGCGATCTACTCGCTCGACGGGCGCTACAACATCACCAATGCGCGCTACCGCAGGGACTTCCGGCCGCTCGACCCCGAGGTCGACAACTATTCCGCGCAGTACAGCCGGGCCTATCTCCACCACCTGTTCAAGGCGAAGGAAGGCCTGGCCGCCACACTGGCGACGCTGCACAACGTCTCGTTCATCGTCACCATGGTGGACCGGGCGCGGCAGGCCATCGAGGACGGCCGCTACGTCGAGTACCGCGACGAATTCCTGGCGCGCTACTACGCCGGGACGCCGAACTGAGCGTCGTTCGCGCGGGCGAATATCCGTCCGGCGTGTTTCAGCCGCTCGTGGCGCGGGTAGACGCTCACGAAGCCCGGGCGGGCGCCGCGGAGTTCGCCGAGGGCCAGGTCCCCGGGGTTCGGACGTTGTAGCTCCGGGGACCGCTTCTGTGGGGACACGGCCCCGTGTCTGCCGCCGCCGACTACGGTGGATCCGGGTTCACCAGCGGTGGCTGCGGGTATTCGGGCGGGCCGTTCGGGTGGGGGCGCTCGACAGAGGAGACGACGAGAAGATGAGTGTTCACCAGGCGATCGCCGACCTCGCGCGGTCGATGCATGCGATCCCGGAGAGCGACCGGACGGCAGCGGATTCGGTGTTCGAGGCGGTCACCTTCGGTGCCGTGGAACATGTTCCGGGGACCGATCACGCCGGCGTGCTCGTCGTCGACCCCAAAGCAGGTGAGTACGAGACGATCGCACCCACCGACGACATCATGACCCATCTCGATCTGCTGCAGAAGGAGACCGGGCAGGGTCCGTGTGTCGAGGCGGCCTGGGAGCACCACATGGTGCGCGTAGACGACATCGCCGAGGATTCGCGGTGGCCGGAGCTGTCGGCACGCACCATCGCCGAGACGCCGGCACGCTCGAGCATGTCGTTCCATCTGTTCTCCCACCAAGGCACTATCGGCGCGCTGAACCTGTTCTCGGATGAGGTCAATGCCTTCGACAGTGACGCCGAGGAGGTCGGCCTCGTCTACGCCACCCATGCCTCCCTCGCACTGTTCCGGGCACGTCAACAGGGCGATTTCCGCAGCGCGCTGGCCAGCCGGGACCTGATCGGCCAGGCGAAGGGCATGATCATGGAACGGTTCAAGATCGACGCCGTCCAGGCGTTCGAGCTGCTGCGCCGGTTGTCGCAGGACAGCAACACCCCACTGATCGACGTTGCGCGGCAGGTGATCGACGCCGAAGCGGAGTGAGTCCCACCTGTCCGTCCCGAGTGAGTTCGGCCCGGGAACACACCAACCGCTGCTTTCGTTGGGGATTCGAGGAAAGTACTCTTTCCACCATTCCCGAAGTCCAGCGAGAAAGACCCGATGAGACGCGCCCAGCGCCCCCGACCCAAACGCAAGAAACCTCGAAGACCCGGCGCACAGCCTGACGCGACCTCCGTGGCGGTGGCCACGTGTTGACCCTCCTGGGAATCGTCGCCGGCATCCTGGTCGTCTTCCTCATCACCGCCCTGACCGGCTACTTCGTCGCGCAAGAGTTCGGCTTCATGGCCGTGGACCGGTCCGCGCTCAAGGCGCGCGCCGAAGCGGGCGATGCCGCCGCGGAACGTGCACTGTCGGTCACCCGCCGCACCTCGTTCATGCTGTCGGGCGCCCAGCTCGGCATCACCGTCACCGGCCTGCTCGTCGGTTACGTCGCCGAACCGCTCATCGGTAGCGGTGTGGGTGAGCTCCTCGGCGACGTCGGCATCCCGGTCGCCCTGGGGGTGACCATCGGCACGATCATCGCCATCCTGTTCTCCACCGTGGTCCAGATGGTGTTCGGGGAACTCTTCCCCAAGAACCTCGCCATCGCGCGTCCCGAGCCGGTCGCGCGCTGGCTGGCGCGCTCGACAACCATCTACCTCGCCGTGTTCGGCTGGCTGATCAGCCTTTTCGACACCGCGTCGAACCTGCTGCTCAAAGCACTCCGGATCGAACCGGTGCACGACGTCGAGCATTCGGCCACCCCGCGCGACCTCGAGCACATCGTCGCCGAGTCCCGCGACGCCGGTGAACTCCCTGCCGACCTGTCCGCGCTGCTCGACCGGGTTCTCGACTTCCCGACGCGCACGGCGGGGCACGCGATGATCCCGCGTACCCGTGTGGACACCGTCCGCGCCGACGACCCGGCCGGATCGGTTCTCGCCGCGATGAGCAGTGGGCACACCCGCTACCCGATCGTCGACGATCGCACCGACGTCGTCGGCGTCGTTCACCTGCCCGAACTGCTGGCCTGGTCGGACGGGCCGGATCGCCCGGCCACCGCCGCCGACCTCGCGCGGCAGGCGGTCATCGTGCCCATCTCGCTGCCGCTGCCCGAGGTGCTCGCCCAGATCGACGACGCCTCCGACGAGATGGCGGTCGTGATCGACGAGTACGGCGGTTTCGCCGGTGTGGTGACGGTCGAGGACATCGCCGAGGAACTGGTCGGCGAGATCGATGACGAACACGACACCGATGTCGCGACCCCGGTAGCGCGCCTCGACGACGGCTGGCGGGTGCGCGGTGACGCACACCTCGACGAGGTGTCCCGCGTCATCGGCCGAGACCTGCCCGAAGGTGACCACGAGACCGTCGCCGGCCTGGTGATGGCCGAGTTCGGTGGGCTGCCGGAGGTCGGCGACTCCGTCGAGGTGGAACTGGCCGACGACCCTGCACTGCTGGACGAGGACGACGCGGTCGCCCCCCGGGCGACGATCAGGGTGCTGTCGGTGGCCCGGCATGTGCCGTCGTCGGTGCTGTTGACCATCCCGGCCGACGCCGACGAAGGGAGCGACCGATGAGCAACCCGTGGATCGTCGCACTCGCGACCGTCGGTCTGATCGCGGCGAGCGCCTTCTTCGTCGCGGTCGAGTTCGCACTGATCGCCGCCCGCCGGCACCGGCTCGAGGACGCTGCCGTCAACAGTCGTTCCGCACGTGCGGCGTTGCGCAGCGCGTCGGAGCTCTCGGTGCTGCTCGCCGGGTCGCAGCTGGGTATCACCGTGTGCACGCTTGCGCTCGGCGCGATCACCAAACCCGCTGTGCATCACTGGCTCACGCCGGTGTTCGCCGGCTGGGGCATGCCGGCATGGACCGCCGACGTGGCCGGTTTCGTCCTCGCGCTGGTCATCGTGACGTTCCTGCATCTGGTGGTCGGGGAGATGGCGCCGAAGTCGTGGGCGATCGCTCACCCGGAACGGTCGGCGACGTTGCTGGCCATCCCGATGCGGGTGTTCATGTGGGTGACCCGTCCGCTCATCACCCGGCTCAACGCGCTGGCGAACTGGTGTCTGCACCGGGTCGGTGTGCAGCCGGTCGACGAGGTCGGGGCCGGGCAGGACGCCGACGCGCTGCGCCATCTGGTCGAGCATTCGGCCACGGTCGGCACACTGGACGAGCGGTATCACGCGCATCTGACCGGGGCGCTGGAGTTGCAGCGACTCACCGTCGCCGATGTGCTCTCCGACGACCTGGTGAGTTCCGTCGACCGCGGCGCGACCGCCGAGGAGGTCCGCGAGAAGTCGATGGCGACCGGTCACCGACGACTACTGGTGCGCGACAACACCACTGGCATCTATGTCGGTGTGGTCCATGTGCGGGACAGCCTGTCGGCGCCGCCCGGGATGTCGGCGGCCGACCTGATGCGGCCGGTGCCCACCTTCGCGGCCGACGAGCCGGTCTACAAGGCGCTGGCGGTCATGCGGGAAACCCGCAGGCATGTCGCGGTCGTCGTCGACGGCGACCGGGTGGCCGGTGTGCTGACCCTGCACGACGTCCTCGATCGGCTGCTCGCCACGGCCTGACCGACGCGTCTCACCGGCGCCCCGCGTCACCGCCACTCGGCGTCGGTGAGTATCCACGGCTCCTTCGGCAGTGCGGCCGGATCGAATCGATCGGCCAGGGTGGGTAGGTTCACGGACTCGCCGTCGGCGGCCAGGTGCAGGGACCGCGCGATGTGGGTCAGCACCTGGTCGGCGGTCACTCCGTGTTCCGCGAGGTCGCCGAGGGTGACCGCACCGTCGCGTTTGCTGAGCCGGATGCGTTTCTCGTTGAGCACCATAGGGACGTGGGCGTAGGTGGGCGGCCGGTGGCCGAGCAGGGTCGCCAGGTAGGCCTGGCGGGGTGCCGAGGACAGCAGGTCGCCGCCGCGCACCACCTGGTCGATGCCCTGCGCGGCGTCGTCGACGACTACTGCCAGGTTGTAGGCGGGTGTGCCGTCGTTGCGTTGGATGACGAAGTCGTCGACCGCCGCGGTGTGGTCCCCGTGCAGCAGGTCGTGGACGGTGAAGTGGTCGACGTCCGTGCGGATGCGGACTGCCGGGGCGCGTCCCGTCGCGCGGCGTTCGGCGCGTTCGGCATCGGTGAGGTCGCGGCAGGTGCCGGGGTAGGCGCCCTGTGGTGCGTGAGGTGCCGACGGAGCGTCGAGGATCTCCCGGCGCGTGCAGAAGCATTCGAAAGTGCGTCCCTGGTCACGCAACCCGTCGATCACCGACTGGTAGGACGCGAGTCGCGTGGTCTGGTAGATGACCGGCGGGTCCCAGTCGAGGCCCAATGCGGCCAGATCGGCCAGTTGTTGCTGGTCGGACCCGACGGCGGTGCGGTCCAGATCTTCCATGCGGATCAGGAAAGTGCGTTCAGTGGTGCGGGCGAACAGCCACGCCAGCACCGCGGTGCGCAGGTTGCCGACGTGCAGGTCACCCGACGGCGACGGCGCGTACCGCCCGGCCGGCGGCGCTATCTCTCCCAGGTCCATCGCGGGTCACCTTACCGAGGAGGCCACCCGCTGGTTGAGTAGCCGCGCGAGCTTGCGAGCCGGTGTCCCCTTTCCGTTGGTTGAGTAGCCGCGCGAGCTTGCGAGCCGGCGTATCGAAACCCCTCCGCCACGTACCATGAACGCGTGGACCTCCCGGTTATGCCGCCGATCGCCCCGATGCTCGCCAAAGCCGTGACCACCGTGCCCGACCAACCCGGTGGCGACCCGATCTGGTCGTACGAGCCGAAGTGGGATGGCTTTCGGGCGTTGATCTTTCGCGACGGCGACGAGGTGGCGATCGGGTCGCGGGGCGGTAAGGATCTGGCCCGCTATTTTCCGGAGTTGGTCGCCGCGGCGAAGGAGGAGCTGCCCGACAAGGCTGTGGTCGACGGTGAGATCGGCGTTCCGGCACTGATCGGAGACACCCACAGGCTCGACTGGGACTCCCTCACGCAGCGCATCCATCCCGCGGAGTCCCGCATCAACATGCTTGCTGAGAAGACCCCGGCGATCTTCATCGGCTTCGACGCATTGGCGCTCGGTAAGGCGAGCGTCGTCGACGAACCGTTCCCGGTGCGGCGGGAGGCGTTGCTGCAGGCGATCGACCCTTCCGGCGGGGGTGACCGACGACTTCGGGTGAGTCGCGTGACCAGTGATGCCGCGGTGGCTACCGACTGGTTCACCGCCTTCGAAGGTGCGGGACTCGACGGCGTGGTGGGCAAGCGGCTCGACGGCGCGTACGTCGAGGGCAAACGCGAGATGGTGAAGGTCAAGCACAAGCGCACCGCCGACTGTGTGGTGTTCGGCTACCGCGTGCACAAGAGCGGCACCGGACTGGGGTCGATGCTGCTCGGCCTCTATGCCGACGGCGAGCTGCGGATGGTTGGCGGTGCCGGCGCATTCTCTGACGCCAAACGCGTGGAGTTGCAGCAGATGTTCGAGCCGATGCGACTCGACCCGGACAAGCCGGCCTCCGGTGAGCCGACGCGGTGGCGGTCGGAGAAGTCGGGGGAGTGGATTCCCATCAAGCCGGACCTCGTCGTGGAGGTCGCCTACGACCAGATGGAGAACCATCGGTTCCGGCACACGGTGAAGTTCTTGCGGTGGCGGCCGGATCGGGAACCGGAGAGCTGCACGTACGAGCAGCTCGAGGTTCCGCTGACCTACGATCTGCACGACGTGCTGGAAGGGACGTCCTGACATGCCTTCTCGTTCGCCCGCGGAAGAGCTCGATGTCGACGGCGTGGCCGTGCGGCTCAGCAACCCGGACAAGATCTACTTCCCGGAGCTCGGCGAGAACGGCGGCCGCAAACGGGATCTGGTGGGCTACTACCGCGAGATGGCGCTGCAGGGTGCCATCATGACGGCGCTGCGCGATCGGCCGACCTTTCTCCAACGATTCCCGGAAGGTGTCGAGGGTGAGGAGATCTATCAGAAGCACATCGCCAAGAAGCGTCCCGATCACGTGCAGTCGACCCACATCGTCTTCCCGTCCGGCCGCACGGGTGATGCGATCAAGCCGACCATCCCGGCCGACGTGGTGTGGGGAGCGAACCTCGGTACCTTCACCTTTCACAGTTGGCCCACGGTAGACCCGGACAACGAGCACCCTGATCAGTTGCGTATCGACCTGGATCCGCAGCCGGGGACCGACTTCGACGACGTGCGGCGGGTGGCGATCGAGGTGCTTGCGCCGCTGCTGGAGGAGCTGGGCTACAAAGGTTTTCCCAAGACATCGGGTGGTCGCGGCATCCACGTGTTCGTACCCATCGAACCGAAGTGGGACTTCATCGCCACCCGCCGCGCGGTGATCGCGATCGCACGCGAGATGGAGCGTCGCGACCCCGAGGGGGTGACTCCGGCGTGGTGGAAAGAAGAGCGCGGCGAACGCATTTTCATCGATTACAACCAGAACGCCCGCGACCGCACGATGGCATCGCCGTACTCTGCGCGGCGCAGCCCCAATGCGCGGGTGTCGACGCCGGTGACATGGGATGAGCTCGCCGACGTCGATCCCGACGACTGCACCATCGCGACGGTCCCGGATCTCGTTGCGAGGCGCGGAGATCCGATGGACGACATCGCCGATCACCGTCGCGGGATCGAACCACTTCTCGAGATGGTGCAGCGCGACGACGAGAACGGTCTCGGCGACATGCCCTACCCGCCGAGCTATCCCAAGATGCCCGGCGAGCCGCCACGGGTGCAGCCGAGCAAGAAGGTTGCCGCCCACTGGGATGAGAAGGGCAACCGGATCGAGGACTGACCCTCCGACTACGTCACCGTGGGTAGGTGATGATGGTTTCGCCGGTGCGTAGGTTGCGCCAGGTGATGGTGCGGTCGGTGTGCATGGTCGGTACCCAGCCGCCGTCGTGTTTGCGGTGGTGGTCGGGTCGGCACAGCGGTGCGAAGTTGAACGGCACGCTCCAGCCGCCGGCCAGCGGGTCGGCATGGTTGAACTTCACCAGGTGGTCGAGCTCGCACTCGTGGGACGGTCGGCTGCAGTACGGGTAGCGGCAGCGCCGATCGAGGTAGGTGATCTCGGCGCGTAGTCGGTCGGACGGTCGGTAGATCAGGGCGCCGGGTGGTGGGATGTCGAACCCGCCGTGTCCGGTGGGGTCGATGGGTGGGGCCAGGGCTCGTTCGCCGACGACGATCAGTCGGCTGGCCGGTTTCGGCGTCGCAAGGGTGGGAACGGTGATGATCTTCGCCCGTTGTGCCAGGTCGGCGGCGTGGGCTGGATCGATGGCGCCGTAGCCCTGCAGACGGGTGGGTTCGATGCCGGTGGGGTCGTGCAGCAGGGTCCAGACGGGTGGGGTCGGGAGGTCGGTGGGCGCTGGGGCGGTGTCGGTTTGTTCGGTGCTGTCGGCGTCTTCGGCGTTGTCGGTGTCGTCCGCGGTGTCGGCGTCGTTCTCGGCCGTGTCGCGATCGTCGGTGCTGTCGACGTTGGCGAGGTCGGCGGCGGACTCGCTGCCGATCTCGGCGGGCGCGGTAATGGACGCGCTGTTCGGCGACCGACCATTCTCGTCGTCACCGTTGCTCGGGTCGGCCTCGCCATCGGCAGTGTCGTCGGTGGCCGTGGTGTCGATGGCGGTGGCCGGCGGGCGGTTGTCGCCCGGGTCGCCGTCGTTCGGCGACGAACTGTTCGCGTCCGCGTCCGTGTCGGTGCTTGGCGCCGACCGCTTCCCACGGCCAGTGCGGGTCTTTCCTGCGGTGCAGGTGTCGTCGCCGCATTCACACCTCAGGCTCGCGCCGGGGATGCCCACGATCTCGCCGAACGCAAGGATGCGCTGGCGACCGAGGGTGCGCGGGTCGCTCTTACAAACCCGTGCGGCGACCAACGCGCTGATGCGGTCACGCAGATGCACCCCGTGTTCAGCCGGCATGCACGCGTCGAGGTTCATGTGCCCGCCGGCCTCATTGCTGAACGTGATGTTCTCGAACGCTTCAGCGATCGCATCCCGCGACTCGGCCGCCCCGTCCGGATCCAGGCTGATCACGGCGTCGGCCAGGTCATCACGCAGTGCGGTGTCGGTGGAGGCCCGATTGCCCAGTTCCAGGGCGAGGTCTTCGAAACTGACCGGCTCATCGACCTCGGGTTGTGGTTCTGGCTGTACCTCGGCATCCGGATCGGTGTCGTCGAGGAGGTCGTCGAGGAGGTCGTCGAGGGTCGGGTCGGTCGGCTCGTCGGCCGGCTCGTCGCTGTCGGTGGTGTCGTTGGGGTTGGGCAGTTGGTCGCGCAGGTCACCTTTGGGGGCGATGTCGGCGGCGTGCACCATCACCGACATCCGGTGGGTGCTGAATTCGCCGGCCAGATACGCCATCCGGATCTTCGGGTACTCCTGCAGGGAGGCGCCCAGGGAGTACCATTCGCCGGCTTTGGTTTTGTTGATCCGCAACGCCAGGGAGATCTCGCCGACCGCGGCGTTGCGGGCGGTCTGGCCGAAGATCATGCGGTGGCGGCCATCGGCTCCGAACAGCCGCTCGTTGTAGGCTCTTTCGCCGATGCGGTAGGCCATCAGCAGTGCGCGGGCTTCGGCTTGCCGACTCAACCGCAACGCATCCCGCGCGAACGCCCCCAACCCCTCAGCGCCGACCGACGACAACAGAGTGTCGTCGGCGGTGGGGTCGGTGTAGGTGAACACGCCAGGCCTTTCACGAGTAAGAACTGATGGGCGGGAACGAAACTGATATCGGGATATCGGGTAGGTCTGACAACCTTGGTCGGTGAGCGGCTACCTGTGGATAACGTTAGGTCTGCGTTTTTCGTTTGGGTTCAGGATATCGGGTAGGTGTGACAAGTTCGGTGGTGCAGGATGATTCGCTCGTTCTGAAGGTCTCGATAACGTCCTCGCCTAGCGGCTCGGACTACTCGACCAGCGGTTAGGGGGTGCGGCTCGGACTACTCGACCAGCGGGTGGGGGTGCGGCTCGGACTACTCGACCAACGGGTGAAAGTCGCGGCCGGGTTGGTGTAGGTGAACACGCCAGGCCCTTCGTGTGGGGAGCGGTTGTGCGGGAATGGAACTGATATCAGGATATCGGGTAAGTCTGACAACTTTGGTGGGTCAGCGGCGGCCTGTGGATAATGTTGGGTCTGCGCTTTTCGGTTGCGTTCAGGATATCGGTTGGGTGTGACAAGTTCGGTGGTGCAGAGGTTTCGAGGTCTCGATACGTCCTCGCCTAGCGGCTCGGACTACTCGACCAACAGTTGAAAGTCCCGGCTCGGACTACTCGACCAACAGTTGAAAGTGCCGGCTCGGACTACTCGACCAGCGGGTGGGGTGCGGCTCGGACTACTCGACCACCGATAGGTGGAGCGGGGCGATCGATGTAGGTGAACACGCCAGGCCTTTCACGAGTGGGAAGTGCTGTGCGGGAATGGGACTGATACCAGAGTATCGGGTGGGTCGGACAATTTGGTGGGTCGGCGGCGGCCTGTGGAGAACGGGTCGGTGTGCGATTTCGATTGCGGTCAGAGTATCGCGTGGGTGTGACAAGTTCGGTGGTACAGGATGATTCGCGGCCCTAGGAGGTCTCGATACGTCCTCGCCTAGCGGCTCGGACTACTCGACCAGCGGGGGGCGGGGCTTGGACTACACGGCCAGCGGGTGGGAGCGGGTTGGACTACTCGACCAGCGGGTGGGAGCGGGTTGGAGTGCTCGATCAGCGGGTTGTGGGCGGCTTGGAGTGCTCGACCAGCGGGTTGGGGGGTTCGGCTCGGACTGCTCGACCAACGAATCAAGGTGCGGCTCGACTCGACCAACGGTTGAAAGGTGCGGCTCGGACTACTCGATATGGCCGATCCGTCGCGGCCGCCTGTTGAGCCTCAGGAAACCGAGATGCCGCGAGTCGAGACCTCGACAGTGTAGGCGCCCTCATCACTGGGTACCCCGTATCAGGAACCAGCCCGAGCGAGAACGCCCAACGTGTCGCGGAGGAGTGCACGATGCCCGAGAATGTCGCACGCAAGCTGATCGGTGCGCATCTGGAATCGGGGGAGATGACCCCGGGCGAGGAGATCGCCATCCGGATCGACCAGACCCTCACCCAGGACGCCACCGGGACCCTCGTCATGCAGGAGCTCGAGTCCCTCGGCCTCGACCGTGCACGGACCGAGGTCAGCGTCCAGTACGTCGACCACAACCTGCTGCAGACCGACGAGAAGAACGCCGAGGATCACGAGTACCTGCGCACGGCGTGCGAGCGCTTCGGCATCTGGTTCTCCAAACCCGGCAACGGTGTCTCCCACCCGACGCACATGCAGCGCTTCGGCATTCCGGGCAAGACGATGGTCGGATCCGACTCGCACACGCCGGCGGCGGGGTCGCTGGGAATGCTCGCCATCGGTGTGGGTGGACTCGAGGTGGCCCTGGCCATCGCCGGCCGCCCGCTGAACATCCGCATGCCCGAGATCTGGGGTGTACGGCTCGAAGGCAGGCTGCCGGACTGGTGCTCGGCCAAGGACGTGATCCTGGAGATGCTCCGCCGCCACGACGTCAAGGGTGGCGTGAACCGGATCATCGAGTACCACGGCCCGGGCCTGGAGACGCTCACCGCGATGGACCGTCACGTCATCGCCAACATGGGGGCCGAGCTCGGTGCCACCACCACGGTGTTCCCCAGCGACGACGAGGTTCGGCATTTCCTGCGCGCAGAGGGCCGCGAGGACGACTGGATCGAACTCGTCGCCGACGACGGCGCCACCTACGACACCGAGGAGACCATCGACCTCGGCGACATCGAACCGCTCATCGCGAAACCGTCGTCCCCCGGCAACGTGGTGCCGGTACGTGAGGTGGCCGGCGAGGACATCTCGCAGGTGGTGATCGGGTCCAGCGCGAACCCCGGACTGCGCGACTTCGCGATCGCCGCCGCCATGGTCGACGGGCGCCAGACGTCGCCGGAAGTGAGCTTCGACGTCAACCCCACCTCGCGGGAGATCCTCACCGACCTCACCAAGATGGGCGCCACCACCAGCCTCGTCATCGGCGGTGCGCGCATCCATCAGGCCGGCTGCATGGGCTGCATCGGCATGGGACAGGCACCGGCCACCGGCCGCAACTCGCTCCGCACGATGCCGCGCAACTTCCCCGGACGCTCGGGCACCAAGGAGGATTCGGTGTGGTTGTGCTCGCCGGAGACCGCAGCCGCCTCCGCGCTGACCGGCGTGATCTCCGACCCCCGCGACTGGGCGCGTGACACCGACGTGGCATACCCGGAACTGGACTTCCCGCAACAGCATTCGATCAACACGGCGATGCTCGTGGAGCCGCCGCCCGCAGCGGAGGCGGCCGAGGTCGAGCCGGTGAAGGGCCCCAACATCTCGAGCCTCCCCGAGCTGGACGCGCTGCCCGACAACATCGAGGCACCGGTCCTGCTCAAGGTCGGCGACAACATCTCCACCGACGAGATCTCGCCGGCCGGTGCACGCGCACTTCCCTTCCGCTCCAACATCCCGAAGCTCGCGGAGTTCAGTTTCACCCAGGTCGACGACACCTATCCGGACCGCGCCCGCGGCGCAGACGCCGGGCACGTCATCGTCGGCGGTGACAACTACGGGCAGGGGTCGTCACGCGAACACGCCGCCATCGCACCCCGCCACCTGGGACTTCGGGTCGTCATCGCGAAGTCGTTCGCGCGCATCCACTGGCAGAATCTCGCCAACTTCGGTGTTCTGGCAGTCGAATTCGACGATCCCGCCGACTACGACGGCATCGACCGCGACGACGTGGTCCGTCTCGAGGACGTCCGAGATGCCCTCGACGCCAAGGACACCCTCACCGTCCGCAACATCACCAAGGATCGGACGTTCACTGTGCGGCACCGGTTGTCGTCGCGGCAGGTCGCCGACGTCCTCGCGGGTGGGTTGATCCCACGCCTGGCCGCCGAGGAGCATTCCGACGAGCACCGGGCCGAAGAAACCGTCCTGCAGGACAGCGGCGAGATCAGTTGACCGGCATCACCGTAATCGCCGCACAGCTGCTCCATCATGCATGTGCTCCGCTCGATGCCGGATGCCCAGCAACATCTTTCGCTCCATGATCAGAGATCCCGCCTCCATCGGCAGCATGCCGATCCGATCCCGCAGCCGAGGCAGACGATAACGGTTGCGGCTGATCAGTCGGCACGTGCCGTCGGCGCGGTCGACGATCGTGAACGCCCAGACCCAGTTCCCGTCCGCCGAGCGGATCGCGAACGCCTCACCGGGGTTGGCGATCTCGATGATCATCCG
This sequence comes from Gordonia prachuapensis, assembly GCF_036350515.1. Taxonomy (NCBI): domain Bacteria; kingdom Bacillati; phylum Actinomycetota; class Actinomycetes; order Mycobacteriales; family Gordoniaceae; genus Gordonia; species Gordonia prachuapensis. The sequence goes on along the minus strand of NZ_JAZDUE010000009.1, from coordinate 51,314 downwards.
ATTCGGACCGAGGTCGACCTCGGTGCCGATCGTCGGATGCTGGAACGCGTCGAGCACCACGTCGCTGCTGTGCATGTGCAACCCGAGCAGGTTCTCCACCCAGTCGTAGGTGTAGGCGCCTCCTCGCGGATCGGGCCCCATCTGCACGAGCCACGGGTACACCTGCTGGGGTTGCGCGGCAACGGTGATCGCCCGGGTCGACACGCCGTCGGCCCCGGGGAGTAGTTCGTCGCCGCGCAGGGCCGCCGACACCTCGTCGGGCGTGGCGCCCCACGTCAGTATCAGCCTACGCAGAAACCACTGGTAGACGACCGCCGCGGCGGCACTGGCAAGACCGCCGACGACGATGGCCGCTCTGGTCCTCATGCCTTCATCCTGCTCGGCCGCGGGCGCCATGTCGTGGGCCTTTCGGCACACATTCGGCGTCTCACCTGGCCGGTTGCCGACTGGCATCGATGACTGTCAATATAGACGGGTGTCGATACAGGAAATCGGTCTGGATGTCGCGGCCGGCACCCTACGTGCGCTCGCCGACCCGGTTCGGCTGCGGTTGCTTCACGAGTTGGCGCAGAGACCGGGCGGCGAATCGTGTGTCTGCGACCTGCTCGGGCTCGTCGAACTCTCCCAGCCGACCGTCTCGCACCACTTGAAGGTCTTGCGCGAGGCGGGGCTCGTCGCCAGTGAGCGACGCGGCACGTGGGTGTACTACCGGGTGATTCCCGAAGCGCTGCAACCACTCTCCACACTCCTGGCGAGTATGGCCGAGGTGTCGGGCACTGCGCAGGACTGCCGATGAGCGGCGACACCGCGGTGGTCGGCCGCCTCTCGACGCTGGACCGGTTCCTACCCGTCTGGATCGGCGTGGCAATGGCCGCCGGGCTCCTGCTGGGTCGTGCCGTACCCGGCCTGGGCGACATCCTCGGCGCCGTCGAGGTCGACGGCGTCTCGGTCCCCATCGCTCTCGGTCTGCTGATCATGATGTACCCGGTGCTGGCGAAGGTCCGCTACGACCGACTCGACTCCGTCACCGGCGACAAGCGCATGCTGATCGCGTCACTCGTCCTGAACTGGGTCGTCGGCCCGGCGCTGATGTTCGCGCTCGCCTGGCTGCTGTTGCCGGACCTCCCGGAGTACCGAACCGGCCTCATCATCGTCGGGTTGGCCCGATGCATCGCGATGGTGATCATCTGGAACGACCTCGCCTGCGGGGACCGCGAGGCGGCGGCAGTGCTCGTCGCGCTCAACTCGGTGTTCCAGGTCATCATGTTCGGCCTGCTCGGCTGGTTCTACCTCTCGGTGCTGCCGGGCTGGCTCGGCCTCGAACAGACGACGATCGACACCTCGCCGTGGCAGATCGCGATGTCGGTGGTGATCTTCCTCGGCATCCCGCTGCTGGCCGGCTATCTGTCGCGGCGCATCGGGGAACGTACCCGTGGTCGCACGTGGTACGAGGAGCGGTTCCTCCCCCGGATCGGCCCGTGGGCGCTCTACGGTCTGCTGTTCACCATCGTCGTCCTGTTCGCACTGCAGGGCGACCAGATCACCAGCCGCCCCTGGGATGTGGTGCGGATCGCGATCCCCCTGCTGATCTACTTCGCGGTGATGTGGGGTGGCGGCTTCGCGCTCGGCGCCGCGCTCGGCCTCGGGTACGAACGCACGACGACGCTGGCATTCACCGCCGCGGGCAACAACTTCGAACTCGCGATCGCCGTCGCGATCGCCACCTACGGTGCGTCGTCCGGGCAGGCCCTCGCCGGGGTCATCGGCCCGCTGATCGAGGTTCCCGTGCTCGTCGGACTGGTGTATGTCTCACTCGCACTGCGACAACGCTTCACCGGCCCCACTCCACAACCCGATTCCGAGAGCGAGGCGATCCGCGATGCCTGACGACGGCACGAGGCTTCCCGACGTGGTGTTCGTCTGCGTCAGCAATCGAGGTAAGTCGGTGATGGCCGAAGGTCTCGCGCGCCTCGACGCCGCCGACAGCCTGCACGCCTCGTCGGCGGGTACGAGCGCGAAACTCGGTGCGTCGCCGAATGAACTGTCGGCGCAGGTACTCGACGAAGTGGGCATCGACATCTCCGCCCACCGGCCTCGGCAACTCACCGATGACCTGATGCGCGCCGCCGACCGGGTGGTGATCGTCGGCACCGCCGAGGTGACACCACCCGATGGCGTCACCGTCGAGGTATGGGACGTCGACGAACCGTCGGCCCGGGGAATCGACGGGATCGATCGGATGCGGCTGATCCGCGACGAACTACGTTCCCGGATCGCCGATCTCGCGGTTCGTCTGCGCTGACCGGGTTCTCAGCAGCAGGCGCTGCGTTCGGTCTCGGCACCGTCGGGCACGTTGCAGAGCACGTCGGCGTCGCCCAGCACCGTGTAGAACTCCCAGTCCTCGTCGTCGGGGCCGCTCACCCACGTCTTGTCCTGTGTCGCATAGCAACACGCGGTGCCGAACTCCTCGGCCGTCGTCAATCCCTCCGCGCGCAATCGTTCGATCTCGGAACGGACTGCCTCTGTGCTCTCCACTTCGACGCCGAGATGGTTGAGCGAGCCGCCTCGACCAGGGTTCTCCATCAGCACCAGCTTCAACGGTGGGTCGGCCACCGCGAAGTTTGCGTATCCGGGCCTACGCTTCGCCGGCTCGGTGCCGAACATCTTTCGATAGAAATCCACCGCTGCGTCCAGGTCGTCGACGTTGAGCGCCAATTGCACTCGTGCCATGGTGATCGCCTCCATTGGTAGTTCGACATATGTCGAATTCGATGGTGGCACGTATTCGACATATGTCAAGGTCCTGCAGGTATGCTGGTCAGATGCCGAAGACCCTGCCCGTCATCGATGTGACTTCCCCGGTCTGCTGTGCGCCCGTGTCGGCGGAACCGATGGGTGCGGACGCGGCGCTCGAGGTGGCCCTCCGACTCAAGGCGCTCGCCGACCCGGCGCGGCTGCGACTGATGTCGATGCTGCTCACCAGCGACGTCGGCGAGGTGTGTACCTGCGACCTGGCGGCTGCTGTCGGGCTGTCCGAGGCCACCGTCAGCCACCATCTGACGCAACTGCGCAAGGCCGGGATGGTGGTGTCGCAAAGGCAAGGCATGAACGTCTTCCACCGCGCACGACGCGACGCGATGGAAGCGCTGCGACACGTCTTGACTCCCGACTGCTGCTGAGCAGAACTGGTTAGACTCGTCGGCAATGAGCTCCGACAAGCGTGCGCGGCGCGCCAAACGTGCTGCCAAATCCCGCAAGCGACACACGCATGGTCACGAGAACAAGGTCGTGGGGTTTCTCCGCGGCACCGACCTCAACAGTTTGGTCGGCTCATTCCGGACATGGCTGGTCGAGACTGACTTCTACGAGAATGACGCCGACCCCGCGGTACTCGCCGAGGCAGCCGCGGCGATGGGCACTGCGGCGTACGAGCGGAGGTCGGATTTCCAGCCCGACTGCTGGACGGTCTCCGACGTCGACGCGGCGATCGGCTTCGCCGAGGAAATGGAAGAGCTCGACCCCGACGCGCCCAGCGCGGCGCTGCCGGTCTTCGCGCTGCGTGCGTTCCTCGACTTCCTCCGAGAGACCGACCGATGGGCCGGGCCAGAAGATCTCTGTGACGTCGTCATGGACGTCGTCGACGAAGCGCTCGTGAGCTACCTGACCGACCAGCACCTCGACGTCGACGACGTGGACCCCGTCGAGGAGGAAACAGCGTTGTCGGGGCTGGAGGTGATTCGGCGCCTCGATGCCCTGTTGGCCTGGGTCGGCAGTGGTCGCCCGGCCACCGAGGAAGGATCGCTCGACCCGACCCTGCTGCAGGATGCATCGAACGCGATCGACCTCGGGATGCCCGACGCGGTCGAGACGATGGGCGACCATCCCACACTGGCTGATCTGTGGGTACTGGCCGAGGTCATCGGCCTCATCGCCGTGAGGTCGGGGAGTGCCGAACCCGGCCTGCGGGCCCAAGAATGGAGCTCCGGACCGAACGTGGAGATGCTGCGCGAGACCGCTGAACGCGGGCTCGAGGCGAAAGTCGCCGCGTGGGAGTCGGAGGCGATGCAGGAAATAGCGGTGACGGTCCTGCGGCGTGGGCTCACCAGACTGCCGCTGCACGAGGACGATATCCGGGCGGACGATGACACCGTCCCGGACACACGACTGGCCCTCGAGATCATGGCCTACGTCGCCGGGGAGCTACAGGCCGACGGGTGGCTGCACCTCGCCGACGACGGCGGTTACGTGGTTCCGTCGGCCCTGCGACTGGTCGTGAGCAATGCGGTCGAGGTTCTGTCGAACAAACTCAATCCGGTCCCGGTGGTCACCCTGCAGTTGGAGATGCCCGGCATCGAACCGCCTGTGTCGCGTCGGGTCGAGGTGACCGGCCTGCTGTCACTTATCGGTGTGCACGACCTGATCCAATCGCTCATGTCGTGGAACGACAGCCACCTCCACCGGTTCAGCGTGTACCCGCGCGACGACTCGCTCCCGTTCATGCCCCAGTCCGCCATCGACGACGGCCTGGTAGGGCGCTCGGAAGCGATCCCCGAGGACCGGGTGCCGATCGGCGTCATCCTCGAAGAACCCGGTGCACAGCTGCTCTACGAGTACGACTTCGGAGACGGCTGGGAAGTTCTCGTCACCTTGGAGGCGGCGAGGCCGCCGGTCGGTGACGTCGACAACTACCTGCTCACCGTCATCGACGGGACCGGCACGGCACCGTTCGACGACGTCGGTGGCGCCGGCGGCTGGGAGGTGTTCGTCGCAGCGGTGACCGATCCGACCCACGAACAACACGCCGAACTCCGGGACTGGGCCGGACTGTCGCCCACGGCGCCGTTCGACCCCACCGCCTTCGACGTCGAGGCCGCGAACCGGGCCTTGGAAGCGGATCTGACCTGACTTACGGGATGAGCGCGACCTTCCCGCCCGGATGACCGCCGGCAACCAGCCGAAGTGCCGCCGGAGCGTCGGCCAGGGGATAGGTGCGGGCCATCGGCACCATCAGATGACCATTGCGGGCGAGACGAATGAGGCTTGCGCGCACCGTATCTCGGAACATCAGACTCTCCGGTCGCGACCCGCCGAGGGCGACGAACCCCTCGGCGTCGGCGCGCCGGGGTGCGACGATCGTGACCACTCGCGAACGGTCGTCGACGAGCTCCAGCGAGGTGTCGATGGCCTCGTCGGTGCCGACCGCGTCGAGCGCGGCAACGACACCGTCGGGCGCCGCGGCGCGAACCCGGTCGACCAGACCCGGGCCGTATTCGATCGGCAGACCACCGAACTCGCGGACCCGTTCGGCGCTGTCCAGTCCGCAGGTGCCGAGCACCGAGATCCCGCGGAGCCGCGCCATCTGCAGAACCGCGACACCCACGGCCCCCGACGCCGCGTGCAGCAGGACGGTCTCGCCGCGTTCGACCCGAGCCGCCCGGAGCATGTCGGCTGCCGTACACCCGGCCAGCAGCAGGTTGGCTGCCTCCGGGAAGTCGACCGTGTCGGGTTTGGCGAACACCTTGTCGGCGGGCACCGTGAGCGCGGTCGCGTATCCGCCGCGCACCCGGAACGCGAGCACGGCATCTCCGAGCGCGGCTGCACCCGAGGCGATCTCGGTGTCCGGTCCGATGTCGAGGATGGTGCCGGCCACCTCGTAGCCGATCGGCAGCGGCAGCTCCGCGGGATCGCCGTCTCGTTGTGCGTGCTTGAGATCGGCCGGGTTGACCCCGGCCGCCCGGACCTCGATGGTGACCTCGCCGGGGCCCGGCGCCGACAGTTCGTCCTCGACGAACGCGAAGTCGTCGAGTCCGGAGTACCCGGTGGCCACCCAGCGATGTGTCCGCATGGTGCCAGGCTACGGAAGGAGACTTCAACCGCGCCGTCCGCCAACGACTGATCGAGTTACCCCCAACCGCCTAGCGAGTGCACCCCTGAGTCGCTGATCGAGTGCCCCCGTCAACCGCCTACCGAGTGCACCCCTGAGCCGCTGACCGAGCGCCCCCCCAACCGCTGATCGAGTTAGGTGACGAGCGGCAGCGAGGAGCCGTATCGAGATCTCGTATGGTGCTGGGATCTCGATACGCCCTCGGCTAGCGCCTCGGGCTACTCGATCAGCGGTTTGGCACTCGATCAACGGTTGGGCGACTCGATCAACGGTTGGGGCGGGGGCGACTCGATCAACGGTCAGCCCGTCAGACGGCCAACTGCTCGGGCAGCACCCACCCGTCGGCCATGAACTGCAACAACAGCTGCGCCTTGTTGCCCACCTGGCGACCGGCGTCGCAGTAGCGCTGCGACACCCGGCGGTAGTGTGCCCGCACGGTGCTCTCCGCGACGTAGTGCGTCTGCGCGGTCTCGCGCAGGGTCGCGCCGAGAGCGTAGGTGGTGAGGATCTCGAGTTCACGCTCGGTGACATTCACCCGGCTGCGCAGTTCCGGCCGACGGCGGGCCGCTTGTTCGAGGAGCCGCTCGAGCTGTCGTGCGGCGAGCGGCGAATCCGCGATCGCGACCCCGGGGGCGTCCCGCAGGTCCACGCCGATCGCGGCGATGAGGCAGTTGCGCATCCCGCGCAGTGCCCGGAACCGGGCCAGCTTGTCCGCCGAGCGCACGATGGCGATGGCCGGCGGGAGTGGCTCCGGATGCGCATCCAGATCGACGACGACAGCGTGATACCCGAGGCTCTCCACAAGCGCGACGAGTGCGGCGTCGCTGATGTCACGCTCGGCGACGATCGCGACCGTCGTCGGACTGGGTAGCGGGTACAGCGGCACCCGGAGTTCGCGGTCGATCTGGCTGGTCATGGGTTCCCCTGGATTGGAGATCGGACAAGTGAATCAAAGCTTCCTTCATTGCACCGACAGGTTCAGCAGTTCTTGTGACCAGATCTGCGACGTTTAAGCCTCGTTGTCACCTGAACGGTTGGTTCTGATGTCAGATCACGCATGACCAATCGAATCGGGGGAAGATTGCGCATGTGGGACATCGGATACGTATTCTCATCGCCTCGCCCCTGGGCCAGGTCATCGCGAAGCCGCTGGAGTCCGCGTACGACGATGTGATGGTCGAGGTGGCCACCGGCCAGGACGAGTTCGTTCGCCGGATCGCCGGACGTGTCCGGTTCGACGTGGTGACCGCGGACCTCATCTGGAACCGGCCGTCGATGGAGTGGACGTTCGACGGGCTGGACGTCATCGACGCGCTGCGTCACGCGGATCGTTTGGCCCCCGTCCTGCTCACCACACAGGGACACAGCATGGAGCGCGATCATCTCGAGGAGGCGCGGCTGCGGCCCGAGGTGTCCGGGGTCCTCGCCAAGTCCGAGGGCCTGGTGCCGTTGATGAGCGCGATCCGCACCGTCGCGCTCGGACAGCGGCTGACCGCGGCCGACCACGTGAGCGATCGACGGCCCCCGCTCTACGAGCTGTTCGTCGGGCGTCGCGGCCATACCGCCGCCCGTCTGGCGGGGGCGATCGCCTCCGGCAACGCGGCCGACAGCGCGTCGCTCGCAGCCGCCGCGAAGGTGTCCCCGAATACCGCGAACAAACTCACCAGCCACTACCTGGGACCGATCATCACCCAGCGTCGCGAGCACGACGACCGACTGCCGCTCACCCAGGCGACGGTGTACCGATGGTGCGGCCTGCACGCTAGGTACATCGTGAGCTGGTGTCGACGGCACGGACACTCGGATGTGCTGGGGCAGTTACCGCGCTGAACTGTCGTCGCGAGCCGCAGGGCCGTCACCGATCGAGACCCGCTGCAACGTCCACCAGAAAACCAGCCCCGACGCAATCGCCCCTGCCGCGGAGAGGAGTTGGGCGCCGAGGAAGTAGTTGTACTCCGCGGCGTCATCCATCTGTCCGTTGCTCCACGTGAGCGACCAGAGCGCGAGACCGACACCGGTCGCGATCACGAACAGGACGACCCAGAACCAGACGATGACCCGGCGACCGACGATGTGCTCCGGCGGTCCGGCGTCGGTGATCGTCAGGTATTTGGTGCGCACGCCGACGACACAGACCACACAGGCGACGACCAACGCGATCGCATCGGCGGTGAGGGTGTCGGAGAAGCGATGCCATTTGGCCGTGATGGTGTAGGCGCCGACGCCGATCACCCACGGCATCACCACCAACACGGTGAGTCCGCGCAGCCGGAACGGTGTCACCAGCAGGACGGCCAGCAGGATCGTCATCGCCGCGGCGGTGTGGCCGCTCGGCAGGCTGTTCTGCACGTACTGAGGCGATGCGTCCACCAGTTCGGGCCGGGGAAGGACATAGCTCTTGAGGACCTGGACGATCGCCTGCCCGCCGCCGATGATGGCGAGTGCGGCCAGGCCGACCCAGGGTTGGCGGCGCAGCACCGCGACGACCAGCAGTGCGAGCATGGCGATCACCATCGACGTGATCGTGATGGTGCCGAGCACCGAGTCGGCCGGGGCGGTCATCGCCCGTCCCGCCTGATCTGCTCCGCGCAGTGCAGCGTTCTCGATCCGCTGGCCGGTCACCGTCCGCACCGCCAGCAGGTAGCCGGCCACGCCGACCGCCGCCGCGACGACGCAGATCAGCAGCCAGCGAATGATCGTGTGGGGGTTGCGTTGTGGCCGCGCCTCGGCTGGTGGGGATGCGGGCGCGGTGTGCTCCGCCGGGTTGTGCAGGACCCTGTCCTCTCCGTGGTGTTCTCGGTCGCACAACCTTTGCACACAACGTCGACGAACTCGGTGGTGACGACAATCGTCCCCGTGACGTGTCACCGAGGGAAGATTCCCCTCGGTCGTCCGTCACGGGGACGATGTCAGTCATCGACTCCGGTCAGTGAGTCAGGCTCCGGCGATGAACTCCTCGAGCTGTGCACGCGCGACGTCGTCGGCGAGCTGCTGCGGCGGCGACTTCATCAGGTAGGACGATGCCGGCAGGATCGGGCCGCCGATGCCGCGGTCCTTGGCGATCTTGGCGGCGCGCACGGCGTCGATGATGATGCCGGCCGAGTTGGGGGAGTCCCAGACCTCGAGCTTGTACTCCAGGTTCAGCGGCACGTCACCGAAGGCGCGACCCTCGAGGCGGACGTAGGCCCACTTGCGGTCGTCGAGCCACTCGACGTGGTCGGACGGGCCGATGTGGACGTTCTTGTCCTCGACCTTGCCGGCCAGCGAACCGGTCAGGTTCGACGTCACGGCCTGGGTCTTGGAGACCTTCTTGGACTCCAGACGCTCACGCTCGAGCATGTTCTTGAAGTCCATGTTGCCGCCGACGTTGAGCTGGTAGGTGCGGTCGAGGGTGACGCCGCGGTCCTCGAACAGCTTGGCCATCACGCGGTGGGTGATGGTCGCGCCGACCTGGCTCTTGATGTCGTCGCCGACGATGGGGACACCGGCGTCTGTGAACTTCTGTGCCCACACCGGGTCGGAGGCGATGAACACGGGCAGGGCGTTGACGAACGCGACGTTCGCGTCGATCGCGCACTGGGCGTAGAACTTGTCGGCCTGATCCGAACCGACGGGCAGGTAGGACACGAGAACGTCGACCTCGGCGTCCTTCAGTGCCTGGACCACGTCGACGCCGTCGCCGTCGGCCTCGGTGATGGTCTCGCGGTAGTACTTGCCGAGACCGTCGAGGGTCTGACCGCGCTGGACGGTGACGCCGGTCGGCGGCACGTCGGCGATCTTGATGGTGTTGTTCTCGCTCGCGAAGATCGCGTCGGACAGATCGAAACCGACCTTCTTGGCATCGACGTCGAACGCGGCGACGAACTCGACATCGCGGATGTGGTACTCGCCGAACTTCACGTGCATCAGGCCGGGGACGGTCGCGCTCTCGTCGGCGTCCTTGTAGTACTGCACGCCTTGGACCAAGGATGAAGCGCAGTTTCCTACGCCCACAATGGCCACGCGCACCTTATTGTGCTCACCCATGGTCGGGTTCTCCTTCAGATCGGGGCATCGCAGATCGCTGCGCCACCGGTGTTTTCTCTTCTTCGGTTTCTTCTCGCCCCGCGTCACGGCTCTTCTCTGAGCTCGTGACACGGAAGTCTCTGTCGGCGGTGTCGACCAGCGGATCGCGTCGCAGATCCGTGTCGCCGACCTCGTCGTCGTGATCGCCGGAGGCCTCGGCGGCGATCAATTCGTTGAGCCAGCGCACCTCACGCTCACTGGATTCGAGGCTGAGCTGATGCAGCTGACGGGTGTAGCGGTCGACCGCCCGGTTGGAGCGGCCGACGATCTCGCGCAGCCCCTCGCGGCGTTCCTCGACCTGACGGCGACGGCCCTCCAGGATTCGCATTCTCGCGACCGCCGGTGTCCGGCTGAAGAACGCGAGGTGCACCCCGAACCCGTCATCGGTGTAGTTCTGCGGTCCGGTGTCGGCGACGAGTTCGCTGAACCGTTCCCGGCCCTTGTCCGTGAGTTGATAGACGCGGCGGCCGCGACGCACCTTGACCGCCGTCGGCGCGGTCGCCTCGTCGATCAGTCCGTCGGCCTGCATCCGGCGAAGCGTCGGATACAGCGACCCATAGGAGAAGGCGCGGAACGCGCCGAGCAGCCCGGTCAGTCGCTTGCGGAGTTCGTAGCCGTGCATCGGGGATTCCAGGAGCAATCCGAGAACCGCGAGCTCCAACATGGGTGCCCACTCCTCTCTCGATCGATGACCTGACCCGTCTGGTGTTGCGCCACCGCGTGATGATTCGTCGGCAACCTGACGCTCCGACACCTCGCCGCGATGTGTTTCCCAATGTATCGCACCGATATAACTGCGGTCTACAGCGGGCCGGCCTTCGTGACGCCCGCTCGTTCCTCGCGGGCTCCTCAGGCGGCGGGGGGTAGAGCTTGCGGAGGGATGTCACGAAGGGCGCCTTCGTGACGCCCGCTCGTACCTCGGGGGCTCCTCAGGCGGCGGGGGAAACTCACGACACGTGCCGATCGGGATGACGGTCACACCGACAGCGCGGGTGGCGACCACGTACCCTTGAACCCGTGCAACGCCAGATCGTCGACTACGCCCTGCAGCGCAGGTCGCGGCTGTCCGAGGTCCATTCGGGCCGGACCGCCGTGGCCGATGTCTGCGACGCGAGTCCGTATCTGCTGCGGGCCGCGAAATTCCATGGACGGCCGTCGTCGACGCTGTGTCCGATCTGCCGGAAAGAGCAGGTCACGCTCGTGTCGTGGGTGTTCGGCGAGAAACTCGGGCAGGTGTCGGGTTCGGCTCGGACCAACGACGAGATCTCACGGCTGGCCACCACCGCCGAGGAGTTCTCGGTCCACGTCGTCGAGGTGTGCCGCACCTGCAGCTGGAACCATCTGGTGCAGTCGTACGTTGCGGGTTTGCCGCCACGTTCCACGCGCTCCCGGCGGGTCGCCAAGTAAAGACCAGGTGCGGAGCGCGGGAGGTGCTCGGCGCCGACGACGGCTCGGTGCCCGTCGTCTTCCCGGCGCAAGACTTTGCCCGGACACCCCTTCGTAGGTCACAGTGGGGTAACGAGCTGAACGACGGAGATGGATTGTGAGTAGCGCTGACGTGGTCGTGCGCACGGATCGGATGGTGGAACGATGAGTAGCCCCCGCGGTACGTCGTCGACCTCCCGCAGGAGCCGTACGCCTGCCGACGACCCGGCCCGCAAGAAGCAGAAGCGGCTGGCCGTCGGTCTCGGCGTCATCGGTGCCATCATCCCGGGCATCGCACTGCTCGGCATCCTCGCGTTCGTCGTCACCTATGCGACGGCGTCGGTACCGGCTCCCGGCGACATCAAACAGAACCAGGTCGCCACCATCGTGACCTCCACCGGCAGCCCGCTGGCGCGTGTGGTGCCCGAGGAGGGCAACCGCACCGACGTCCAGATCGAGGACATCCCGGTCTCGGTGCAGGAAGCGGTGATCGCGGCCGAGGACCGTCAGTTCCGCAGCAACTCCGGATTCTCCATCCGCGGCCTTTCCCGCGCGGCGATCGGCCAGGTCACCGGCAACGGCGGCCAGGCCGGCGGCGGATCGACGATCACGCAGCAGTACGTCAAGAACGCGCTGGTCGGTGACGAACGCAGCTACGAGCGCAAGTTCAAGGAACTCGCGATCGCCACCAAGATGTCGAACGAGTGGTCCAAGGACGACATCATGGCTGCCTACCTCAACACCATCTACTTTGGTCGCGGCGCCTACGGCGTGTCCGCGGCGTCGCAGGCCTACTTCCGCAAGGACCTGAGCAAGATCACCACCGAGGAGGCCGCGGTGCTCGCGGCGGCGATCCGGTCGCCGTCGTACTACGACCCGGAGATCAACCTCGAGGCGTCTGAGGCCCGCTGGAACTACGTCCTCGACGGCATGGTCGCCACCGGCGCGCTGGCCGCCAGTGACCGTGCCGACATGCAGTATCCGAACGTGCCCGAAGCCCGACCGCAAGGTGACGACACGCCGGGTGCGAACGGCCTGATCAAGCGGCAGGTGCTGGCCGAGCTCGGCCGTCTCAACATCTCCGAACAGCAGGTCCGCACCGAGGGACTGAAGATCACCACGTCCATCGATCCGCAGGTCCAGCGTTCCGTCGTCCAGGCCGCCAACGGCAAACTCGAGGGCGAACCGGACAAGCTGCGGACCTCCGCCGTCGCCGTGGACCCGCGTACCGGCGGGATCAAGGGCTACTTCGGCGGCAACGACGCCAACGGCTGGGACTACGCACAGGCCGGGCTGCAGACCGGATCGTCGTTCAAGGTGTTCGCTCTCGTCGCGGCCCTCGAGCAGGACATTCCGCTGTCGCAGGTCTACAGCTCCGCGCCCTACTCGGCGCCCGGCGGACTCACGGTCGAGAACTCCGAGGGCATGAGCTGCGGGTCCTGCAACCTCGCGACCGCGATGAAGATGTCGCTCAACACCGTCTACTACCGCCTGATGATGGACCTCGACGGGCAGGCGCAGGCCGTCGCCGACGCCGCCCACAAGGCAGGCGTCGCGGAGAGCTTCGGCACGATCGACCACACCCTGCAGGAGGAGAACGGCGGCGTCGAGGGCGGCGTCGTGCTCGGCCAGTACCCGTCGCGGGTGCTCGACATGGCCTCGGCTTATGCCACGCTCGCCGCCTCCGGGGTGTACCGCGAACCGTATTTCGTCCAGAAAGTCGAGACCTCCGACGGCGAGGTGTTGTTCGATCGCCAGCCCAACAAGGGTGAGCGCAGGTTCGAGGCCAAGGTCGCCGACAACGTGAGCGCCGCGCTGGAACCGGTCGCCTCGTACTCCAACGGGCATGCGCTGTCGGATCCCACGCTGGGTTCGCGGCCGTCGGCCTCCAAGACGGGTACCGCCCAGCTCGGCGACACCGGACAGAACAAGGACGCCTGGATGGTCGGTTACACGCCGCAGCTCTCGACCGCGGTGTGGGTCGGGACCGACGGCGGCAGCGCCATCACGAACTACGCCGGATCGTCGATCTACGGCAGTGGCCTGCCGTCCGACATCTGGCAGGCGGCGATGAACGACGCGCTGGAGGGCAAACCGATTCAGCAGTTCCCCGAACCGGATGCGGTCGGCGGTCAGGCGGGTGTGCCCTACGAGCCGCCGGTCACCTACGACGACGACTACGACTCGCCGGGAACCCAGTCCCCGAACGGTGGCCAGAACCAGAGCCCCAACGGGCGTTTTCCGGGCGACCGCAACGGAGACGGCAACCTCACCCTGGCACCCGGCGTGACGATCCCGCTGCCGGGCAACGCCGAACAGGGCGGTGGCGGCAACTCCGGTGGTAACTCCGGCGGCGGAGGCGGCAACTCCGGCGGCGGCGGTGGCGACACCGGCGGTGGTGACACGGGTGGCGGCGACTTCGGTGGCGGCGGGACCGGCGACGGCGGAACCGGCGGCGACACCGGTGGCGGTGGCGACTTCGGGGGCGATGTCCCGGAGCCACCCGGATTCAACTGAGCCGTCCTAGACCGTGGCAGAGGAGAACTCGACGACACCGGGCTCCCCCGGTGATGCGGGTCCGGATGCACGCGTAGGCGGTGCGGCCGACCAGGCCTGGGAATCCGCGGCGGTCCTCTCCGACGACACGCGTGTCGACGACACCCGCGTGCTCCCGAGCCGCACGGATGTCGTCGCACGGGAGGCGTCGAGCGTCATCGGTGGTCCGGTCGGTCGGCACGCGGCGATCGGGCGGAGCCGGGCCTGGACACCCATCCGGGTGCTGTTTCTGCTCGCCCTCTGCGGTCTCGCACTGAGCTGGTTCGGCAAGGCGAGCTGCCTGCAGCAGGCCCCGGCCGACGCGAACTCGCCGACGGGCACCGAACTGCGGCTCGACTGGGACGATCAGCGCCAGTACACCAATCTCTGCTACGCCGACATCATCGGCCTGTTCGGTGCCGAACGCCTCGATGAAGGCGCATTCCCGTACCGCACGTTCTGGTTCGAGGACGGCCCCGACGGGCAACAGATCAAGCGCTACATGGAGTACCCGGTCATCACCGGCATGTACATGTACGGCGTCGCCACCGTCGCGCGGGCGTGGGAGTCGGCGCATGAGGACTGGGGCGTGCCCGCGGCGCTCGACGTGGTGCTGTTCTTCAATCTGGCCGCGCTCGGCCTCGCGCTGTTCTGGCTGGTGACGATCTGGGCGACCGCGCTCACCGCCCGGGCAAGGATCTGGGCAGCGTGGATGGCGGCGCTCTCGCCGCTGGTGGTGGTGCACGCATTCACCAATTTCGACACGATCGCGACGGCGATGGTGGCGTTGGCGCTGCTGTCGTGGGCGCGTCGGATGCCCTGGCTGGCAGGTGTTTTCATCGGTCTCGGCGCCGCCGCCAAACTGTATCCGGCGCTCCTGCTCGTGGTGTTGCTCGTGTTGTGTCTGCGGGCCGGGCGACTCCGGGAGTTCCTGCAGACCGCGGCTGCGGCGGTGCTGGTGTGGATCGCGGTCAACCTGCCGATCCTCGTCATGTATCCCCGCGGTTGGTGGGAGTTCTTCCGCTTCAACTCCGAACGCGCGCCCGAGAGCGACAGCCTGTATCGCGTCGTGAGCCGAGCCGCCGGATTCAATTGGGACGTCACCGTTCTCAACGCACTCTCGCTCGGATTGCTGGTGCTCGTCGCGGTCGGCATCGGTGTCGTCGCCCTCACCGCACCGCAGCGTCCACGGGTGGCGCAACTGGCCTTCCTGATGGTGGCCGGCTTCCTGCTGGTGAACAAGGTGTGGAGTCCGCAGTACTCACTGTGGCTCGTACCGTTGGCCGTCCTGGCCATCCCGCACACGCGGCTGCTGTTCGCGTGGATGGTCGTCGACGCGCTGGTATGGGTGCCGCGGATGTCGCTGTACCTCGACGCCGACCGCCGCTGGTTGCCCGACGAGTGGTTCACCGCCGCCATCGTCGTGCGGGCGGCGATGGTGATCGCGCTGTGCGCCGTGGTGATCTGGCAGATCTGGCATCCCGCCGACGATCTGATGCGTCGTCCGCGACGAGACGACCGCGGCACCGGACCCGACCCCGATCAACTCCTCGACGACCCGGCCGGCGGAGTCCTCGACGGTGCGCCCGACCGGCTCACCCTGCGTCGCCGCGGGGCCGCGCAACCCGCGGCACCCCCGCCGACAGAACCCGATCTCGCGCCGACAGCACCCTGATCTCCGCCGACAGAACCCGGTTTCGCGCGACAGAATCCCGAAACTCGCCGACAGAACCCGGTTTCGCGCCGACAGAACCCGGATGTACGCCGACGGCATCGCGGCCGCGCCACCGCGGTGCCCTTCCGCGACCTCCGGTGCGCATCGGCCTACGATCATCGGGTGGGGTCCCCGAACTCGAGACGCGCACGGGCCGGTCGTCGTCGTCAGCGTCGGATGCGGCTGGCCGACAACGATCTGAGTCGCGAACAGTGGGACGAGATCAAGGCGGCGTGGGGTGGTTGCGCCTATTGCGGCCGCACGGACACCGCGCTGCAACGTGACTGCGTCCAGCCGCTGTCCATCGGCGGTCGTTACACCGAGCTCAACGTCGTGCCGGCATGTCGGTCGTGCAATGCCAGCAAGTGCAACACCGAGGTGACCGCATGGATGCGGCGCAAAGGTCTGGACGAGGAACTGTTCCTGCGCCGGCTGGTCGGTATCCGCGCTTCCCGCGTCGTCGTCGCGGACCCGCCGGCCGACGCACTTCAGTAGGGTGCGATACATGGCTGACGTACAGGCACTGGTAGCCCATCAGGACGACGACGGCAACATCGACCTCGTCCACGAAACCGTCGACACGAGCTTTCTGCCCGACGGTGACGTCGAGATCGCGGTCGAGTTCTCCGGCGTCAACTTCAAGGATGCACTCGCCGTCACGCCCAAAGGCGGTGTGGCACGGTCGTATCCGTTGATCCCCGGGATCGACCTGGCCGGCACGGTCACCTCGAGCGCGTCGTCGGAGTTCTCGGTCGGCGACGTCGTGGTCGCACATGGCTACGACATCGGGACCGGCCGCCACGGCGGCTATGCGGACACCGCGCGACTGCCCGCCGACATGGTGGTCAAGCTGTCCGGACTGTCGGCGAAGGAGGCGGCGGCCATCGGCACGGCCGGCTTCACCGCGGCGATGAGCGTCGAGGCCCTGATCACGCACGGCATCACCCCGTCGGATGGACCGGTGCTCGTCACGGGTGCGACGGGCGGCGTGGGCAGCGTCAGCGTCGACCTGCTCGCCGCCGCCGGCTACGAGGTCATCGCGTCGACGGGCAAGTCCGAGGCCGCCGACCTGTTGCGTAGCCTCGGCGCTACCGAGGTCATCGGCCGGCTGCCCGAGGAGGGCGAGAAGGTCCGTGCGCTCGGCAAGTCGCGGTGGGCCGCGGCGGTCGACTGCGTCGGTGGTCCGACCCTGGCGTATGCGTTGAGCACGCTGAACTACGGCGGTGTGGTCGCCGCGTCCGGACTCGCCGGCAGCGCCGACCTCCCGACGACGGTGCACCCGTTCATCCTGCGCGGGGTCACCCTGGCCGGGATCGACTCGGTGCAGCTACCCATCGTCAACCGTCGCGCGCTGTGGGCGAAACTCGAAGGCGAACTCAAGCCGCGTCACCTCGACGACGTGACCACCGACGTGTCGGTGACGGACCTGCCGACGTCGATCAAGACGATCCTCTCGGGCGGCGTGACCGGGCGGACCCGGGTGATCGTCGCCGGCGAGTGGTGACCGATTCGTGACCGGCGATTCGCGCATTGGCCGATTCGACGTGGCCTGAGCCGGGTACTGATGGACCCATGGCTGATCGCGCCGAACACATCTCGGATGCCACCGCCGATGCGGTGGGAAAACTGTCCGAGGCCCTCGAATACGTCGAACGTGCACGCGGGCACCTGTACAGCTTTCACCAGCTGATCGGTCACGCCGACCTGGTCCTCGGCGAGGCGGCCGACGCCCTCCGGGCCGACGGCCACAGCGACCTCGCGGACATGCTCGACGTCGAGATCGTCGGACGCAACGTCATCGACGGGCGGTGGACGTTTCAGGTGGTCGAGGAGTTCGACGACACCTACTGGACGCCGTTTCGTCAGGCGGAGAAGCGCGCCCGCGACGAGCTGATGGACGGGGTGCGGCATCTGCACGAGGCGAGGATGAAGGAGCAGCGTCGCACGCACGGGCATCCCGATCACACGGAGAAGCCCTAGCTTCCCTGGCTCGAGATCCGCTGCAGCAGCCGCGCCTTCGCGGCAGGCCAGTCGTCGTCGGTCATCGCGTACTGGGCGGTGGTGCGCCAGCCGTCGCCGAACCGGCGATGCTTGCGGAGTAGACCCTCGAACGTGGCGCCCAGCTTCGATATCGCCGCGCGCGACTGCACGTTGTGCTCGTGTGTGTGCCACACCAGGCGCACCGCGCCACACTCCTCGAATGCGTGCCGCATCAGCAGGAGCTTCGCGGTGGGGTTGATCGCCGTGCCCTGTACGTCCTCGGCGTAGAAGGTGTAACCGATTGCCGCAGCACGGTTTGCGTGGTCGATCTGGTAGTAGCTCGTCGACCCGATCAACCGCGAGTCGGTGTTGTCGATGACCGCGAAAGCGACGCGATCCGTCGTCGTGCGTGCGTTCTCGATCCACCGGCGGCTCGACTCGAGGTCCGATGGGACGCCCGGAACCCACCGGAATCGCTCGGGCTCGCCGACGACGCGCGACAGCGCCTCGGCATCATCGGCGACGAGTGGTCGCAGCGTCACCCGTCCGAGCGAGAGTGGACCGCTGCCCAGCCAGTCGCTCACGACTGCGCCGACACGAGGTCCGGTTCGGTCGGCCGGGGCCGACGGCCGAACGACGCCAGCGGTTCACGCAGCGGTGCCCGGACGAACGCGACGATCAGGTAGGCCAGCAGCACCGCGTGCACCCACACACCCAGGTTCACGCCGCCGATCACCCACCACTGCATGGGTGATCCGGACGTGTAGATCCCGAAGAGCCGGAAGATGGTGGTGTCGAGGATGAAGTCGGCGACCAGGTAGCCGACGATGACCGGCCAGCGGATCTGCAGCAGCACGAAGAACGGCAGAATCCACAGGGTGTACTGCGGGGAGTGCACCTTGTGGAACAGCATGAACCCGGCCAGCATCGACGCGGCAACCCCGATCCAGGGATACAGTCCGGTGCGTTGGTAGACCCGCCAGCCCAGGTACACCGACACGGCGAACGCGGCGACGATCAGCAGCGGCGAGAGCACCCCGACGAGCGAGTTGTAGGTGTCGTTCTGGCCGCCGGTGAGATGCCGGAGACCCCAGTACCAGATGGAGTTGGTGTCGACGTCGGCCTTGCGTTTGCCCTGGAACGAGAGCGCGGCCTTCCAGCCTTCGAAGCCGAGCAGGATGAACGGCAGCTGGATGGCGAGGACGGTGATCGTCGCGGCTGCGGCAACCCACACCGCGCCCACCCAGTCGAGGGTGCGGCGCACCGGTGTCCGGCCGTCGGCGTCCGGCGAGGTGCCGTAGGTGAGGACGTAGATGGCCAGCGGCAACACGAAGAAGCCGGGATAGAGCTTCAGGCAGAATCCGACGGCGAGCAGGATCGCGGCCAGGATCGCGGCGGTCCGCACGGCGAGCCGACGGTCCCCGGTGCGCGGATTGATGGTCGATCCCCAGGCCATGACGGCGACGGCGCCGACGGTGGTCGCGACCACCGGCAGTTCCCAGTTGTGGAAGGCGTAGAGCACCATCGGCGGTGTGGCGGCCCACAGCAGCACCCACCAGCGGGTCATCAGGGCCAGCATCACCGTCACGGCCAGCCCGAACGGGACGAGCAGCAGCACCGAATGCTGGAAGAACTCGGTGTCGGTGTCGGCGCCGATCGCACCCAGCCACATCAGCATCCCCGACAGCACCGGGTACTCGACGACCCCGCCGAACAGGGTTCCGTCCGGGGTGATGCCGCCGTTGATGAACGGGAACACGTGATTGTTGATGTCCCGGCCGATCCACAGGTACATCAGGTCGGAGTAGCAGGGGATGACGGCATCCGGATCGCCGACGGGCCAGTGTGAGCTGCGGCCCTCCGCCAGGAACGGCGGGCCGCCGCACTTGAGTTTCGCCTGGTAGCTCCACCACATCGTCACGCACGTGGCCAGCAACGACACGACGAGGACCAACGTCGTGTTGCCGCGGCCGGCGACTGCGGAGGACAGACGCGACGCCCGGTCGGCTCGCAAAGTGGGGGCGTCGGACATGGCCAACAGCGTAAGTGGTCGCGCCTCGAGCGAGAATTCGGAATCGGGTGGTCGTGACTGCGGGCCACGATTTCGCTGGTCAGGGGTTCGTCATGTATCTTGGACCGGTTGCCGACGCAGGCGACCCTCCTGCCACGGACAGTCCGTGGCCGATTAGCCCATAGGAGGTGATGTGGTCTTATGCGTCACTACGAATTGATGGTCATTCTCGATCCGAATCTGGACGAGCGCACCGTCGCCCCCTCACTGGATACCTTCCTCAACGTTGTCCGCAACGACGGCGGCAAGGTGGATGGTGTCGACATCTGGGGCAAGCGCCGCCTCGCCTACGAGATCGCCAAGCACAATGAGGGCATCTACGCCGTCATCGATCTCGACGCGGAACCCCAGACGGTCACCGAACTCGACCGTCAGCTGAAGCTGAACGAGTCGGTTCTGCGCACCAAGGTTCTGCGGAAGTAATCCACAGTTCCTTGATCGACACGTAAGCAGTCGGTGCCGGGCTCTAGGGTTGAACCCGACGAACCCGGTGCAGTCGATCAACGAGTGCCCATCCACGACCTAAGGGGAGACACATGGCAGGCGACACGGTCATCACCGTTGTGGGCAACCTGACCGCAGATCCGGAACTCCGGTTCACGCCGTCGGGAGCCGCGGTGGCCAACTTCACGGTGGCCTCCACGCCGCGCACGTTCGACCGTCAGACCAATGAGTGGAAGGACGGCGAAGCGCTGTTCCTCCGCTGCAACATCTGGCGCGATGCGGCGGAGAACGTGACCGAGAGCCTGTCCAAGGGAACCCGCGTCGTTGTGCAGGGTCGCCTCAAGCAGCGGTCTTTCGAGACCCGCGAAGGCGAGAAGCGCACAGTGGTGGAACTCGAGGTCGATGAGATCGGTCCCTCGCTGCGGTACGCCACCGCCAAGGTCAACAAGGCCTCGCGTGGCGGTGGTGGCGGCGGATTCTCCTCCGGCGGCGGTAGCCGCAGCGGCGGGGGAGGTCAGCAGGTCGCCGACGATCCCTGGGGCAGCGCGCCCGCGAGCAGCGGATCGTTCGGTGGCGGGGACGACGAACCACCTTTCTAGAAACACACTGGAGTACCAATGGCAAAGGCAAAGAGCAGCCGGAAGCCTCGCGTCGAGAAGGTCACCAAGACCAAGGCGTGCAGCTTCTGCAAGGACAAGAAGGCCGACATCGACTACAAGGACACTGCGCTGCTGCGCCGTTTCCTGTCCGATCGCGGCAAGATCCGGTCGCGTCGCGTGACCGGCAACTGCGTGCAGCATCAGCGCGATGTCGCTGTGGCCGTCAAGAATTCGCGTGAGGTGGCGCTGCTGCCGTTCACCTCGACCGGACGCTGAGCGGGAAGGGATCTGACATGAAACTCATCCTCACCGCCGCCGTGGAGAACCTCGGCGAGGCCGGCGACACCGTGGAGGTCAAGGACGGCTACGGCCGCAACTACCTCCTGCCGCGCGGACTGGCCATCAAGGCCACCCGTGGCGCGCAGAAGCAGGTCGAGGACATCCGTCGTGTCCAGGCCGCTCGCGAGGTCCGCGGTCTGGAGCACGCGAACGAGCTCAAGCAGGCACTCGAGGCGCTCAGCGCCGTGTCGCTGGGTGTGAAGACCCACGACTCGGGCAAGCTGTTCGGCTCGGTCACCGCCGCCGACGTCGCGGGTGCGATCAAGTCGGCCGGCGGCCCCGCCGTCGACAAGCGCACCGTGGAACTGCCGAAGGGTCACATCAAGGCCACCGGCAGCTACCCGGTCGTGGTGAACCTGCACCCTGACGTGCGGGCCACCGTCGACATCGCGGTCGTCGCGAACTGACGCGAGTCACCAGCTCGAAACGACGCCGGCCGAATCCCTACGGGGGTTCGGCCGGCGTCGTCGTCTCTGCTCTTCACACATTCGCGCCCGCGTCGTCGACATCCGGTATCGGACGGTCGGCGTCCACGAGCTGCCGGGCGACGTCACGCAATGGTCTGTTCGTCTCCTGAGAGAGCTTGGTGAGCAAACCGAACGCGTGGTCGGCGTCGCAACGGTAGCGCTCCATGATGATGCCCTTGGCCTGGCCGATGATGTCTCGGGTGGCCAAAGCCGTGGCGAACTGTTCCTTGCGGCGCAACGCATCCCACGCCAGCGTGGCATGCGTGGCGTAGGCCTGGGCGATGTCGAAGGCTTCGTCGTCGTATGCGTCCGGGGTGTCGGAGTACACGTTGAGGGTCCCGAGGATGTGTGTGGAGCTCACCAACGGGAACGCCATGATGGCCCGGATCGGCGTGCGCTTGAGCGCGCCCTCCCGGTAGCGAGGCCACCGCGACTCGCGTTCGAGGTCATCGATGCGGATCGGTTCCTGATCGGCTGCCGCCTGGAGGCACGGGCCCTCCTGCCGGTTGTGCTGGACGTCGTCGAGGATCGCGGGATAGCGATGGGTCGACGCGGCTGTGTCCACGGTGCCTTTGTCGGTCGTCACCGTCACGGCGGCATACTGCGCACCGGGAATCAGCCGGGCCGCGCCTGTGGTGATCTCGTCGAGCGCCAGCGGGACGTCGGTGTCGGCGTACCGCTGGACCCGCTGCATCAGATCTGCGATCTGAAGTTGGAGTCGCGCAGGGTCGACACTGTCGGAATTCAAATGCGTAGACCTCTCGCCGGCTCGTGACCCGGCAAGCGATCGCACGGCGGTGCCGGGTCGCTGCTTGTTCAACGTGAACAGAACTCTACCCACTGCGTCGAAGCGTCGCTCTTGGTGTCGCCCATGTCGATCCGGCGTCGACCGCAGTGCTGGTTGCGGCCGCCCGGAGCCATCGACTGCGTAGTGGCCGCACACGTAGGGACCCGGCCCGATGAAGTCGGGTAGTCCGGTACCCGTTCCGGATGGCCGGTCCGTCCGTAGCGTCCTCGGTACGAGTTCGTCACTCCGGGGGGGGAACCGGATGGACGCACCAGGCGAACGTCCAGGACTCGTGCACAACCGACCGCAGTCACTTCCAGGAGACGTTCGCCATGCTGATCATCACCTTCGTCGTCGTCGGCGCCGTCGTCGCGGTTCTGGCATTTCTGTATCAACCCTCGATCGACTTCGCCCGCTACGAGCAGCGTCAGGCAATCGCCACGCGTGACCGCACGCGACGCCGACTGGCGCGTCAGCAGGCCAGGGCAACTGCCCGGGCCGCTACGGCCGAGGAGACCCAACGAACCGCTCGGGAGACGCAACCGGGTTCGCGCGCATGGTTGTTCGACTTCGCGACTCAGCTTCGCTCGTTCATCTGATGCCGTGCGGGGATCAGCGCGGCGGAGCGGGGTTGAGCGGCAGCTGATTCCAGTACTGCAGCCGGGGCGGCAGATAGCGCGGTGCCGGGTTCGGGCTGTGCGCGGAGTCCCCGCTGGGGAAGAAGAACTTGTGCCAGCCCGGTGTGAAGATCAGTGCGCGCGACCCGGTCCTGCAGGCCACGGTGTCACGCCGGGGTGCGGTGCAGGTGACGCCGTAGAGCGTGACCCGACTGCCCACCGACAGCGTCGGCGGGCGGAAACCGGTCGGTGCGCCGAATCGGTAGGTCGTACCGGGCGGCACCCACCAGGGTCCCTGCTGATCGCCCGAGATCGCGGCGCCACGCACCTGCGGCGGCGCGGTGGCCGGGTGGCCCTGGCAGCCGACATAGCGGTAGACCGGACCGATCTGGCACATCCACCGGCCGACGCGGAGGAATCCCCGGCCGTTGTCGGCGTAGGCGAGGGACCGGTACCGCTCGGGATCGACGGGCTGGTAGCGCGAGAGGTCGAACTCGACCGGAAGCGTGGGTCCGGGCGGCGCGGCCGTTGCCGACGTCGGAACCACACCTAGCGCGCCCACGAACAACGCCGATGCGATCACCGCTGTGACGTAGCGGGTCCGCAACCGTGACCGCCGAGTGGCGCTCGTGTGCGTGTACCGTGCGCTGTGCTGCCTCCCCACGCCGACCATTGCAGCACAGGATCATCGCGCGTGACGCGGAACCGTTCGAACTGTGGACAACCGACCCAGTCGGGTCCCATCGATGGAACCGGGCTGACCTGCTGTTACCCAGGTCACATCGGATGTTTACCGAGTTGTTGAATACCCGTGGTTGACCCTTGGGGCGCAACACGCCGATCCGGCGTTCCGGCATGACACGCCGAAGAGAATTCAGACTGTTCCTGTGCATGAAGCCGCAACACGTTGACCTGCGGGAACTTCGGGCTTGCGCAAACATTTCCCCACGTTGTGCACAGGGGGTTCACAACGCTCCCGACTGGGTCCACAGTCGGTCCACAGTTTGCTGACAAGGTTGTGCACATCTGCGTTTGAGTGCCGCCGGATGCGGGATCTAATGTGCTCCGTCAGTGCTTCTGCGTGAGCGCTCGGAGTCCGGCTTGGGCAATCTGTCGGAGCTGCTGAGTACCACGGAGGCAGCACGACCGACGTCGGTGGTGTGTGCCGCCGACGCCACAGAGTCGGACCCACTCGAAGTGTGAGTGGTGCAAGTACTGCGAGAGGTTTGACACGCGTGGCAGTAGTCGATGACCGCGGGCATGACCCGGGTCGATTGGAGCCGGTGCCCGGCGGACGGTCGGGCCGCGGGGACGACGGGGTTCCTGCCGAGGACTTCGGGCGCCAGCCGCCGCAGGACATGGCGGCCGAGCAGTCCGTGCTCGGCGGCATGCTGCTGTCCAAGGACGCCATCGCCGACGTCGTGGAGAAACTCCGGTCGGCCGACTTCTACCGACCCGCGCATCAAGCGGTCTACGACGCGATCCTGGAGCTGTACGGCAAAGGTGAGCCGGCCGACGCGGTGACCGTGTCCGCCGAGCTCGAACGTGCCGGGGAGCTCCGCCGGGTCGGCGGGGCACCCTACCTGCACACGCTGATCTCCACCGTGCCCACTGCGGCCAATGCCGGCTACTACGCCGAGATCGTCGCGGAGAAGGCCATTCTGCGGCGCCTGGTGGCCGCAGGGACCCGCATCGTGCAGTTCG
Source organism: Gordonia prachuapensis (assembly GCF_036350515.1). NCBI lineage: Bacteria > Bacillati > Actinomycetota > Actinomycetes > Mycobacteriales > Gordoniaceae > Gordonia > Gordonia prachuapensis. Next base: position 26,683 of record NZ_JAZDUE010000009.1, on the reverse strand, counting down.
GCTACGCCGGTGCTGACGGCCAGGACGTCGCCGAGGTCGTCGACCGTGCCCAGGCCGAGGTCTACGAGGTCACCGAGCGCCGCACCGCCGAGGACTACGTGCCGCTGGAGGAACTGCTCCAGCCGACGATGGACGAGATCGACTCGATCGCGTCGCGTGGCGGACTGTCGCTGGGCGTGCCCACCGGCTTCGTGGATCTCGACCAGATCACCAACGGCCTACATCCCGGGCAGATGATCATCGTCGCCGCACGACCCGGTGTCGGCAAGGCACTCGCCCTCGATACACCGCTGCCCACGCCCACCGGGTGGACCACGATGGGCAACGTCACTGTCGGTGAGCAGCTGCTCGATGCCCGCGGATGGCCCACCCGGGTGGTCGCGGCCACCGACGTGATGACCGAACGACCGTGCTATGAGGTCGAATTCAACGACGGCACGGTGCTGATCGCCGACGAACAGCATCAATGGGTCGCCGACATCGACGGCAAGCGGCAGACCGTCAACACGGGCGCACTTCGCGCGCACGTCGGGTGTGCGGTGGTGCGCAACACCGAGCCGCTGGACCTGCCGCGCAAACGCTTCGCCTACGGTCCGTACACGGTCGCGGCGCTGGCCGGGATGGCCTTCGACGATCCCGAGATCAGCATGCGTATCGACGCCGAGGGCCCGGTCGACGTGATGACATTGATGGCCGACCTCGGCGGCCGTATCCCGTTCGAATATCTTCGGGGGTCGATCGCGCAGCGTCGGGCACTACTCGCGGGGTTGCTCGACGCTCGCGCCACGGTCGACGACGACGGCTGGATCACCGTGCCGGCCGCCACGCGGCACATGACCGCCGTCGTCGCCGACCTGGTCGCCGGTCTCGGCTACAACTACAAGCGGTCGGCCACCGGATGGTTGCGCGTGGACGCCGACGACGACGTGTTCACCGTGCACCACAAGGCGATTCGGCACAAGGAACTCCGTCGCCGCGCCGGCGTGCGACGGCTGATCGCGGTGCGCGCCATCGACAGCGTGCCAGTGCGGTGCGTCGAGGTGGACAATGACGACCACATGTATCTGGCCGGCGAGGCCATGGTGCCCACGCACAATTCGACGTTGGCGATGGACTTCCTGCGGTCGTGCTCCATCTCCAACGGGCTGACCAGTGCGATGTTCTCGCTGGAGATGAGTAAGACCGAGATCGTCATGCGCCTGCTGTCGGCGGAGGCGAAGGTCAAACTCGGCGACATGCGTGGCGGCAAAATGAGCGACGACGACTGGACCCGCCTCGCCCGCCGTATGGGGGAGATCTCCGAATCGCCGTTGTTCATCGACGATTCGCCGAACCTGACGATGATGGAGATCCGCGCCAAGGCACGTCGCCTCAAGCAGCGCCACGACCTGCGACTCGTCGTCGTGGACTACATGCAGCTGATGACATCGGGCAAGAAGGTCGAGTCCCGCCAGCAGGAGGTCTCCGAGTTCTCCCGCCAATTGAAGCTGCTGGCAAAGGAACTCGAGGTTCCGGTGGTCGCGATCAGCCAGCTCAACCGCGGGCCGGAACAGCGGACGGACAAGAAGCCGCAAGTCTCTGACCTGCGCGAGTCGGGCAGTTTGGAGCAGGATGCGGACATGGTCATCCTGCTCCACCGCCCCGACGCCTTCGAGCGCGACGACCCTCGCGCCGGCGAAGCCGACATCATCTTGGGTAAACACCGCAACGGTCCGACGGCGACAATCACTGTGGCACACCAGCTTCATTTGTCGAGATTCGTGGATATGGCGCGCGGTTAGAAGTGCGGCGGCGATCGCTCCGTTGGATTCGCCCGCGGCGCACACCAGCACGATCCTGCTTCGAAGCGCCAACGCCTGAGACGATTTATCGCGCTTGGCCTATCGGTTCGCGCACTCATCGTCCGATAGCTCGATCACTGCAGATGGCCGTCCACGAGACGCTATAATGAAATCCATTGCGTGATAGTATGTTTCATCAACTCTTTCACGTTCCTGATCAGGTGGAAGCCGACACGCTCAGTCAATTGGCGGACTGAATTGACAGGCCGCTAGGCAACTGGTCGCAGCCAAGATCGAATCATGCTCTCGTCATGCGTGACTCATGGCACTCCCAGGCGGGATCGAACCGGGTATCGCCGTCGAGTTCGAACCCGTGCTTGCGGTAGAAACTCATCGCTCGGCCGTTACCCGTCGCTACCCATAGGTAGGCCGCAACATCCTCGCCGAGGACCTCGTGCATCAGCTCGCTAGCAAGGCCTGTGCCGTGATGATCAGGAACAACATTGAGCGACCACAGTTCGGCCGATGTCGGGGCAAGGTCATCTCGCGGCGTGCCCGCCGTCGCGAAACCGACGATCTGGTTGCTCAAGGTGTGGACCGCGCACCTGGTCTGGACTTCGCGTACGGCGACATCGGTAGCGATCGACGTCCACCGCGGGAGAGATTCCTCTGGGGTCAGAGCAACGTGTTTGGTCTCGTTGACCATTCCTGGATAGGTAGCCTTCCAGATAGCCACGTGAGCGCGGGCAAGGTGCTCAGCATCGCCCAGTCTGACCTTACCGATCAGGTAACCCGTCCCTGTCATAGCGGTGACGTCCCAGAGCTATCAGCTGGCGGCGCCGACATCCCCAACTGTTTTGGCAACATCGTGCGCAGCTGATGCAGCGAATCCAATAGGAGGTCGGCACGGTCGGCTTCTGGCCGGCGACTATGAATATGTCCCCAGGGCCCGCGACGCAGCAGCGCCGTGCGGATGCCGACTGCGGCGGCGGGCAGGACGTCGTTATCAAGGCGATCGCCGACATACAGAATGTCCTCAGCCGGCATGCCGACGGCACGCACAAGTCGGCTGAAGAACCCCACTGAAGGCTTGGACACACCCCACTGTGCTGAGGAGGCCACCACATCGGCCTCGAAGCCGAGGTCGCTCAATTGCGCTACGGCACCCGCCGGTTGATTGCCGGCGATGCCGACTACAAAACCAGCAGTCTTCACCGCCGACAGGCAATCCAGCGCATCAGGGTAGAGGTCAGTCGACTTGATCTGGGGTGCCGTATCAGGACGATCGACCCCCAGGACGCGCCACGCATGGTCATGCGGTTGCCCAGCCTCAATGAGCGCACCGATCACACCCATCAACGCAAACGGTGTCACCCCAACTCGACGAGCGTGATAGCTCCACATACGTGACTCATCAACTAGAGTCTCCCCAACATCGAAGACCACCGCCCGAACTCCGCCCGGCAGGCGGAGAGGTCCACTCATCCGCTCTATCTCCACATGCGACAGATAGACGCGGTCCAGCCGCCAGTCAAGCCTGGAGGCCGAAGCAGGCTGTTTGCCGGCGGGCGAAACACATTGACACCTGGTCAGATCAGATCGGTCCTGCAGCCACGGAGAACTGAAAGTTCCCTGCGCCCACGGACCGCGTGAGGGTCCGCAGCACAGCATCCGGATTGTCGTAGGGCCCGCTGAGGTAGGACGGTTGACCGTCTCGACCGAATTCGATCTGTCCCGGCCCGTCCCAGTCACCCAGGAACGCTGCGGCGTCACCGTCGAACGCGCCCGCCGGCTCGAATCCAAGCTCCCGTGCATAATGCACCGCTCCCAGAATCAGTTCGCGGCCGAGTTCTATCGGAATCTCCACCGGAGGAAGGTCGAAAGCCGCGTAGAACGTGCGGACTGCGCCGGGGAGGTGACCGGCGTCCATGGTTTCGGCGTCACGGACGTTCTTGACCCCCAGGCAGTGCACGTCTGCCAAATAGCCCCATAGGGTTGCCCGACCACGCCGTGATTCTCGAGCCACCAACACCTGAGCCATGCCTTCGACCTCACCCGCGGGGGCGTCCAGTTCCGCCCACTCCGGATGTTTTTCGAGTCCAAGACCAACACTCCAGCCACGATTGACCCAGCACCCGAGCACCTTTCCCAATCCCTGGGCGGCCTGGGCTTCGGCGGCGATTTGTTTCACCAATGGCGCCACTACCGACGGTCGCACGCCCAGCGCGCGTGCGATTCCCTTCGGTGGGTCACCGCGCTGCCAGCGCTCTCGCACCTGTTCGAGCAACTCCACCTCGTCCATACCCCCCATTCTGCTGCACCGACCGGAGGATCGCGTGCGACCGACTGCAGCGCGTTGCGACGGCCCGGGCTCGAGCCCGCGCGCGTCACACCACCCGACGCAACACCCCGGCCACCCCGTCCGGTTCGGCGAGCGCGAGTACCTCACCGAAACCGGCGACGAGGCAGTCGGCGAACAGTTCGAGGTCGGTGACGGCGGCGCCGTCTGAGTTCAGGCCCAGGCAGGCGGTGCCGTTGTGGGTGATCATGGTCGCCATCATCGCGCAGCCGGGCAGCGGTCCGAACGGGAACATCCGTTCCACCTTGGCGCCGGCAACGTAGGTGTCCCAGGGGATTCCGGGGACGTTGCTGGCCTGCAGATCGTTCTGGCTGGTGGTTCCGCTGAACTGCATGAGCAGTGATCCGGGCAACCAGGCCATCACCGAGCCGAGCGTGTTGAACAGGTCGACGGCGGGTTCGTGGCGGGCGACGCGGACCTGTTCACGGATGGTCAGTACACGTTCGAACGGGTCGGCGATCCCGACAGGTCCGGCCAGGCGGCCGACGGCGATCCGGTTGCCGCCGGCCGGGTCCTCGGGCCGGCGCACCGAGATCGGGATCGCGACGGGGATCGCCTCCACCGGCGTGCCCATCTTCTCGTGATACCGGCGGAAACCGCCGATCAGCCCGGCGAGGTAGACGTCGTTGATCGACGCTTTCGTGGCCGCGGCGGCCGCCTTCAGATCGGTGAACGGAACCTCGAACGCGCTGAACCGCCAGGACAGGCTGCGGTGGGCGAGCAGTGGGGAGCCGGGTGGACTCGCCAGCCCCGCCACCCGGGGCACCGACCGTCCGTAGCGCAGCGCGGAACTCAACGCGCGCCGGGGACGTCCCAGTGCGCGTACTCCGGATACGGCCACATCGAGGCGGTGGGGAACGCGACGGAGCTCCTCGCCGAGTTGTCGGCGCAGCAGATCGAGGGCGGTGATGTTGTCCGGGTCGGGGTTCGGCGGTTGAGGTTTGCTCGGATTGTGTTCGCGCGTCGGCGAATGCAGCTGGGCGAGACCGAGGATGGCGCCCAGCCCGTCAGTGAGGGCGTGATGTCCCTTCAACAGGTACGCGGCCTTGCCGCCGGGCAGGCCTTCGATCAACGTGCCCTCCCATGGCGGGCGCGCGGGATCCAACGCGGTCATGGCGAGCTGTTCGCACGTGGTGAGCAGCTCACGCATGCTGCCGTCGCCGCCGATCCGGATCCGCCGCAGGTGGTAGTGCAGGTCGAACTCGGGATCGACTGCCCAGCTGGGTGTTCCGGTGCCGAACGGCGAGTCGACAACCCGTTGGCGGAACCGCGGCGCCATCCGGCTCGCCCACTCATGGGCGGCGACCAGCCGGTCCCAGTCCGGGGCGCAGTCGTAGATCTCCAGCATGCAGATGGTGCCGCGCATGCGACGGTCGGTGTCACCGCGCCACATGATGGTGTCCACCGGGCTCATATGTGGTTCATTCGCCCAGTCCAGCGGGCGGCCACTCGCATCCTCGGTATCACCACCGTCAGTCATCTTTCGCCTCCTGTTCCACATCCGTCGAATCGTCGGTGAACGACTCGAGCGGCCAATCGGCGAGTGCGCTCACGAACATCTGCCGCACCTCCTCGGCGTGAGCACCCATCTCCTTGGCCCGCCACCCCGTGGTGTCGACCGGTGGCAGCACCCGTACCTCGACGATTCCGGGTCTGATCAACTGCGAACCGCGCCACATCAATTCGCCGGTATTGCGCAGCACCACCGGCACCACCGGTACTTCCGCCTGTGCGGCGATGTGGAACGGGCCCTTCTTGAAGGATCCGATCCGCGGCGTCGCCGATCGCGTCCCCTCGGGCGCCACCACCAGCGACATCCCGTCGTCACGGAGTGCGTTGACCGCCGGCGTCAGCTGTTCGATCGCCCGACCCGGGTCGGCGCGATCGATGAACACGAGTCCGGCCTGATCGAGGATCTGCCCCACCACGGGCACCCGCTGTACTTCCTTCTTGGCCACTCCCGTCGCATCCGATCGGACCAGGTGGATCATCACCGGGAGGTCCAGTTTGGACTGGTGATTGAACACGAAGACGCACGGGCGGTCTGAGGTGAGATACTCGCCGCCGTCGAGGACCCGCACGTGTACGCCGGCCAGAGATAATCCGACATCGACACCCGTCGGCAGGGTCTCGACGAGTGCCTGGGGGTTTCGACGCACCAGGCCTGCGGTGAAACCTACTGCGGCAGAAGTGATGAACGAACCGTAGAAGGCGCCGGTTCGGGCCAGCATGCCGGCCCGGTTGTAGGTGGGGTTCTTCAGGTCCAGGATCGGCCAGCCGCGGGCCTCGGCTTCGGCGCGCAGCAGGCGACGCGGTGAGACGGCCGCCGGATGGCCCACGGACTCCAGGTACGGGATGTCCTCGTTGCCGTCGCTGTAGGCGAACGACGCGCCCAAATCGATCTCGTGGTCGCGGGCCAATGCACGCACGGCCGCGGCCTTACCCGGTCCCCACAGTGGTCGTCCCAGGATGTTGCCGGTGACCACGCCGTCGACGACCTCGACGTCGGTGGCCAGCGCGTGGTCGGCGTCGATCTCTCGCGCGATGGGCGCGATCTGGAATCGGGTGGCCGACGACGCGATCACGATCGTGTGCCCCATCTCCCGGTGCGCACGCAGGATCTGCCACATCTGCGGCCGCAGCTTTGCCGCCGTCTCATGCTTGAACAGATCCTCACCGAACTCCAGCATCTCGGTGTAGGTCTTGCCCGCGAAAGTCGGCTTCGTCGCCGCGAGTACCTCGGCGTAGTCCTGCTCGGACACCACCCCGCGCAGCCCGATCAGCAGGTAGTCGACGACCTCACCGAGCCCGAACTCCATGCTGCGCATGCGCGCCCGCATGATGGCTGCGGCGGAGAAACCCTCGATGAGGGTGCCGTCGTAGTCGAACAGCGCGGCCACCTTCTTGCCGGTCGGCGCCGCACGGATCGCGCGCATCCGGTCGGTGAAAGCGCTCATCGAGCCTCCTTCCGTCCGAGCGACGGTTGGATGTCCTCGATCTGGGTGATCCGAGCGAGTCGATCCCGCATGAGGTTCACCTCGTCGAGCCACGCCTGACGCGCCGCAGCAACGTCGGTGAGTTCCTCGCCGTGGATGAGGTGGCGGTTGTCGGCGAGTCGATAGGCACCGTCGTAGAGGTCCTTGGACACCGAATCCTTGCTGCGCACAATCCCTTGCAATGACAACTGGCGGCCCAGGCCCAGGCAGTCGGCCATCAGGTCGTCTTTGTCGCGGGCGGCAACGCCCAGTTGGACGAGCCGCGTGGCGACCACCAGCTGCGCATCGAAGAACGGCTGCAGGGTCCGACGGGCGAGCAGGGCTCCGGTATGACCGTGCAGGACGTCATACGTCCACTCCTGCGTCGGTATCCGCCCGCGCCACTCCGGCGCGATCAGGTCGAGTTCGGCGGCGAGCCGGTGGAAGTACTCGTCCTTGCCCGGAAAGAAGAACTCGAACTTGAGCAGATCTCGCATCCGCAGGGCTTCGCGCTGGGACACGGCCAGCAGGCCTTCATCGGTGACGTAGTCGCCGGTGGCGCGGATCTCGCCTTCGGCCACCGCCAGCATGTTGACCTCGACGATGGCGCGGTTCACGAAATGGTGCAGCGCACCGTTGCGGTAGTAGGCGGCGACGGCGCGGTTGTCCGGCACGATCGACCAGACCGGCTCGGACCCGCCGTCGAAACAGCTCACCACGCCGTTGCCGGCCAGCACCCGCAGGGTCTGGGTCAGGCCGACCCCGCGGCACCGTGCCGGGTCGGGTCCGGGCAGACCGCGGCGGGCGATGTAGTCGAGCAGTGGCACCAGAATCGCCTCGATCTCAGGCAGGGTGTAGGCGCGGTCGGGTGCACCCAGCAGGGCGAAGCCGACCAACGACGTCGCCGAGATCGGTGTGGCGGAATTGATCTCGTCCATCACGCGGAATGCGACCTTCTCCAGACGGGCGCGACCCTCGCCGGCGTCGGCGAGCGCCGAGCGCAGCGAGAACGGGGTGCCGAAGCGGACCCTCGCCTCGCCCAGATAGCTGCGCTGTGCCTTCGCGTATCGCAGCAGCCAACCGACACCCTCGGGCTTCTTGGTGCCGCCGGCGTCCTCGGCGGCCATCGCGCCGATCTCCTGCAACTGGTCGTACACGATCGAGGTGGGCACGATCGTCACGTCGCCGGATTCGAGTTGGGTCACCGCGTCGACGACGTAGGTGAGCAGGCCCATCATCGGTTTGCGCAGCTTGCCGGTGCGACTGCGGCCGCCCTCGATGTACCACTCGAGGTTGAACCGTTTCTCGACGATGTAGGAGAGATACGACCGCATGGCGAACTTGTAGACCGGGTCCGACCCGAACTTCCGTCGGATGAAGATCATCCCGGCCCGACGCGCCACCGGGCCCACCGGCCAGAACGACAAGTTGTTACCACCCAGTACCAGAGTGGGTGGGAAATCGTTGCTGCGCAATACTTTCGCCAACACCAACGGATCGACGTAGGACCGGTGGGACGGCAGGAACACCAGGCCGGTCGACTTGTTCAGCGTCCGCAGGGTGTCGAGGGTGTCCCGATCCACCGTGACGTGCCACGCGCGTTCGTGGAGCCTGTCGAACGTCGCGGAGAACACATCGTCCATCAGGTGACTCTGCGTGGCCACGAAGCCGGACAGTTTGTCGACGGCCTCGGTCACCACTGCTTCGGTCGGCCTGCCGAGTTCGGCCGCCAGCTTGGCCGCGCCGGCCTGGAATCGTGCCGAGCTGCTGACCTGTTCGGCGACCAGCCGCGGCACCTTGTAGCGGTCCCCGATGATCTGCCGCTCGGCGCGGTCGGCCGACAGCGAGGCCTGGACCGCGACGAACGTCCCGAACGGTTCACCCTCGGCGAGGTCGCGGGTGTGTCGCTCACGCAGTTCCGCGATCGTCGCCGGCACACCTTGCACCACGCGCAGGCTGTCCGGCCGCCGGCCACGAATCAGCGGTTGAACGAGCCCGACGGGCCGCCGCGGGTTGGACAGGGCCAGCAGGTCACCCAGTGTGACGCGGCGTTCGCCCTGGCGGACCGCGGGCAGCCACACCGGCCGTACCGGTACCAGCATCGTCGACGGTGGCAGTGCGTCGAGGTCGACATCGTCCGGCCGGTGAACCGGGGAATCGGGGTATGCGGTCGACGCCCAGTCGGATACCGCCCGCCGCTCGACGGACGTGCGCGTCTCCGCCAGCACGACAACCTCGTCGGTCATGTGTGCACCACCCTCACGTCCGCCTCGCCGCAGAGCGCTGCAGCAGCTCTATTGTGGCGCGGGTCACATGCCGGCTGGTGGGCTTTGGCTTAGATCGATCGGGCGGCGACAAGGTGTGGATACCCGGAGGATCGAGTACCCGATCGCATGCCGGACAATGAATCGAGTGTTCGACAATCTGCAGCAGGGGCGATCGATGGATCGCCGCCGATGACCGCCCCACCGCGCCCGGCCCAGGCGATGGCGATCTGGCTTGTCGGACTCGCGGTCTACTTCGTCGCCGTATTCCATCGTTCGTCGCTGGCCGTCGCCGGCCTGCTCGCGGCCGATCGCTTCGACATCACGGCGTCGCAGCTGTCGACCTTCGTGGTGCTGCAGTTGCTGATCTACGCGCTCATGCAGGTGCCCGTCGGGCTCCTGGTGGACCGGTTCGGCCCGCGTTGGGTGTTGCTGTGCGGCACGTTGATCCTCACCTGCGCCCAGCTCAGCTTCGCATTCGCCGACAACTACATCTGGGCGTTGTCGTCGCGCTTCTTCGTCGGGATCGGCGACGCCATGACCTTCGTGTGCGTCCTGCGGTTGGTAACCGTCTGGTTCCCCGTCCGCCGCATCCCGCTGATGACCCAACTCACCGGGGTGCTCGGACAGCTCGGTGCGGTTGCCGCCGCGGTGCCCATGACGTGGGCGCTGTCGGCGTTGGGCTGGACACACGCCTATCTCGCCACCGCCGCGCTCGGTGCCGCGCTGTTGATTGCGACACTGGTCGTGGTTCGGGACTCGGCGCAGGCGCGCTCGGTGTCGGGTCCGATGCTCGGCCTGGCCGGTATCAAGAACAGCCTGGTCGCATCGTGGGAACATCCGGGCACGCGGCTCGGGTTCTGGATGCATTTCTCCACTCAATTCAGTGCAACCGTGCTGGGCCTGCTGTGGGGGTACCCGTTCTTCGTCGAAGGGCAGGGCGTCAGCTCGGCGGCGGCCGGTGTCCTGCTGACCGTCATGGTGCTCTCGATCATGGCGTTCGGTCCTGCCTTCGCCTGGCTGATCACCCGATGGCCCTGGCATCGGTCGACGCTCGTGCTGCTGGTGGTCGCCGCGATCGCGGGTACCTGGGCGGTGGTGCTGGCGTGGCCCGGACCGGCGCCCTATTGGCTACTGGTGATCCTGGTGGTGATCTGCGGGATGGGCGGTCCGGCGTCGATGGTCGGCTTCGACCTCGGTCGCACCTCCAATCCGGTGTTCCGGGTCAGTACCGCCACCGGCATCATCAACCAGGGCGGATTCTTTGCCAGCCTCACCCTGGTGGCGGCGATCGGCCTGATCCTCGACTGGCGGACCGCCGACGACGTGGCGGGCTATTCCGCCGACGCGTTCACCTGGGCCATGTCGGCACAGTTTCTGTTGTGGGGGATTGGCGTGACGCAGATCTGGCGCTATCGGCGCAAGGGGCGCGCTCGCCTGCTGCGCGACGATCCGGAGCTCTGGTCACAGCAGTCGGGGCGGCCGGTGCCGAACTGAGGAGACCACACCCTTGCCAGTGTAAAACGATCGTTTTACACTGGCGCTGTGTCCACCAAAGCCGCCATCGTCGTCAGCGCCGAGCAGGTCTTCGACCGGCACGGGTTCGCGGCGACGGGCATGGACCGCCTCACCGAGGCCGCCGGGGTGTCGACGCGAACGTTGTACAAGCACGTCGGGAGCAAGACCGGCCTCATGGCCGCGGTGCTCGAACTCCGGATGGAGCGGTTCTTCGTACAGTTCGACGTCGACAGCGTCGACGCGCTGTTCACGGCATTCGAGGAGTGGATCGCGGCCGAAGGTGCGCGGGGCTGCTTGTTCCTGCGGGCCCTCGCCGAGACCGGTGGCCTGACCCCCGAGGTCGCCGACGTCGTCGCCGCATACCGGGAGCGGTTGCGAGAGATGCTGGGGCGCATCGTCGTCCATGAGACCGGCCGCGATGACGGCGACCTGACCGATCAGCTCCTCGTGATCTTCGAGGGGATGACCTCGACGGCGTCGTACCTGGGCCCGCGAGCCGTGACCGCGGCCCGGGGCGCGGCGGCGCTCGCCCTCGGCCGGCCACGCTGACGAGCCGGGGCACGAACCAGAGGTCACGAACCTGTCCACGACGCGAAAGGATCACCCATGCACCTGATGACCGTGTTCGCCCATCCGTTCGCCGACAAGTATCCGGCGGCCGTGAGGGATGCCTTCCATGAACCGTTCGCCGAATCCGGGTACACGGTCGACGTTCTCGACCTTCACCGCGAGGGTTTCGACCCACGCTTCACCGAGGCCGACCACGCCCACTTCTGGGGCGGCCCCATCCCGTCCGACATCCCCGAGATGCACCGCCGCGTCGAGGCGGCCGACCGACTCGCCTTCGTGTTCCCGGTCTACTGGTGGTCGATGCCGGCGCTGATGAAGGGCTGGGTCGAGCGGGTCTTCACCGCCGGATGGGCCTACCAGTACGGCCGCGGTGTCGAGGATCGCGGTGCGGCACCGCTCAGTGGTCTGCTGCCCAGCATTCCCACCGCTCTGGTCGGTGTCGGTGGGTCGTCGAAGCGCACCTACGACAAGTACGGGTACGACGAGGCGATGCGCACCCAACTGGACGTCGGGATCTTCGCCTACTGCGGGATGAACGACGTCGAGAGTCACCTCATCTACGACGTCGAGGGAGATGTCAACGCCCCCAAGCGAGAAGACGGCGTCCGGCGAGCGCGTGAGATCGGTGCGGACTTCGCGTCGACCACCCGTGTTCCGCACACCGCAAAGGAAGATCACCTCGCCAGGCGATCCGCGTGACGCCGTCCATCTCATCTTGAGACGGACGCTCAAACATATGGCCTTCTGTGCATACGATCAACCCGACCGGCCTGCGCGCACCATCGCAGTTGCATCAGCGGACGGAGGATCCGAACAATGAAAGCACTCGTTTACCACGGTCCCGGTGACAAATCGTGGGAAGACGTTCCGGACCCCGTCATCGTCGACGCCACGGATGCGATCGTGCGCATGGAGACCACCACCATCTGCGGTACCGACCTGCACATACTCAAGGGCGACGTCCCTGCCGTCACCGCCGGCAGGGTCCTCGGTCACGAGGGGGTGGGCGTGGTTACCGAGGTGGGCGCCGACTGCACGAGAGTCAAGGTCGGGGACCGGGTGATCATCTCATGTGTCACCAAGTGCGGAACCTGCGAGTACTGCCGGATGGGGATGACCTCGCATTGTCAGACCGTCGGCGGCATCGGCTGGATCTTCGGACATCTGATCGACGGCACGCAGGCCGAGTATGTACGAGTTCCCTTCGCCGACAACGGCTTGATCCGGTTGCCGGAGGGCATCTCGGCCGAACAGGGCACAATGCTGAGCGACATCCTGCCGACCGGCTTCGAGATCGGTGTGCTCTACGGCGCGGTCAAGGAAGGCGATGTCGTCGCGGTGGTCGGCGTGGGACCGGTGGGACTGGCTGCGGTGATGACCGCATCGGCGCAGGGCGCATCCAAGGTGATCGCCGTGGACGGCAACAAGTTCCGCCTGGAGCAGTCCCGCGACTTCGGGGCCACCGACACCATCGACGTCAACGAGGGTGGTGACGTGATCGCCGAACTCAAGGAGCTCAGCCGAGGCGGCCTCGGGGTCGACGTCGCCATCGAGGCGGTCGGCGTCCCGGCGACGTTTTCGACGTGTCTGGACAGCGTGCGCCCGGGCGGCCACGTCGCCAATGTCGGCGTGCACGGGGCGAGTGTCGAGTTCCCCATTGAGCGGGACTGGATCAACAACCTCACCATCACAACAGGTTTGGTCAACGCAACCACGGCACCCGAACTGCTCGACCGCATTCAGAACGGCGAGATCGAACCGCAGAAGTTCGTGACCCACCGGTACTCGTTCGACGAGTTCGACGCGGCGTACGACACTTTCGCCAACGCCGCCGACGAGCACGCGCTCAAGGTGATCATTTCGCGCAGGTGATCGGCGCACGTCACGCGCCCGCCCCGGGGAGGGTAGACAGGGAACTGACAGATCCCCGACATCCGACACCGAAGGACGACCGATGGCACGCGCGATGCACACGGCCACGTCGGCGCTGCGGATCCGCGGCGGCTTTCGTCGCGGCATGCCGAGCGCCGAACTCCGGGTGGATCTCCCGCCGGAGACTGTCTGGTCGACAATCACCGATGTCGACACCTGGTCACGGTGGGGACCGACGGTGACCGGCGCGAAGGTCGACAACGATGCCCCGTTGGCGAACGGTATGCGAGGCATTGTCACGACCGCGGTGGGTGTGTCACTGCCGTTCGAGATCACCGAGTTCAGCGAGGGACGAGTGTGGGCGTGGAAGGTCGCCGGAGTCGACGCCACACGTCACGAGGTGATCCCGACCGCCGGCGGTTGTGTGCTGAGCTTCGGGGCGCCGATCTGGGCCGTCGGCTACCTGCCGGTGTTGGCGATTGCTCTCGCGCGCATCGAGCGGCTGGCGTCGGAGCGTAGGGACTGACCTGGCGTGCCGAGCAGGTCACTCATTCATCGACCAGGTCCAGCCGCAACGTCGTCTGCGCCGCCTCGTCGCCGACCATCCGCCCGACCGAACCCCCGTTGCGTCCGTACTTGCTGACGTAGGCCGCATCAACCGCGGATCGGATCTTGCCGTCGACGCGTCCGACGTCGGTGACCACCACGTCGGTCTGCATGCCGCCGAGTCGAACACGGGCGCTGCGAGATTGGATTGCTCGCCCGTACCAGCCCGTGTCGCGGCGATACCAGGTGCGGACGTAGATGTCGTCCCCATGCCTGACCATCCACACCGGGGTGAATCGCAGGTACCGTCCATCCGGATGTCGGGCCGAGATCTCGATCTCGGGCGAATCATCCACGGCGGTCAGCATTTCGGTCGACCAGGAATCGGACATGTTCTCATCGTAGCCGCGCTGACCACGCTCGAGATCTGCCGAATGCCATCGCTACCGGCCGCCGACACCGACCTCGTTTCCATCCGGATCACGGAAGATCGCCTTGCGGACACCGTTGTCGTAGGTTTCCTGCGATTCAGGCACCACACCGCGGCTCTCCGCCGACGTCAGGAACCCGGTCAGATCGTCGACGAACAGCGTTACATGGCCGTGTCCCGCGTCCGCGGGAGCGACCACGGCATACACGTGCCCGTGTTCGGCCAGCGTCCACACCCGTTCGACGTCATTCGGGTCGAACGATTCCACGTCGCCCAACAGCTGCTCGAACCAGTCGATTGCCCGCTCCAGGTCGGTCACCGGGACCCCGGCGAACACTTCCATGGTCACCGCCTCCGTTCGTCTCAGCTTCCAGTTGCCCGCACCTCCAGTGTGCGGTGCAGACGGACGACGACACACGGATCAGGAATGTTGGTGATGTATCGTTGTTGCATACATCACCAACATCGGAGGCTGCCGTGGCCGTGACACAGATCGATCTGGACGACGAGGCTCTCGCGGGGGTCATGCGGCTTGCGGGAGTGCACACCAAGAAAGAAGCCGTGAATCTCGCGCTCCGGGAGTACGTCGAGCGGTTCCAGCGGATCGAGGCGATCGCACGGTCTCGTGAGTATGCGCGGGGCTGGGACCACGAAGGGTGGCTGGAAGCGCGGGCAGATGAGAAAGCCACCGGCGCTTGATCTTCTATATCGTCGACTCCTCCGCGGTATGGCGGCTACAAAGGCAGCCCGAACTCACCGGATTCTGGGAGTCCGCCCTGATCGGCGGAGCGATCGGCTCGTGTGAACCGCAGCGCGCCGAGTTTCGCAGGTCGGCCCGCAATGTGGCCGAACTCGATCAGATGAACGAGGCTTTTCGAGAGATCTACCCGGATGTGCCAGTGCCGAAGTCGGTCTGGCGGTGGATCGAATCGGCGCAGCACCGACTCGCTGCAGCGGGCGCGGTTCGGGCGCTGTCAGTTGTGGATCTGCTGATTTGCGGTACCGCGGCTGCCCATGGTCTGACCGTGTTGCATGATGACGCTGACTACGAACTCGCGGCGCGTCATCTCTCAGACGTGATGGCCAGGAGAGTCATCGAAGCCGCACGCTGATCGGCCGCTCAGGCTGCGTTCCGTTCTGGCCGCACCTGCAGCTTCCGGCCGCAGTTTCATGTCCAAGCCGGAACCTGGAACTGCGGCCAGAACGGAACGCGTCTCAGAGCCGACCCAGCAACTCCGCCTTCTTGGCGGCGAACTCCTCGTCGGAGAGGATGCCTCGCTGATGTAACCCGGCGAGCGACTCGATGGCGCTGATGATCCCGGCCGAGTCGTCAGACCCGGTGGGAGGCAACGGTGCCTGCGACTCTGGTCCTTGGGGCTGCGGTGCTTGAGGTTGCGGCGCTTGAGGTTCGGGGGCGGCGAACGCCGGTGCCGCCTCGGGAGGGGCTGCTGCCGCCGGCCCGTCACCCGGCTGGGTGCCCAGCTCCTGCAGACTCGACACGTCGAAGGTGCCGAACTGGCTCGTGAAGGTCACCAGTCCGTACGCTGCGCCCTGTTGCTGCTGGACGCCGCCGATGTTGTGCTCACCGGTGTCGAAGATCCGGACCACGCCGTCGATGTTGATCGCCAGCCGACGAGGGCCCGGGAAGATCGCGTAGCGCACATGATTCTGTCCGCCCGACGAACTCGGCGAACCCAGTTCGGCCGGCCACCAGTTGTTGGCCGCGAAACCCCCGGCCGGCGCTGCAGCGGGAGGGAACACCGTCATGGTGGCCAGCATCTGCGCCAGTTCATTGCAGAGGGTGTCGACTCGGGCCTTCAACGCGTTGTCGAACATGTTGCCGACCATGGTCATCCCGCCGCGCATCCACTGTCCGGATCCGCCGAGTTCGGGGATCGAGAACTGGGCCATGGTGCCGCCGCCGGCGTTCACGGCGACCAGCATCGACACCACCGCATCGCGGGACAGGCCGTGCCGTTGCGCGATGTCGTTGACAGCGGTGTCGCCTTCGGGGGTGAGGGGTGCGCTCATGTCGATGATCCCGTTCATGTCGGGCCGATCTCCGTTGTGCCGGTGATGCCCGTTGTGTCGGTGATGCCCTGTCGGGCGATGCCGGGTTCGAGCCTACACAGGACGCCGAAACCCGCAGGCAACGCTGTCGCGATGTGCCGGTAGCGCTCCTGGCATACGTTCCACCCGGTGCGAATGCTGCGCAACCGGCAGATGGCGGGAAACCGAATTCGTGGAGGACACCAATGCGCAAAGCCTTGACCAATCCGGCGCTCCAGATCGGGGTGGGCGCGATCGCCGGCATCGTCTTCGGATTGATCGTCGGCGAGTGGGCGGCCAACCTCGAGTTCATCGGTGACATGTTCATCCGGCTGATCCAGATGTCGATCGTGCCGCTGGTGATGGCGTCGGTGATCGTCGCGACCGGCTCGATGACCGGCGCCGGAACCGGTCGGATCGCCTTTCGCACCTTCAAGTGGATGCTGGGGTTCTCGCTCGTCGCGGCAGTTCTGGCCTGGGTGCTGTGCGTGCTCATCCAGCCCGGTGCCGGCATGGTGTTCGACGGTGAACTGGACTCCTCGCTGGAGGCGGAGGCCGACGAGGCGCTCGGCTGGCAGGAGACCCTGCTGAACTTCGTGTCCACCAACATCTTCGAGGCGATGTCGACCGCGACGATGGTGCCGATCATCATCTTCTCGCTGCTGTTCGGCATCGCGCTGCGCATGCAGATCACCAAGACCGGCGACACCCGCGTCCTCACGTTCATCGATCAGGTCCAGCAGATCGTGCTGACGATGATCCGGCTGGTCATGTACATCGCCCCGGTGGGCGTCTTCTGCCTGCTCGCCGCGTTGGCCGGAGACGTGGGCTTCTCGGTGGTGACCACCGCCCTGAAGTACCTGGGCACGACGCTGATCGGGGTGCTGATCCTGTTCGCGTTGTTCGTCGTGGTCGTCACCATGCGGACCCGGTTGAACCCGGCGAAACTGCCGGGCAAGCTCGGCGAGCAGACCGCGATCGCGATCACCACGACCAGTTCGGCGGTCACGTTCCCGACGGTCCTGAAGAACACCGTCGAGAAGGTCGGCGTCAGCCAGAAGATCGCGAATTTCACGCTGTCCGTGGGATTGACGATGGGTTCCTACGGCGCCGTCCTCAACTACATGATCGTCGTCATGTTCCTGGCCCAGGCCGGCGACATCTCGCTGAGCTTCGGTCAGATCGCCCTCGGCATGGGCCTGGCGATCCTGCTCAACATGGGCACCATCACCGTTCCGGGCGGGTTCCCGGTCGTCGCGATGTTCCTCGCCACCTCCCTCGACCTCCCGTTCGAGGCGATCGGCCTGCTCATCGCGGTCGACTGGTTCACCGGCATCTTCCGCACCTTCCTCAACGTCAACGGCGACACCTTCGTCGCGATGCTGGTGGCCAACGCCGACGACGAGATCGACCGCGACGTCTACAACGGCACCAAGACGGTGACCGCGGAGGAGATCGACCTCGACGAATACGGCGACGCGATGGCACGGGCAGATCAGGCGGACTGACCGGGACCAACCACTTGTCGGGCGGGACCCCGTCTAGTATCAAGATTAGAACACGTTCTAGTTCGAGCCCTGGTGCTGAAGGAGTCCCGCATGCACACCCCGATCTGTGACGAGCTCGGCATCGAGTTCCCGATCTTCGCGTTCACCCACTGCCGCGACGTGGTGGTCGCGGTCAGCAAGGCGGGGGGATTCGGTGTGCTGGGCGCGGTCGGCTTCACGCCGGAGCAGCTCGAGGTCGAGCTGAACTGGATCGACGAGCACATCGGCGACCACCCATACGGCGTCGACATCGTCATCCCGAACAAGTACGAGGGCATGGACGCCGACATGTCGACCGAGGAGCTCACCAAGATGCTCCAGTCGATGGTGCCGGCCGAGACACTCGACTTCGGTCGCAAGCTGCTGCTCGACCACGGAGTCCCGTTGAACGAGGACGACGACAACTCGTTGCAGCTCCTCGGCTGGACGGAGGCGACCGCCACGCCTCAGGTGGAGATAGCGCTGCAGCATCCGAAGGTGAAGCTGATCGCCAACGCCCTCGGCACCCCGCCGGCGGACATGATCGAGAAGATCCACGAGTCCGGACGCAAGGTCGCCGCGCTGTGTGGCTCCCCGCAGCAGGCACTCAAGCACGCGGCCGCAGACGTGGACATCATCATCGCGCAGGGCGGCGAAGGCGGCGGCCACTGCGGCGAGGTGGGCTCGATCGTGCTGTGGCCGCAGGTCGTCAAGGCGGTCGCGCCGCGTCCGGTACTCGCCGCCGGCGGTATCGGCAGCGGCCAGCAGATCGCCGCGGCGCTGGCGCTGGGCACCCAAGGTGCATGGACGGGGTCGCAGTGGCTGATGGTGGAAGAGGCCGAGAACACCCCCACGCAGCAGGCGGCCTACGTCAACGCGGGAAGCCGTGACACCGTCCGCAGCCGGTCGTTCACCGGCAAGCCATGCCGAATGCTGCGCAACGACTGGACCGAGGCGTGGGAGGACCCGAACAATCCCGAGCCGCTCGGAATGCCGTTGCAGTACATGGTGTCCGGCATGGCCGTCGCCGCCACCCACAAGTACCCCGACGAGAGCATCGACGTCGCCTTCAACCCGGTCGGCCAGGTGGTCGGTCAGTTCGAGAAGGTGGAGAAGACATCGGCGGTCATCGAACGGTGGGTCGGGGAGTACATCGACGCCACAACCACTTTGGAAGGCCTGGCCAACTCCGCGGCGTCGGTCTGAGTCGTCAGGCGATCAGCGCCCAGACGAACCGTAACCCGATCGCCGTGAACCCGAACACCGCGGTGGCGACCAGCCAGCGTCGAGCCAATCGATCCCGGGTGTCGTTGTCGCGGTGGGGGTTCGGGCGAAGGTAGACGAAGGCGGCGGTCAGTGCACAGGCCGATGCCGTTGCGCCGGTGAGGATGACCAGAGTCAACATCACCACGTTCGTCGTGTCGTCGAGTGATCCCATCGGTCAGTGCCGGAGCTGGTCGCCACCGTCGCCGGTCAACAGGGCGAGACCGGCGTCCCACTGGCGTCGGCGATACCGGTCGGCGATGGCTCGTGCGGCCACGACGAATCCGATGACGAGCGAGATGGCCGCCAGGTAGAACCCGACCGCAGCCAGAGCTGCGCTGATCGCCGCGTCGTTGGCGGTCATCGGCGGCAGCGTGGACTCGCCGCGTGGATTGACCCACACCGTGACAGGGTCGCCGGCATCGATGGTGATGTCGTCGGTGGTGACGGTGTCGGTGTGCGTCACCGAGTTGTGTGTCCACTGTGCCGTGACGATGCCGGACGGCGTGGCTTCGGTGGCGACTGCCGTCGCGTCATCGACCGCTGTGGCCGTTATCGGCTGGATGGTCCGCGCCTGCTGCTCGACGGCGGCGATCTGAGAGTCGTGGACGTTGCCCATCACCAGAGCGGCGAGCGGTATCGCCACCACCGCGAGTATCGCCGCCAGGCAGGCAGCCAACGCCTCGGCCCGGTCTGACCGGCGAACGAGCGGATTGCTGCTGAACAGAGGCGCCACGGACCATCGGCGAGTCATGCGATACATGCCGACCACCCCCGGCCCTGATTGATTGCACCCCGGACGAGTTCATCGTGACACCGGAACACCCCTGCTGGCCAGCCACTGAAAAGGGGACGGGGCCAACGTCACAGCACGATCCGGATCCTCAGAGGTGCGGTAGCGAACGGTGTCGTATGGGTAACGAATCGGCGGCGGAAACGTGTCGTCTCTTGACATTGATTGTGTGAAACCCGTCACAGCCGGGAGGGTCTGGGAAACCGCAGGTCAAATGACCTATCTCGCTGCTCGGGGGGTCAGCCGCACCCCGCTCGCGCGGCTGTCGTAAGCGTCCTCTATTGGACATTCCTCAGGAACGTATATCAATCTGTTACCTACCAGGAGGCAGGCGACGGTCTGCCCAGCACGAGAAAGTCGAATAGCTATGCGGAACCATCCCGCATGCGCAATCCGCGGACTCGTGTTGGCCATCAGGGTCATCACCGCCGCTGTCTGAGCGAGCCGCGCCAGACGACCACCCGACCGAACGGGTTTTGCGCCATGCGCCGGGCGTCCCTTCGCCCGATCAACAAGTTCACCAAGCATCATCTCGGCCGAGCGCATCGCGCGTGTCGGCGGGCTGGATGCTGCCGGTCGCCATCCGGCCGGCCCAATCAGGAATCACGCTCATGAATGTTGTCTCTACCTCGCTTCGCCGTACCCGCGGCTTGCTTCACTCTCGCTCCAGCCACGTCATCGGGTCGGTCACGCTGGCATTCGCCGCGCTGGTCACCGTCGCATCGGTGAGCGTCGACGAGCCGGCCCGGGCCGACCAGCAGATCACGGCCACGGCCAAGACCGAAGACATCCAGAAGAAGGCCGAGGAGGCGATCGCCGCGCTGCCGAGCGAGCCGTCGGCGACGTCGACACCGGCCCCCGCTCCCGCACCGGCCCCTGAGCCCAAACCCGCGCCCAAGCCGGTCTACCCGAACAACCTGGACGGCTGGATTCGTGAGGCCCTCGACATCATGCGGGCGAACAACATCCCCGGCAGCTACGACGCCATCCACCGCAACATCATGCGTGAGTCCACCGGCAACCCGCAGGCCATCAACCTGTGGGACTCGAACGCCGCTGCCGGCATCCCGTCCAAGGGGCTGCTGCAGGTGATCGACCCGACCTTCGCGGCCTACCACGTGCACGGTACCGCGTTCGATGTGTGGAACCCGGTCTCCAACATCGTGGCAGCCTGCAACTATGCGGCCCACCGGTACGGCTCGATGGACAACGTCAACTCGGCCTACTGATCGAGCACGACCAACTCGCGCGTCGCCCGCGTCATCGCCACATAGCGGTCGACCGCGCCGGTGACCCCGGACCCGAATTCATCTGGGTTGACCAGCACTACCAGGTCGTACTCCAGTCCCTTGGCCTGCTGCGGGGACAACGACCGCACACGTGCGGTGCCGACGAAGGCGGGGTCACCGATCACGCACGCGGTGCCCTCATCGTTCTCCGCCAGCCATACTCGGAGGATCTCGTCGAGTTCCCCCACCGCGGCATGCCGGACCGGTAGGCCGCTGCTCCGGATGGACGTGGGAACGTTGGCATCGGGCAGGGCGGCGCGGATGACCGGCTCCGCGTGGGTCATGATCTCTTCCGGCGTACGGTAATTCACTGTCAGCGACGCCATCGTGACGTCGCGCAGCCCGACGCGCTCGAGGCGTTCGGTCCATGTATCGGTGAACCCCGAACGTGCCTGGGCGCGATCGCCGACCACGGTGAAGCTGCGAGATGGGCAGCGCGCCAACAACATCTGCCATTCGGCGTCGGTGAGTTCCTGGGCCTCATCGACGATGATGTGGGCGAACGGTCCGGCCAGGACATCGGCGTCGTTCGTGGGCACAGTGTCGGCGTCGTCGAGGACGTCGCGTAGGTCCGTACTGCGCAACATCGACATCAGGCCCTCGCCGTCGTCGTAGGTGCTGGAGTCGAGCAGCTCGTCGACGACGCGCTCCATCCGGTCGTGGCCCGCGCGCCGCTGCGCCTCGGCGTGACGTCGTCGCCGCGATGCGGCCGGGTCCCCGAGTCGGCGACGTGCGGCGTCCAGGAGCGGTAGATCCGATGTGGTCCACGCATCGACATCGGTGCGCTGCAGTGCGGCGACGTCGTCACGAACCAGTTCGGGGGCACACAGCCGCAGATAGGCGGGCACCGACCAGAGGTCGCCGACCAGATCGGTGTACTCCAGGATCGGCCACGCCCGGCCG
The DNA here is from genome assembly GCF_036350515.1 of Gordonia prachuapensis. Classification (NCBI taxonomy): domain Bacteria; kingdom Bacillati; phylum Actinomycetota; class Actinomycetes; order Mycobacteriales; family Gordoniaceae; genus Gordonia; species Gordonia prachuapensis. Next base: position 4,545 of record NZ_JAZDUE010000009.1, on the reverse strand, counting down.
AGAGTCGACGTCAGTTCTTCATTGTCTGCCAACGAGTTCCGAAGTTGAGTCGTCGGAACGTCGCGATCGTGTTTCGCGATGATGATGTCCACCAAGGCCTCCCACACCTGGTCACGCGCCTCGTTATGGGGTGTGCCCGCCTCCGGCGCGGCGAAGGCCTCCGCCCAGTCCGGTCGGGTGAGAACCACATCGGCCCAGTCGGTCTCCACTGTCATCGATGTCGTCGGCGGGGTCTCGTAGAACCGCACCGCGGGTTCGATCGCATCGACCATCGAGGAGGATGCTTTCAACCGGGCCACCGTGGGATCGGTCTCGGGCCGTGCGCGGGCGCCCTCGGGGAGCAGGTCGCGCAGCGTCACCGTCTGCACGCTCTCCTCGCCGAGGCTCGGCAGCACATCGGCGATGTATCCGAGGTAGGGCTCGTGCGGGCCCACCACCAGCACACCTCCGCGGTTGCCCGCCAGACGCGGGTCGGCGTAGAGCAGGTAGGCGGCGCGATGCAGCGCCACCACCGTCTTGCCGGTGCCGGGGCCGCCGTCGACCGCCAGGGCACCGTGCGAGTCGGCGCGCACGATGGTGTCCTGATCGGACGCGATCGTGCTCAGCACATCCCGCATGCGTGGCGAACGGCTCGCGCCGAGACCGGCGATGAACGCCGAGTCGTCGTCGAGGACCAGCGATCCGTCGTCGGCGGCGTCGGTGGTGAACACCTCGTCCCAATAGTCGACGATCTGACCGCGCCCCCACCGGTACCGACGCCGGCTCCGTAGCCCCATCGGATGTGCGGGCGTGGCCGAGAAGAACGGTGCAGCGGCCGGCGCCCGCCAGTCGATCAGGAGTTGACGTCCGGTTCGGTCGGTCAGTCCGATGCGGCCGATGTAGTGGACCTCGACGGAGCCGTCCTCCGGATTGCCGCTGACGATCCGGCCCAGGCACAGATCCAGGCGGAAGCGTCGCAGCGTGCGCAGTCGTCGGTTCAGTTCGTGGATCTCCAGATCACGTTCGATCGCCTGCTTGCCTTTGCGTGCGGATGTCCTCCGCAGCACGTCGAGGCGAGAGGTGAGGTCGGCGATCAGCTCGTCGAGGCTGGTCGACATCGCGGCGAAGTGCCGCTCGTCGTCGGTGATCCGGGCGGGCTCGTCCTTGGCGGGATGGGCGGCGAGATCGAAAACGGACGTGGTCAACGGTGGCATGTGGGCGGCTCCCGGGATCAGGCAAGGATGGATCGGTGGCACTGTCGGAGTGAAGGTTTGGGCACAACGCGGCAACGGTTGGACGGTGATCGGCGGCGGGCGAAGGCTCCGCGCAGTCGGTGTCGGCGCACGCAGAGGAGACCATTGTGCAGCGTGCCGGGGGCCTTGCGGCAAGCCCCGGTCCCCGCTATACCTTGAAAGGGGCAGGGTTCACGCCGACATCGAAACCGCGATCATCACAGCGGCAACCATCACAGCGGCGATGAAGTCCACCATCCCGGGTCCGGCGGCATTGGCGGCCAGGGCGAATCGGTCTGGCCGGGCAGACGAGACGGCACTTCGGCCGGAGCAGCGGCCGCGCACGCATGCTCATCGGCGGTGGTGCGCGGGTAGACCGCCGCGAAGTCGTATCGGGTCACATGCCAGTCGCCGAAGACATCACCGTCGGGCGTCCGTGCGGTCCCGCGGGTGTTACCCGGTGGGAGAACCCCGCTGCGGCGGAAGTCGATCTCGACCGGCCGTGGCGCGTCGAGTCGAATCGACCATTCACCGTCGGTCATCTTGATCGATCGATACCCATAGCGGCACAGTACGATTCGAGTCCAGTCCGCCTTGTCGACGCGACGGAGGCCGGTGAAGAACGCAGTGCCCACACCGGGATTGGTCTCGGTCGTCTCCGACGGGTAGAACTCGACCATCTGCCCGATGTTCGACGGTGCCGCGTCCTCGAATCCCCGGTATCCCCACTCCGCCGAGCGTCCGGCATTCGCCAGCTCAAACGATTCGACGAAGGCACGGACGAAGGTGCCTTCCTGTCCGAACACATCGAACACGCCTCCGGTCAGCCAGCGGAAGGTGACGTCGAAAGAGGCCGGGATGTTCTCGGGCGGTGGCGAAGCAGGCTCCGGAGTCGGAGGCTGTGCCGAGCCCGCGCATCCGCCGATCGCGAGCGCGGCGACGACCGCCGCGGTGGCCGCGGCGATTCGATGGTGACGTACTCGTCCCATCGGCGGTCCATCCCTTCGGGCGGCCCCCCACTCGGCTTGAGTGCAGGATAGGCGCCCGAGTGAACCCCGAGGCCCCCGCTGTGGCATCGGAACGGCCTAGAAAAGGCAACGAAAGCGACACGGCCGCGTCCGGTGGCGACCGACTAGCCCGTGGTTGCCCGCAACCGGTGGCGCGGCTCGTCGAGACGCCGCTCGGCCGCGACCTGTGCGAGCACGTCACGAAACGCGACGACGGCAGGGTGGCCGGTGCGTCCGGCCCGCACCGACGTGTACAGAATTCGTTCCGGATCGCCCGGCAGGGCGGCGAGCTGTGCACCGCGCAGGTGTTCGGCGGCGATGAGCGCGGTGACGAACGCCAAGGCATGTCCGGTCCGGACCATCTGCGCATGCAGCAACGGATCCGGGCCCTCGAGCATCACCCGCGGTTCGAAACCCGCACCACGACAGACGGCCCGCCCCCAGTCGCCGCTGGCGGTTCCCTCCGGGTCCAGGGCCCACGGTGCGTCGGCCAGGTCGGCGATCCTCTCTGGCGTCTGTGCCCATGGACCGTGAGAGGGCACGGCGAGGAACAGCGAATCGCGCACGAGGTCGGCGCGGTCGGTTCCGGTTCGCGGAGGGTCGGGCAGGTCGGGATACTCCTCGCCGAGGATGAGGTCGAAGTCGTGAGCGAGCAGGCCGCTGAATGCGGCGTCGACCACGCGCTGCGTGATCTCGACCTGCAGGGCGGGGTAGGCCTCGTTCAGCCGGGTCAGGGCCGGGGGCACGATCTCGAGCGCCACGGACTGGAACGAGGCGACGCGCAATGTACCGCTGACGCTCGGCTGGGTGGCCGCGAGTTCGGCTTCGGCCTGCTCGAGCTGTGCCAGCACCACCTCGGTGTGTCCCACCAGGGTGACCGCGTCGTCGGTCAGGCGGACTCGGCGGCCGACGTGCTCGAGCAGCGGGACGCCGACCTCGCGTTCGAGCAGGGACAACTGCTGTGAGATCGCTGACGGGCTGTACGACAGCGCGTCGGCGACCTGCGCCAGGGTGCCGCGCAGATGCAGCTCACGGAGGATGCGCAGCCGGGTCACGTTCAGCACCCTCCAATGGTAAGAGAATCTGATGGATATCACGCGAAAACATTCACTGGACTGACCGGATTCGGCGCGTGATGCTGTCAGCATGAGAGCGACGGCGACGACAAGGCGATCGGGTTGCGGCGGTGTGGACCAGACCGGTCCGGCCGTGTTGATGATCCTCGGATCGTGTATCTCGTTGCAGTTCGGCGCCGCTCTCGCCGTTCACCTGTTCCCGCATGTGGGGGCACTCGGGGCGACCACACTGCGTCTGGCCATTGCGGCACTGATCCTGCTGGTGGTGATCCGGCCGGACATCCGGCGGTGGACGCGTACGGAATGGACGGCCGTTCTGGCATTCGGGATCGCCATCGGCGCCATGAACGCGGCGTTCTACTCGGCGATCGATCGGATACCGCTCGGTGTGGCGGTGTCGATCGAGTTCGCCGGTCCCCTGATCCTGGCCGCCGCGCTGTCGCGGAGCCGCGCCGATCTCGCCTGGGTGTCGCTGGCGGTGGTCGGCATGGGACTGCTGGGCGTGGAGGGGGTGCTGCATGCCGACGGGCTCGACCTCGTCGGCGTGGCGTTCGCACTGTTGGCCGGGGCGTTCTGGGCCGGGTACATCCTGACCAGTTCGACCGCGGGTCGGCTCGTGCCCGGCAACGACGGTCTGGCCGTGGCGTTGGTGGTGTCGGCCATGGTGGTCGCTCCGCTGGGTGCCTCGGGTGCGGCGGCGGCGTTCACCGACGTGCGGCTGCTGGCGTTCGCGGCGGCCGTCGCCGTGCTCGCGTCGGTGATCCCGTACTCCCTGGAGTTCGCCGCGGTGCGCCGCCTCCCCAAGCACGTGTTCGGGGTGCTGCTGAGTCTGGAGCCCATCGTCGCCGCGGTGGCCGGCTGGCTGCTGCTCGATCAGTCCCTGGGCGCAGTCCGGCTCGGGGCGATCATGCTGATCGTGTTCGCCAGCATGGGCACGACGGTCACGGCATCGCGGGCGCGGCGGCGGACGACGGCCGGGTGAGGCGTGCGGTTCGCGCGTTGACCGAGTGGGTTCATCCGTTGATCGAGTAGCCGGTTGCCCCCGTTGATCGAGTAGCCGGTGAGCTTGCGAGCCGGCGTATCGAGATCGTGGTCAGTGCAACTGGTTTCGATACGCGTGCTCGCCTAGTGTCCTGTCAGGTAGATTCGTCGTTTAATTGTTGTTCTCGTTGATCGCGGCGCAGTAGCCGGCGAGGCGTTGCAGGATTTCGTCTGCGGTTTTGTGCCAGATGAAGGGCGTGGGGTTGGTGT